>JAZRPC010000018.1:0-7611 GCA_045649005.1 Acutalibacteraceae bacterium
CTCAACCGATGCGGCGGCAATGTCACAGGCAGGTGTGCCTGCGGCTTCATTTGTTGCAATGGATCCCGCCCCCGCAAGATATTATCACACAAGACTTGACGACGTCAGCGTGCTTTCACCTCAGGCTGTTGACACAGGTGTTAAATTCGCTCTTGAAACCGTATTCCTTTATGATGAAAAGGGCATCTGATTATGAATAAAAACCATAAAATCACAGGTGGCGGTCCGCTTCTTGACAAAAACGGTGTTCTTCGTGAACCGGGTTGGGCAAATTCTCTTGTGTTTGATTATGCACCCGAAATGGTTGCCAAAAACAAAAGAAAACGCCTTAAAGAGTGGGATTATTACCTTGTAATGAACAGCGAGGGTAAATATGCCCTTTCGTTCACCTTTGCCGATAACCGCTATATGGGGCTTGTCTGTTGCACGGTTTTCGATTTTGAAACTAAAGAGAAATTTGATTGCACCGAGGTTCAGCTTATGCCAAACGGCAAAATGAATCTCCCCTTAACAAGTGAAAAGGGCGACATTTCTTTTAAGTCCAAAACCTGCGATTATCATATCGACCGCACACAGGACGGCAGACGTCTTTACTGTAAATACGACAAATGCTTCAACCACACCGAGCTTGAGGCAGACGTTTTTCTCACTCAGCCCCCTATGGATACAATGGTTATCGCAACCCCGTGGAAGGAAGATGAAAAATCCTTCTACTATAACCAGAAAATCACTTGTATGAACGCAAGCGGTTACGTCAAGGTCAAGGGCAGAACATACACCTTCGATTCCTCAAAGGATTTCGGTATTCTTGACTGGGGCAGAGGAGTGTGGACGTATAATAACACCTGGTTTTGGGGCATCGGCTGCGGCTATGTTGACGGCAAGCCCTTTGGCTATAATATCGGCTACGGCTTCGGCGACACCTCAAACGCAAGCGAAAATATGATTTTCTATGACGGCAAATGCCACAAGCTTGATTTGGTCGATTTCGGTATGCCTGATAAAAACCCAATGGATGAATGGAAGCTTACCTCCAACGACAATCGCTGGAATATGACCTTCAAGCCTTTCTTTAACGACCACACCAACATAAGCGCCGGCGTTATCTGCGAAAAGGCAGATAAGCTTTTCGGCGTTCTCAACGGCACCGTTACCCTTGATGACGGAACGGTTCTTAAAATAGAAAATGTTATAGGGTTTCACGAAAAAGTTCACCACAAATGGTGAACTTTTTCCTCGTTTCAGCGCAGAAGTCATTTTTCCACCCACTCGGAGTATCTTCATACACCATCGGGGTGGAGAAAAAGCCTTCTGCATCTGAATCAAGAAAAAAGTTACAATATCCCTTGCTTCAGCGCAGAAGTCATTATTCATATAAGTTGCAAGTGGCAAATTGCAAGTGGCAAGTTTCGGGGCACTGCGTGCCGATTGTATTGATATGTAAAAGTGTTGCGAAGCCTATCATCCCTGTTCGGCTTTGCCGAATAGGGAGGGGGACCAAAAGCTCCGCTTTTGGTGGTGGGTCGCCCCCTAACCTTTCCCCTTCGTTGATGAAACGAACAACATATATACCAGTTGCAAGTGGCAAATTGCAAGTGGCAAGTTTCGGGGCACTGCGTGCCGATTACTTAGCTGCCAGTCGCCAGCTACCAGTTTCGGGGCGCTTTGCGCCGGTTGTAATAATTTGTTGTTGGGATAGATAATGTAGGGGCAGGTCTTGACCTGCCCGTTTTGGTACTCGGTTTGCGGGACGGTCAAGACCGTCCCCTACATTTTTTAGTTGCAAGTTGAGAGTGGCAAGTGGCAAGTTTCGGGTGCTGCGCACGGCATTTTATTAATGTGTTGCGAAGCTTATCATCCCTGTTCGCTTTAGCGAATAGGGAGGGGGACCAAAAGCTCCGCTTTTGGTGGTGGGTCGCCCCCTTGCGGATACTCTTCGCTGATGAAACGAATAACGTAGGGGACGGTCAAGAACGTCCTGTTTTTGCGTTTTACACAAATTACGAGCCTTGGATTTGTGCAACTCTACAAATATGTAAAAAACGAAAAATTTTTCCAAAAAAATTGTAGCAATTTTGAAAATTTTTTCATATATAAGTGAAAGCTAAAAACAGAGTGAATCAGAAAGGTGGGTGAAACGGCAAGAAAATAACACGGTAGAATGTAGGCACGTAAAAAGTCAGGAGGTAAGAGAATGAAAATAATTAAAAAATATTTATCGGTTTTTTTAGTTGTTTTGATGTTAATCAGCGTTTTTTCAGTTTCAACCCCTGTTTTTGCCGCAGAGGTAAACGAACAAAACGCACAAAAAGAGTACGAAGATAAGCTACTTGGTGAAACAGTAGAAACAGATTCTTTACCCACCGGCGTCATTGGCGAAGTATATGAAAAAAGAGATGAATTTTCAAAAACCTATAAACTCGTCGATGGCTCCTTCACCACCGTAATTTCACAAATGCCACTTCATTCATATGAAAACGGCGAGTGGAAAGAAATAAACAATACACTTGAAGCAACGGATGAAACGATAAAAAACGTTGATGGTACCTTTGACGTCCTGTTTCCGCAGACAATGGCGGAGGATGAAAAAATCACCGTCGTTAACGGCGGCGAGTCATTGGCGTTCAGCGTTAACGATGTTGAAAACAGCACCGCTGTGGTAGAGGAATCTCAAGCCACAGACGAAATTGCCGAGGATTTGGCACAGACTGTTTCGGGAATCACTTATGAAGAAATAAATCCCGATACAGACGTTGAGTATATCGTTACACCGCAATTTATAAAAGAGAACATTATAGTTCACAACAAAGAAAGCTTAAAAGAAACATACTCGTTTGATATTGAAAAGGGCGACCTTGTTGCAACGTTTGACAGCAACAATAATCTTCTTTTTACAAACAGCAAAAACGAAAAGGTTTTTGAAATTCCCGCACCGGTTATGACCGATGCTTCGGGGGCGGCTTCTTTTGATATTATAGTAACCGCAGAAAACACGGAAAAAGAAGTTTTAACATTAACCTACACCCCATCGCAGGAATGGCTTGAAGCTTCCGAAAGAGTGTACCCGGTAACTATTGACCCGGTTATTTGCGTGCCCTCTTCAAACGGAGCTTTCATTGAAGACACGGTTATACGAAACGGCGACTACAGCGAGACAAATTTTGTGAACAGCGAAAACGGCTTTGTTTGCAACACAGAAGAGAATGCAGAGATTCTTGTTAAATTTAATATGGATGCATTTGAGTGTTTTAAAGCCCCCAACGTTGTTATAACCGACGTTGATTATGTTTGCAGTGCCTTGTTTAAAACAAGCGGCAACGTGCTTCTCAAAGAAATAACAGCACCGTGGGATGTGGATACCGTTACCTATAACAGCGTCTATTCCGAATCGGGCAGCAACGGCTTTTACGGTAACGAAATAATAGATAGCTTCATTGGTCTTGAAAGCACAGAGCAAATAGCTATGTATTTTAACATAACCGAGCTTTTCAAGGGCTGGCTTTGTGGCGAAGAAAATAACGGCTTTGCCCTTTTGCCCGATGAAAACACAGAAACCAACGTGGCTGTGTTGTTAGATGCCACAAGAACACAGGGAATTACAACATACACATTCAACACCGTTTGCTGTGTGAATTATGTTGACACAGGCGGTAGCCCTGCTTCACAAGAGAATTTGGCTCAGGATGTAGGCAGAGCAGGCGTGGTAAGCGTGAATAAGTTTTCACGAGGCTTATCGCTTTACAGAAGCGATTTAACTCTCGGCGGCAGAATATTGCCTGTTGATATTTCGTTTAATTATGACGCCGCCTACAACAGGCTCAAAGAAATTTTAGTAAATATATATGATCTTGAAGAGTATTCTGTAAATCTTTGCTACGGCAACAAATGGGTTCCGTCATATATACAAGCGGTATTGGCTTTTTCTGACACTTCTTACCAGGTTTACACAGGCGAGGGCACGGTTTTGGATTTCACTTTGACAACTACAACCGAAGACGACGAAACAGTCTATGAATTCGAGGAACCCGAAAACCAAAACAGCGGATATATGCTTGAATTGGTCGATTCCGCTTCTGACCCATCCTTTGAAAATATCAGGCTCATATCCCCGGGTGGATATGCAACCTATTTCAACGAAATGGGTATTGCCACGGCTATTCGTGAAAGCGAAACAGAAGACGGCGAAAATTCAGAAAGCATAGATATCCATTATACGGATGATTTTAAAATTGATTATATTACAGACGGCATAGGCAGAAAATATGATTTTGTTTACAATGAAACAACGGGCTTGTTGAGTGAAATCAACTGCCTTTCTGCAACAAACGAGCAATTAACGGGCGGTACAACGAATACACCGCTCAAGGTCAGCTATGCCTATGATTCAAACAACAATCTCACAAGTGTCACATATCCCGACGGCGAAAGTGTAGCCTACACATACGACTCTGCAGGCAACCTTACAAGTGTTAATAGCATAGATGATTACAAAATCAATTACACCTATGACAGCTTAGGCAAGGTCACGGCAGTTTCGGAGTATGCGGGCACAACCTTGGGAAACACCATTCAGTTAACCGATTTGGGAAATTCACAGGTTAAAATTGCAGATGAGTTTAACGGAACTCAGACATACCAATTTGCTAAAAACGGACTTTTGGCATATGCCTTTGACGATGCCGGCAACTACTATAAGGCAGATACCGGTCTTGAAAACGACGAAAGCGTTTTCAACGTCAGCAAATGGCGGATAGCGTCAGAAAACCTGTTGGCAAACGGCAGCTTTGAAGAGGCTTCGTTTATCGACAGCACAAAGGCAAAGCATTGGTCAGGAACCTTTGAGCGAACAACAGCCCCCGAGCCGTCAAAGGATTCTGAGGGCAACGTAATCGGGTTTGATAACTCTTACTTTGGTGATTACGCTTACCTTGTGTCAAGTGCGGGCAACCAAACCAACTTTGTTAGCCAAGAGGTTGAGGTTGAAAACACAGCAGCCTATACGTTTTCGGTTTACGTTAAGAGTGTTACCGAAGGGTCTTTAACCTTGCGTATAACCGCAAAGGACGAATCCGGCAACACAGACGAGGCTACACAAAACATTGGCTACAGCGCAAGCGAAACCGTAGTTTCAGCCGAGGATTGGACACAGGCATCCGTTACATATATTCCGAGGTCAGGCTTTGTGCCGCAAAGCATAAAGGTTGAAATCGGCTTTGCAGACGGTAGCGGCTCATATTATGTGGATTGTGCCCAGCTTGAAACAGGCAACGGCACAGCTTGCTACAACTTCATTGAAAACGGCAGCTTTAATCTTGACAGCGCCTGGAATGAAACGGAAGTAGTCAGCGAAACAATAAACGGCAAAAAAGTTTATGCATCAGCTCTTGGCGGCGGCTCTGCGGTGTTGGTGCAGACAGGCGACAGCCACACAGTTTCCGACAACGTTTCGGCAATAACCCAGAATGTTAAAATCAATGGCAAAAAGGGGGATGTTTACAGCATCGGCGGTTGGTATAAGGGCTGGTTTGACGACAACCTTATTCATTCCGAGGCACAAGCGCAGTATGCATCGGTTAACCCACAGCTAACAAACGGCGCCGCACAGATAAAGGTCACCTACACCTACACAAAGGACGTTGAAGCAGTTGACGAAGCAACGGGCTTAACCGAAACAACACAACAGAGCGTTACAGAAAATTTTGTTGTTGATTTTGCACCCGAAAGCCACGGCTGGCAGTATGCGGTGGAATCGTTTGCTTTGAAAGCAGACGTTGAGGCCGTTGACGTTACAGTAATTGCCAAAAACGTTCCCGAGGATTCATTTGTAACGGGAGTGGAGCTGACGTTGGCAACAGATGCTGTCAGCTTTTCTTTGGAAGATATGAAATCTGCCGCAGATGAACAAACACCCGACACCGACGAAACTGAGCCGACTGATCTTTGCGTGTGCGAACAGTGCGAAGAAATTGATTGCCCCTGCACTTGCGAAAGTGAAGAAAGCTGTGAGTGCGTTGAGTGCAAAAGACAAAGCGGCACAGTTTCTCTCAGCGACGACGGCAAAACAGAAACCACAAAAAGCTTTGACGGTGAAAGCTATATGCAGTCGTCGGTGACATATTCGGATGATTTTAACTTTGTTGTATCCGAAACGGATGAAAACAACGTTTCAACCGGCTATTCCTATAACATCGACGGAACGTTGGCAACCGTAACAGATGCAGCACAAAAAACAACAACCTATCAGTCAAATGCTATGGGTTACCTGACACTTGCAAAAATCAATGCAACGGGCTTGGCAAGCAACGCAACGGAGCTTGCGATAAGCTACGTCTATGACGGCGATTTGTTGGAAAAGGTTCAACAGGGCAACGTTGAATATACCTATGAATACGACGGCTGGGGTCAGGTGAAAAAGATTCTTGTTGACGGAAACACGTTAATAAGCTACAATTACGGTACAAAGCAAAACCGAGGCAGAGTTTTATCCGTTGTTTTCGGCGACACAGCCAACGAAGATTTCACGGTGAAATATTCATACAGCGGCAAAACTGGCGAGGTTACAGCGGTTGAAAAATACATCGTGGTTCAGGGCGAGCGTGACTCAATAACCTACAGCTACGAGTATGACAATCTCGGCAATTTAAGAAGCATTCGTGACAACGGCACAGGTCACAAAATAACCTATACCGAAAACGGTCTCGTAATTACCGACGCTTCAACAAATCAGATAATTTACCAAATTGCCGACGTTGAAGTGGACGCTTCTTCTGAAGAGGGTAGCGAACAGCCCATCAGCATAACGGAGGAAACCGCAAACGGCGTTT
The DNA here is from genome assembly GCA_045649005.1 of Acutalibacteraceae bacterium. Taxonomy (GTDB): domain Bacteria; phylum Bacillota; class Clostridia; order Oscillospirales; family Acutalibacteraceae; genus DTU089. Next base: position 6,825 of record JAZRPC010000018.1, read on the forward strand.
CATATACTCACAACGTTTATGAAAGCGATTACAATGCCGAAACCGGCAAAACAACCGAAAGTGAAGCCGTTGTGGGCGGCAAAACGATAGGCACCCAAACGGTAACAGACTGGTTCGGCAGAACGGAATCCGTAACGGTTATGATGAAGAATCCCAAGGATTCTCTTGTTACAGATTATGCTTCGATTTCTTCGCAATACGGCTATAAAACAACGGGGGATATAACAACAAACTTTGTTTCTTCCTTTAACAACACAATCGGCGGAGAAAATTCGGGCACAGTAAACTATAGCTACACCTATGATTCAAACGGAAGAATAATAAACGCTTCTGCCGTTTCAGGTGTTCAGAGCCTCAACGGTTCAAGTCAGTATGTCTATGATGAAGCAGGGCAGCTTATAAGAGAAGTGTCGGGCTCAAGTACCTATGAATACACCTATGATTCAAAGGGCAACATCGTTACCCGAGAAATGTTTACAGGCGAAACGCTTGTTTCAACCGACAGCTTCGTTTATGGGGCAGACACATGGGAGGACAGGTTAACGGGCTTTAACAGCAAAACCATTTCTTATGATGAAATCGGTAACCCCACATCTTACCTCGGCGCAAATCTCAGTTGGCGTGGCAGGGAGCTCGTTAAATACGAAAAGGGAAATAAAGAGATTTCATACAGCTACGACGTTGACGGAATGAGATACCGCAAGGTTGTTAAAACCAACGGCGTTGAAACAGCCCGCTATGACTACGTTTATTCTGAGGGCAGATTGATTCTTCTCACCTACACTTC
>JAZRPC010000019.1:0-6483 GCA_045649005.1 Acutalibacteraceae bacterium
CTCCGACTTCCATCATATTTGCGGGCACAAGGTACCCGTAAATGCACCTGTCGTCAGAGGGCCTGAAGCCCGACCAGGTCATACCTGTGTAGGCAACCTCGTTACCCTTGCCGCCGTTGGGAAGAGTGTCGGTCTGGGGGCAGTTTTCACGGTTGAAGAAATAGGTTGAAGAGCGAGAATGATTCTTTTCACGCTCAAAAACCTCAACAATTTTCCACATCATTTCGTGGAATTGCTCTGTGAAAATCGAAGAATCGAGAGTTGCCTCATAATATTGATGAGCAAGGTAAAGTGAAGCACAAAGGGAGTCAACCTCGTATTTTCTCTCCCATATAAGGTCGTGATAAAAATCGGTTTCATCCTTGTGGCTGTTTTTGTTCGCAACAGCATTAAATGCATTGGCATAAGGGTCAAGGCAAACAAACTGTGCATGGCGTGCAATCACACTGCGGATAATTTCCTTTAAATCCTCATCCTCATTTGCATAGCGTATGTAGTGGCTAAGCTGTGATGCACTGTCCCTTAACCACATTGCAGGTATGTCGCCCGTAATAACAAAATAGCCGCCATCGTCGAGCTTTGAAACGGTGGTTTCGATTGTATTAAGAAAACAGCCTTTGAAAAACGGCGCAAGCTGGGGGTAACGCTCCCTGAGCTTCGCTGTTATTTCATCGGCTTTTTTTAAAAGTATATTCGGTGTATCCATAAATAACTCCACAAGGTTTATTTGTTCACAAAAGCATTATACCATTCCCACATCACCAAAACAATGGTAATTGTGCAACTGTTTTCATATGAAAATTTGTAAAACATAACAATTGTATAGATGCCGGATTTAAGTTGCAAGTGGCAGGTTGCAAGTGGCAAGTTTCGGGGCGCAAGCGCTGATTGTATTGATATGTAAAAGCCTTGCGAAGCGAACTACCCATTCAAAAAACTTCTCAACCAAGGTTGAAACCCCAAATTTCCGGGTGTATAATAGAACCAAAACAGAACATTTGTTCTTTTAAGCTCAAGGAGGAAAAATGAAAAATAAAAAAAGCTTTTTGGTCTATTTCGATTGGTATGAGCCGCTAAGCGTGCTGTCAGATTCACAGCTCGGTGAAATAACACGAGCCATGTTTTCTTATGCAAAGAATCAGACGGAGCCTGAATTTTCAGACCCGTCGCTGAAAATGGTTTTCGGATTTATGAAAAGTGCCTTTGACCGTGACCGTGAGGTGTATAAGGAGCGTTGCAAAAAGAATGCCGAAAACGGAAGCAAGGGCGGAAAGAAAAAAAGCGAAAATCTCACAAAAAAGCTTTCACATCTTACGGAAAACGACCTTAAATACGTTACTACAACAATGCTTTGTGAAGAGCTGCGCCAACGAAATGCCTAGCGGACGCTACCAAACGCTAAAATTTGTAGCGGATATAGATAAAGAAAAAGAAAAAGAAATTGATATTGTTATAGAAATAGTTCCCGATATTGATACAGTCCCCGGGAGGGATAAAGAAACAGTATCAGATTCTGCGTTTTTCGCTTTGCGCTTTTTCCATTCGCCATTCCCCTATTGCGAAGCCTATCATCCCTGTTAAAGTTGAAAGTGGCAGGTTGCAAGTGGCAAGTTTCGGGGCGCAAGCGCCGATTTTATTTGATATATTAAAGTATTGCGAAGCCTATCATCCCTGTTCGGCTTTGCCGAATAGGGAGGGGGACACCGCCGTAGTGTAACGAAGGCGGGGTGGTGGGTCGCCCCCTAGCCTCTCCCCTTCGCAGATGCATTGCGAAGCCAATTTACCCATTACTTACGCACAAAAAAAGGTGCAGCCGAAGCTGCACCAAAAACAATCTTATTTAATTTTAGAATAGCCGTAGCAGTTAATAAGAGCATCAATCTTTTTGTTCTGCTTGCAAAGCGGGCATTCGTGTGGCGGTGTGTTGAAATAACCGTCAAGGTCATTGGGATTGAAAACCGAGTTCACCTTGTAGCCCGCACATTCATTTGCGGTTGCGAAAATCGAAGCAATTCCCACAACCTCGCCGCCGTAATAGCGAACAGCCTCAATCGCCGCCTTTGCCGTTGAGCCCGAAGCCACCGAAACTGCAAGAACAAGAACGTGCTTACCTTTAATCATCGGGGCAATATTATCTCTGAAAAGCATCTGTGAGCCGTTTGTGATTTCGGGTGTGACAACGTAAATCGTCTGGTGAGCATTAATATTTGTGAACGAGTGCTTTGTCAGCTCGTAAGCAAGGCAGGTGCCAATAACCTCCGTGCCATCAAGGCAGAGGATTGTGTCAACAATGGTTGTGTCGTAGTTGTAGCCCGAGCAAAGCTCTTCTGCAACCGCTTTAGCCTCAGAATAACGTGATTTCTGAGCAGCAACGTCTATATAATAGTTGCTGTGTGAGTAGTTTGTTGCAAAATGGCCCTCAGCAACACGAAGGTAAAGATTGTTTCTTTTAGTTTTTATTTTGTGAATATCGTTAGTAGGCATAGAAACACTCCTTTTTGGTTAATGTAACTATTTTACTCTATATAATCATTGATTTCTATTGATAAATTGTATAAATATACAAGCCTTGTTTTGTGTAACTCATTTAATAAGTTCTTCAAATTCCGACTCCGAAATTACCTTTATTCCAAGCTCGTTGGCTTTTCTGAGCTTGCTTCCGGCATCCTCGCCGGCCAACACAATGCTTGTTTTTTTCGAAACCGAGCCACTCGCCTTACCGCCGAATTTCTCAATAATTTCCTGGGCCTCACGTCTGCCGTATTTTGTGAGAGTCCCCGTAAGAACAAAGGTCATACCGCTGAAACGGTCATCCTCTTTCTCGGTGAGGTTTTTCGTGTTAAGCCCCAGAGCGCAAAGCTCGTTTATGAGGGTGCGTGTTTCGGGGAGCTTCAGCGTGTCAACAAGTGTTTTCGCCATAATTTCGCCGATGCCCTCAATTTCAACAACGTCTGAAACCTCTGCATTCAAAAGATTTTCCATTGTTTCAAAGTGGTTTGCAAGAAGCTTTGCGGCCTTCAAGCCGATGTGGTGAATACCCAAAGCGAAAATCAGCTTATATAAATCGTTCGCTTTCGACTTTTCAATGGCTTCAATAAGGTTAAGGGAGCTTTTCTGCCCCATTCTTTCAAGGGTGATTAAATCCATCGGAGTGAGCCTGTAAATATCCGATGCTTTTGAAATCAGCTTTTCTGAAACGAGCTGTTCAAGAACGGCACTACCCAACCCCTCGATATCCATAGCATCTCTTGAGCAGAAGTGAATCAGCTTTCTGAGAAGCTGTGCGGGGCAATCGGGGTTGTTGCACCTTATTGCCGCCTCGCCCTCCTCCCTTGCTACCCTTGAGCCGCAGGCAGGGCAATTTTCGGGGAATGTGAACACGGGATTTTCGCCGTTATGGCTTTCAACGCAAAGCACCTCGGGGATAATATCCCCCGCCTTTCTCACAACAATGGTGTCACCGATTGCGATTTTCTTTTCGTTAATAAAATCCGCATTGTTAAGGGTCGCCCTTGAAACTGTTGTGCCCGCAAGGGTAATGGGCTCGAAAACAGCCGTCGGGGTAAGAACGCCTGTTCTGCCAACCTGTATGTCAACCGAAAGAAGCTTTGTAGGCTTTTCCTCGGGCGGGTATTTAAAGGCAACCGCCCATTTGGGGAATTTTGCCGTGCTGCCAAGCTCCTCACGCATTGCGAAATCGTCGGTTTTTATAACTGCGCCGTCAATGTCAAAAAGAAGTGAGCCACGGTTGTTGCCAATGTCGTTAATGCATTCAATAGCATCGTCAATGCTGTCGCACCTCTTGTAGCCGGGCACGGTTTTAAAGCCCAACTCCCCAAGGTAATCAAGTGATTCCTTGTGAGAGGAAAGAGTCCTTCCACCCTCTTTTTGCTGAATATTAAAAACAAAAATATCAAGCCTTCTGCCCGCTGTGATTTTCGGGTTTTTTTGTCTTAATGAGCCCGATGCCGCATTTCTTGGGTTTTTAAAGGTCTTTTCACCGTTGAGCTCCTGAGCTGCCACAAGCTCGTCAAAGGAATCGTGACTCATATACACCTCGCCCCTCACCTCAATAAAGGGGATTTCCTCATTGAGCTTCAATGGCACGGAGCGAATGGTCTTTACGTTTGCCGTAACGTCCTCGCCAACGTCGCCGTCGCCACGGGTGGAGGCACGCACAAGCACGCCGTTTTTGTATTCTAGCGAGCAGGAAAGCCCGTCTATTTTCGGCTCAACAACGTATTTTGCCTCGGGAAAAACCTTTTTCACACGTGCGTCAAATTCCCTCAGCTCTTCAACAGAGAAAGCGTCCTGCAAGCTTTCCATTCTCACGGTGTGCTGAACCTTCTGGAAGGTGTTGTCACTACTGCCGCCAACACGGTGGGTGGGCGAATCCTCCCTGAGAAGCTGCGGAAATTCTTCCTCAAGCTCCGACAGCTCACGCATCATCATATCGTAATCATAGTCAGAAACGTCGCTCTCGTTACCCATATAATATTTTTCAATGCATTGGTTGAGAATTGCCGTCAATTCTTCAACTCTCTTTTTTGCTTTTTCAAATTCCATATATATACCTACCTGAAAAAAGTCATTTGTTATAACGTAGGGGCGGGTCTTGACCCGCCCGTTTTTGTACTCGATTTTTGCGGAACGGTCAAGACCGTTCCCTACTTTTTAGTTACAAGTAGCAAATAGCGAGTTTCGGGGTGAGAAGCCCAATTCCATATTCCGCATTATGTATTAATTATTATACCATAAGTAACAAAAAAAGTCGAGTGTTCTGCCCTTTAATCTGCATTAATTCACATTGACGAAATAATAATAATTATATATAATTTATTCAATAAGTGTAAATAGGAGGGATTTTTTTGAAAAAGAAGCTGAAAAATGCATTGACGCTCTTTCTCACCTTTTTCAAAATCGGCGCCTTCACCTTCGGCGGCGGCTACGCAATGATTCCCATAATCGAAAAAGAAATGTGTGAAAAACACAAGTGGCTCAAGGGTGAAGAAATTCTCGACATTTTCGCAATTTCAGAAAGCACACCCGGCCCCATCGCCATCAACTCCGCAACCTTTGTGGGCTTCAGGGTTGCCGGCGTCCTCGGCTCATTTTGTGCCACACTCGGCGTTGTGCTACCCTCATTCATTGTTATTTCCGTAATCTCCCTCATTCTCGGCGAATTTAGCTCACTTGAGCCTGTGAAATATGCCTTCAACGGCATCCGTGCAGGTGTGCTCGCCCTTGTTATAAAGGCGTTTTATTCCATGTACAAAAAATGCCCCAAAAACCTTTTTTCATACATCATTATGTTCGGGGCTTTCGGAGCATCGCTTTTCATAGACATTCTCGGTCTTGATATCAGCGTTATATACATCATCGTTTCCTGCGCTGTAATCGGGCTTGTTTACTCTCTTGTTCAAAGAAAGAGGGGTAATGAAGTATGAGTATTTTCCTTGAGCTTTTCCTCACGTTTCTCAGCATCGGCGCCTTCACCTTCGGCGGTGGCTACGCAATGCTCCCCCTTATTCAGAATGCCGTTCTTGAAAAAGGGTGGCTGACGGAGGAGGCAATCGTTAACTTCATCGCCGTCAGCGAAAGCACCCCCGGCCCTTTTGCAATAAACATCGCCACCTATGTTGGTATGGAAACGGGCAGAGCAGCCGGTGACATGGGTCTTTTCGGCGGTATATTGGGCGCCGCCTGTGCCACACTCGGTGTTGTTGTGCCATCATTCGTGGTTATTCTCATCGTTGCAAGAATCTACAAGAAATTTCAGGAAAGCAAAGCGGTCAAGGGCTGCATGAACGGTCTTCGCCCCACAGTTATCGGTCTTATCGCAGGTGCGGTGCTAACCATCGGGCAGACGGTATTCTTCCCCAACGGCTTCGCCTTTGCAAGCCTTGATTTTTATAACATGGCAATATCACTTGTGATTTGTCTGATCGGCATTTTCCTCATTTTCAAGAAAAAGGTTCACCCAATTATTCTTGTTTTGGTTTCTGCCGTTCTCGGCATCGCCGCAGGCTATGTCGGTAAATTATTCTGAGTAAAAATCTCTAAAGAAAAGAGTGGATAAAATGAAAACTGTACCGGATTATTTCGGCTGTGACGTGTTCAGCGCATCTGTAATGAAAGAAAGGTTGCCCGAAGAAACCTACAAGGAGCTTCAGCGCACTCTTGAAACAGGTCACCGCCTCGATTTGCCCGTTGCAAATGTTATCGCAAACGCAATGAAGGATTGGGCAATGGAAAAGGGCGCAACCCATTTCACCCATTGGTTCCAACCCCTCACAGGCATCACCGCCGAAAAGCACGACAGCTTCATAACTCCAAAAAAAGACGGCAGCATTATTATGGAATTTTCCGGCAAGGAGCTTAACCAGGGTGAGCCGGATGCCTCCAGCTTCCCCTCAGGCGGTCTGAGGGCAACCTTTGAAGCCCGTGGCTACACAGCGTGGGACCCCACCTCCTTTGCATTCA
>JAZRPC010000020.1:0-24113 GCA_045649005.1 Acutalibacteraceae bacterium
TTGTTTTTTATTGAGTCTATGAGAAACTTGTGACCATTGTGAAAGGGGTTAAACTCTGCAACAATGCCATAATTCAAAAAAATCACCTCTTTTGTATAAGTTTGCTATTGAAAAACCTTAAAATAGTGGTATAATTATTACTTGGTAAGTATTTTACACAATATTATTGTATTTAATTTTCCAAAAAAGAAAATACGCACTTTTAATGGAGGTTTATGATGAAAATTCTCGTAATCAACTGCGGTAGCTCATCTCTCAAGTATCAGCTTTTTGATATGGAAGGCGAAAAAGTTCTCGCAAAAGGTATCTGCGAATCCATCGCAACAGATATGAGCCACACAAAGGGCTCAACATTTGACGGCAGAAGCTTTGACGAATACGTTGATATCCCCGACCACAAGGTTGCTTTCAACATCGTTAAGGATGCCCTCACAACAGGCGAATGCAAGGTTATTGACGACCTTTCTGAAATCGGTGCTATCGGTCACAGAGTTGTTCAGGGTGGCGACCGTTTCACAGAAAGCGTTCTTGTTGACGACAGCGTTCTTAAAGCTATTGACGAGCTCAGCGCTCTTGCCCCCCTCCACAACCCCGCTCACGTTGTTGGTATTGAATGCTGCAATGAGGTTTTCGGCGCAAGCGTTCCTCAGGTAGCTGTTTTTGACAACGCATTCCACAGCACAATGCCCGAAACATCATATATGTTCGGTATCCCCTACAAATACTATGAGGAAGACCACATCCGCCGTTATGGTGCACACGGTACATCACACCGTTTCGTTGCATACAGAACAGCAGAAATTGTTGGCAAAGACCTTAAAGACATCAAGCTCATCACCTGCCACCTTGGTAACGGTTGCTCAATCACAGCTATCAAAGACGGCAAGGTTCTTGACACAAGCATGGGTCTTACCCCCCTTGACGGCTTCATGATGGGTACACGCTGCGGCGCTATCGACCCCTCTGTTGTTACATACATTATGCAGAAGCACAACCTCTCTGCAGAAGAAATGGATAAAATTATGAACAAGCAGAGCGGTGTTCTTGGTATTTCCGGCGTTCATTCTGACGACAGAGCTGTTAAAGCCGCTGCCACAGAAGGCAACAAGAGAGCAAAGCTTGCCCGTGATATGCAGTGGTACCAGATCCGTAAATGCATCGGTTCATACGTTGCCGCTATGGATGGTGTTGACGTTATTGCTTTCACAGGCGGTATCGGTGAAAACTGTATCGACCTCCGTGAAGATGTTATTACAAATCTTTCATTCCTCGGAATCAAGCTCAACAAGGAAGCAAACGAAGTTCGAGGCGAAGAAATCGAGCTCACAGAGCCCGGTTGCCCTGTTAAGGTTTTCTGTGTTCCCACAAACGAAGAGCTTGCTATTGCAAGAGATACAAAGGCAATTTGCGAAAAGCTTTAATTCAATCACAACTAAAAAGAGTGAACAAACTGATGTTTGTTCACTCTTTTTTATTACTTTAAAATACAACCGCACCCTTTTCGTGTTCACATTTTCTGTATGGAACACCCATTTTCAGCTTATCACCGTTGCGGGTAAGAAGGTCATCAACTCTTACAAATTCATAGCCCTGCGCTTGCAATTCGGGGATAGCTCTGAGCACTGCTTCAACCGTAGGCTTTTTAGTGTCGTGAAGAAGCATAATTTCACCGTCAGCAGCCTTCTTCATTATTCTTTCATAAATATAATCTGCATCCTTATCGTTCCAATCATAGGTTGAAACGGACCAGCTTATAAAGAATGTATCCAGCTGTTTCAACTGTATTGCTGAAACGTCACCGTAGGGTGCACGGAAGAAAAGAGGTCTTGAGCCTGTAATTTCTTCAATAATTTCAGAGGTTTTATTAATTTCCTCTTTCGCCGTGCGGTAGCCCACAAACGGCAGACGAACGTGGCTATAGGTATGGTTACCGATAAGGTGACCTTCTTTATATGCCCTTTTAACAATTTCGGGATACTTCTCTGCCTTTTCACCGATAACAAAGAACGAAACCTGAACGTCAAGCTCTTTAAGACCGTCTAAAAGCTCTTCGGTGTATCCGCCGGGGCCATCGTCAAAGGTTAAAGCAATCACCTTTTCGCCCACCCGACTTTTGCCCACATCAAGCCTGAGATCGCCATCCGGCAATGTCCTTGAAAGTATAGCCATTGCGATTATAAGGGGAACAATAACCGTTATTTCGCTAAAAAACTTAATTTTTTTCTTTTTAATTCGTTTTTTCATAGTAATGCTTGCATTGGGGAATGCAACAAAAATCTCCCATATAAAAAATTAAGCCGACCGAAGCTATCGGTCGGCTGATTTGAAACTGAATTATTTCTTGAAAAGACCGAGAATATCAACGATATCGCCGTCTTCATCTTCAACTGAAGATGAGCTATCTGCCGCTGCAGCATTTGATTTGTTTGCGAAACCGTTTGAATCTGTGCCGAAGCCTGTTGCGATAACGGTAACAACCATTTCATCGTCAAGCTTTTCATCAAATGCAACACCAAAGATGATGTTTGCATCTGCATCAGCTGCGTCAGCGATAATGTTTGCCGCAACGTCAACGTCATCAAGAGTAACATCAGGAGAAGATGTGATGCTGATGATAACACCCTTTGCACCCTGAATTGTTGTTTCAAGAAGGGGGCTGGAAACTGCCGCATTTGCTGCTGCTTCAGCCTTTTCTTTACCTGTTGCTCTGCCCACACCCATGTGTGCGTGGCCTGCATCCTTCATAACTGCTGTAACGTCAGCAAAGTCAAGGTTGATAAGACCGGGGATTTTAATGAGCTCTGAAATGCTCTTAACGCCCTGGCGAAGAACGTCATCTGCAACGTCGAAAGCGTTTGCAAAGGTAATTTTCTGGTCAGAAACAAGTTTGAGTCTTTCGTTGGGGATAACGATAAGGCTGTCAACGTGCTGTGCAAGCTCTGCGATACCTGCTTCAGCCTGCTGCATTCTTCTTTTACCTTCAAAAGCGAAGGGCTTTGTAACGATACCTACTGTGAGGATACCGTTGCTCTTTGCAATTTCAGCAATAGCGGGGGCTGCACCTGTACCTGTTCCGCCGCCCATACCGGCAGTGATGAATACCATATTTGCACCGCTAAGAGCGTCAACGATAGCTTCTCTGCTCTCTTCAGCGGCTTTGAGACCCATTTCGGGACGAGCACCTGCACCACGGCCACCTGTTACTTTTTCACCAATTTGTATTTTGTGTGTAGCTTTTGAGAATGTAAGAACCTGCTTATCTGTGTTGATAGCGATAAACTCAACACCCTGAACGCCGGAGCTAACCATGCGGTTGATAGCATTACCGCCGCCACCGCCGACACCTATAACTTTTATCTGGGTAACGTCTTCAAAATCGTTTGAAATTTCAAAGTTCATTTTTCTTCCTCCTAATTTATACGCAGGTGTTTCGCAAGTCACGATACACCACACTATTATACATCCTTTAGATATTAACACAGAATTTGTCTAATAGCAAGGTATTTTATAAATTTTTATTATTTTTTTACTGTGTTTGTGCCCCGTTATCAAGAGTTTGCTCTGTTTCCGGTGGCGCAGTAGTTTCCTCATCAGCTGTAAAGATAACTCTTTTATCATCTCTGAGGTCAACCTCACCCGTTGCATGAATATTATTTTCATCTTCAGCCTTAACTACGTGCTTTGCTCTGCCCAATTTATTATCGATATCATCAACAGAACCCACAAGCAAGGTTATGCGCTCGTCATAAGTAAGCTTTATATTTTTAATATTCTTAATGTTAATTTCCGTAATCAATTCAATGCCGGATTTTTCAATTGCAGAAAGAACTGACGACAGAGCATCTCTCGCTTTTTCTGAATCAAGCTCAATAAGCTCGCCTTCTGTTGCACCCTTAACGGAAATGCCGGTAATATTTGAGGTGCTCGCACTCAGAACCGCAGCAGCTTTGCTAAGAACCTTACATTCGGAATCAATTATTATGTATCCGCCGCCTGAAGCAACGGCACCCACCTCTTTTGCGGGTTCAACCTCAATAATTATTGTATCGGGGAACTTCTTTGTTATTGAAACATTTTTTATATAAGGAAGAGATTTTTCAATCTCACTCTTAACCTTGTCGCTGTTTATAAGAAACAATGCGTCACCTTCAGCCACACCGCTTTTTTCAATAATCATAGAAACGGGATATTTTGAATCGCCTTTAATCGCAATATTGCCGACGTTAAAAACGAAAGCAATCATAAGCACAACACAGACACAAACAGCAACACCCACCGCCCCAATAGTCAAAACGGCTTTTCTTATCTTTTTCTTGCGAATCAGCTTTTGTTTGTTTCTTGAGCGGATTTCATCGTTTGAAAGCTGCTCTTTTTTATTTTTTGGTGTTATTACCGTATTACCTCTTTTGGTAGTTTTGCGGTTTCTTCCGTTCATTTCAGATTACCTTTCTTTTAATATCAGCATTTAATGAACACAATGTATTTTCTATATCATCATAGCCTCTGTCAATATACACCGTATTTCTGACCGTTGTCTGACCCATTGCGCAAAGTCCCGCAATAACCAATGCCGCACCGCCCCTGAGATCGGGCGAAACAACCTCTGCGCCATAAAGTCTTTCAACACCGTCAACAACGGCAACTCTGCCCTCTGTTTTTATTTTCGCACCCATACGCAAAAGCTCGGGCACGTGTTTAAAGCGGGACTCGAATATATTTTCAACAATAACGCTCGTTCCCTTGGATATCGCTGCCAGAGTTGTGAACGGCGCCTGTGCATCCGTCGGGAAGCCCGGGTAGGGCTGGGTAACAATTTTATCTATTCTCAACGGTCTTTGGGGAGCCTTTAACCTTACCGTTCTGCAACGTATATTAATATTACACCCCGCCTCCTCCAGAAGAGGAATAATTGCATTGAGGTGAATGGGGTCAGCGCTCTCTAGTGAAACGTCGCCACCTGTTACGGCACCTGCCAACAAATATGTTGCAGCTGCAATTCTGTCAGCTATAACAGAATGCTCGCAAGCTATTAGCTTATCTTTGCCGTTAATGGTTATAATGCTTTCGCCCGCACCCGAAATATCTGCACCGCATTTATTAAGAAAATCGCACAAATCAATTATTTCGGGTTCTCTTGCAGCATTAACGATAGTGGTTGAGCCAACAGCTGTTACCGCCGTGAGAATTGCGTTCTCGGTTGCACCGACACTTGGGAAAGAAAATGTGATTTTTTTGCCCTTTAGCCTGGCAGGTACACTGCAATTAAGCTTGCCGAATTCTTCGTCAACCTTTACGCCCAGGCGTTTAACTGCATACAGATGCAAATCAATGGGTCGCAGCCCTATTTCGCATCCGCCGGGTGCTGAAATAACCGCTTTTTTCATTCTGCCGATTATAGCGCCGAGAAAAATTACCGATGAGCGCATTTCACGCATCAACAGTTCGGGAATCTCATAGCCACAGGCATCGGTGCTATCAACGACTATGGTGTTGCCCTTTCTCGTAACAACGCACCCCAAGGATTGCAATATTTTAACAGTGCTGTTCGTATCGGATAGCTTCGGGCAATTATGTATAACAGATTTTCCGCCCACAAGATAGGTCGCCGCAAGAATCGGCAAAACACTGTTTTTTGAGCCCTGAACCTTAACACTTCCGCTGATGCGCCTGCCACCGTTAATAATGAAAGCAGACATACTACCCTCTCCCTTCAGAGATTAAACCTTACGGTTTATAATATGTCGCTCCCGCATATATGTTAATTTTTAATAAGACCCGTTACAATACCGCAGATTCTTGAAGCGGCATCAACCACCGCCATTTTTCTTGCGTTATCGCCGATTTCTTTTAATTTTGCTTTATCTGAAAGCAATTTATCAATCTCAGCGGCAAGGATTTCGCCGTTGAGGTCTTTTTCTTCTATAATAACTGCCGCATTATTATCAACAAGTGCCATGGCATTATGGAACTGATGATTTTCTGTTACGTTGGGTGAAGGAATAAGAATGGATGCCTTACCCAAAGCTTCAAATTCGGAAAGAGATGATGCACCTGCCCTGCAAATAACAAGGTCTGCCGCTGAAAGGCATCTGTCCATATCATTTATATATGTTCTGACCTTGATATTCAAAGAATTTTCAAGGTCAACGCCCTTTTCCTGAAGCTTTTCGGGAACCCACGTGCCGTATTTTCCCGTTGATATGAGATAATTATATTTAGTATCGTTCTTATGTGAAGCAACAACCTCAACGATAGCTTCATTTATTGCCCTTGCACCCAATGAGCCGCCCATACATAAAATAATGGGATTTTCATTAAAGCCAAGCTCATTTCTCGAAACCTCTCCGTCTGCTTCCAGAAGCTCACCTCTTACAGGCAAGCCCGTAATGATGGGTTCATTTTTACATTTCAGGTGTTTTTTAGCCGCTTCAACAGTTAGCATAACTGCATCAACCTTTTCAGAAAGGGCTTTATTTGTTACACCCGGATATGCGTTCTGCTCATGAATAGCTGTAGGAATGCCCATTTTCGCCGCCATTCTGATAACGGGACCGCTGACGTATCCACCAAAACCAATGGCAACGTCGGGATTAAATTCATTAATTATTTTTTTTACTGCGCCGGAGGATTTTAATAATCTTGTTACTGTCTTTACGTTGGCTTTAATATCCGCCGGTGAAAAACCTCTTTTGAAGCCTGAGATTTCTATAGTTTTCAAAGGGAAGCCTGCCGCAGGCACAATTTCTGCCTCTATGCGGTCAGCCGTTCCCACAAAACAGATTTCTGCATCGGGGTATTGTTTTTTTATTTCGCCGGCAACTGCAAGAGCAGGATTAACGTGGCCGCCGGTTCCGCCGGCTGCAATCATAACTTTCATATATAACACCCTTATTTTGATTTTTTGAGCTTTTTGTTACCGTCTCTGAAGGAATAAATCTTTGGTAAATCCGCAAGTCGTGAAACACCAAGCACAACGCCTATTTCACAAAGCGTCATTATAACCGCCGTTCCACCATAGCTGAAGAGAGGCAAGCTGATACCCGTGTTGGGAATCAAGTCCGTAATAACTGCGAGGTTTATACCAACCTGCAAGGCTATGTGAACCATAACACCCATTGCAAGAAGTGTTCCGAACCTGTTTTTCGCCTTAAAGGCAATATACATTCCCCTGCCGATAAGCACACAGAAAAGAGCAATTATTATCATACAGCCGATAAAGCCGATTTCTTCACCGACAATTGTGAAAATAAAGTCTGTATGGGGCTCTGAAACGAAGGAATATTTCTGTTTTGAGCCGTCAATACCCAAGCCGAAAACACCACCTGAGCCCAGAGCGTAAAGACCGTTGTCTGTCTGCCATGTATCGCCGTTGCCGTCAAAGAAGGTTCTCAGACGGGTTTTCATATATTCCTGTAATGGTAAATACTCGTAAAAATTAATAACCAGAACAAGAGCAACAACAACTATTATTGCACCTGCGACAAACCATTTCGCCTTTGCCTCGCCCAACCACAGCATAAATACGCCGATTGCCATAATAATTATTGCACCCGAAAGGTGGCTTCCAAGGAAAACAACACCTGCAGAGCCCGCAATAATCAAGGCGTACCAGAACATTGTCACAGTTGATTCCGTGAGGCTGAGACGGCCACCGGTTATTATCGAAACAATGTTTGCAAAGCCTTTATCGGAAGGCTTTGTGCTGAGCATTTTTTTGTGGTTTTTGCTAAGACCGTTTGCGCAAAACAAAATAACCGCAAACTTTGTGATTTCCGAAGGCTGAAAGAAACCAAGTCGGCGATTAACTCCGCCGCCGTCACCCTCAGAAATACCAAGGAAAATAGCCGCAAGAACAAGGAGCAACGAGCCCACCAATGCAGGCCACGCAAAAATTCTCAGCTTGTTATAGTTAACCTTTGAAGCAATAAACATACCAACGAAACCAAGAATCATAAAGCCCGCCTGGTTTCTGAAATATGTGTAGCCGTGGCCGAAATCACGATAGCTTTCGGGATAACTTGCAGAAAGAAGCATCACAAGCCCTATACAAGCAACTATAACGGTTATTACAACCATGGGAACATCAAGCTGACCTTTAACAAAAAAGCCATCCCAGAAACCGTTAAATGCACCCGCCGTATTATTGGCACGGTTTATTCTTTTGTCAGGTCTTGCATTGTTATCCATTGCAATGCTCCCCTTTCAAATTTATTTTAAAGCACCGAAATACATAAGTAACACGGCAATTATACCACCGCAAAGATTTACTGCGGTAAAGATTTTAACAATTTTAACCTCTTTCCAGCCACACATTTCAAAGTGGTGGTGGATAGGCGCCATTTTGAAAATACGTTTTCCGTGAGTGAGCTTAAAGTAGCCGATCTGAATAACGTCGGAGCCAAACTCTGCCACATAGATAATACCTGTAAGAAGAATAATCAACGGGCAATCAACCGCATAAGAGAACGCAACTATCATACCACCAAGGAACATTGAGCCAAGGTCACCCATCATTACCTTTGCGGGGTGCCAGTTCCAGATAAGGTAACCGATAAGACCACCCGCAAGAGCTGAAGCAAGAAGGCTTATACCGAAGCAGTTGCGTAACGCCGCAATAGCGATAAAGCTGAATGCCGCTGTAACTGTTACTGAACCGCAAAGACCATCGAGACCATCGGTGAAATTGACGGCGTTAGTTGTGCAATAAATAACCGCAACGCCCAAAACCCAGAAGAAAATCTTTGTTTCAACCATACCGACAAAAGGAATAAACATACTGCCCGTGGGGTCATTTATGTAAAGGGTTGCAAGATAGCCGACCATCAAAACAACCTGAAGAACTGTTTTTTGCATTATGGTAAGACCCATATTGCGTTTTTTTACAACCTTTATATAGTCATCAAGAAAGCCGATGAATGCAAAGCCGAGAGCCATTATAAGACCGCCCCAGACCTTTAATCTCATTGAGTTTGCAACTATATCGTCGGTTTCAATAATCTTACCGCCGAGAATTTTATCAATGACAACAACCGCAACAAAGGCAATTACTGTGCCTGCGATAAACAAGATACCGCCCATTGTGGGTGTGCCCTGTTTATTTTTGTGCCACTTGGGTCCGATTTCAAGGATTGTCTGACCGAATTTGAGCTTGTGAAGAAAAGGAATTACCACATAACCCAAACCGAAAGAGATACCGAAGGCGATCACTGCCGCCGTTATACAAGCAATTATAGTATTCATACTTCCCACTCCTTATAAAGTGCTGTAAAAATTTCTTCCATTTTCATACCCCTGCTGCCTTTGAAAAGGACTGTATCCCCTTTTCTGAGCAGAGCTTTAAGATAATTTGTCAACTCTTCTTTATCTTCAAAGGCTTTTGCTTCGCCGCCCTTTTCCCCAAAAGCCGATACTGTGTTTTTCGTTGCCTCGCCAAAGGTCAGAACAATATCGCAATCTGTTTCGTAGGCTTTAAGACCAACCTTTTTATGTGCCTCGTTGCTGTAATCGCCAAGCTCAAGCATATCGCCGAGAACGGCTACACTGCGTTTTTGCTTCAAGGTTTTAAGAGTTTCGAGAGCGGCGCACATACTGTCGAGATTTGCGTTGTAGCAATCCTCAATAAAGAGCATATCCTTAACAGATGTCACCCTTTGTCTCATACCCTCCGGAACAAAATTCTTTAAGCCATCTGCCGCATCCTGCAAGCTGTAGCCGAGAACCACGCCCACGCATATTGCACAAAGCGCATTATAAACATTGTGAAGCCCCACAGCAGGAACAAATGCTTCAACCCTTTCGTTGCCGTAAACAGCGGTAAAATGACTTCCGTCGTTACCCGCAACAATATTTTCGGCACGCATATCATTACTTTCGAAAAGCCCGAAACGGATTATTTTGTAATCATCATTTTCATAATCGCAAAGCAAAGGGTTATCGCCGTTAATAATAAGCGGTGAGCCTTTTTTCATACCGTGAAGAATTTCGCATTTCGCCTGCAATATTCCCTCTCTTGAGCCGAGATTTTCGATATGTGCCGTTCCGACGTTAGTTATAACACCGATATCCGGCTCAACCGTTTGTGAAAGGCGTGAAATCTCGCCAAAATGGTTCATACCCATTTCTATAACCGCCGCCCTGTGGCTGTTTTCAAGACAGAACAGCGTTTTCGGAACACCTATCTCATTATTAAGATTGCCCTCTGTTCGCAATGTATTAAACTTTTTGCTGACAACAGAATAAATCATACCCTTGCTTGTTGTTTTTCCCACGCTGCCTGTCAAAGCAATAAAAGGAATATTGAACCTTTTCCTGTAGCCGTGTGCAATATCAAGCAAGGCCTTCCCTGTATTTTCAACAACAATCACGTTCTCTTTTTCGCCGGCGTATCTACTGCACACAACTGCCGCAACGCCACGTGAAAGAACATCATCTACAAAATCATTGGCATCAAAACGCTCGCCCTTTAAAGCTATAAAAAGCGTTTTATCATCAATTATTCTGCTGTCGGTTGATATTTTTTCGATAAGACAATCTGATTTATAATCGCCACCGCACCAAGCGGCAACCTCACTCAGAAGGATTTTTTCCATAAAAACACCTGTTATTTATTTAAAATACTTGCAACTACCTCACGTTCATCATAATGAAAACGCTCTTTACCGATAACCTGATATGTCTCGTGGCCCTTACCCGCAAGAAGAATGCTGTCGCCTTTTTCTGCAATAGAAATTGCTTTTGCGATTGCTTCGCTTCTGTCAACAACTGTGACAATCTCAGCTTTTCTGTTTTCTGTGCCAACAAGAATATCCTTGATTATCTCCTCGGGAACCTCTGTTCTCGGGTTGTCTGTTGTAACAACCACAATATCTGAAAGCTCCGCCGCAATCGCCCCCATCTTGGGGCGTTTTGTTTTGTCACGGTCACCACCGCAACCAAAAAGTGTAATCACCCTACCCTTTGTGAAGCCTCTGACGGCATTTATTGCTTTTTCGAGACCGTCGGGACTGTGGGCGTAATCTATTATAACACTAAAATCCGTATTTGTCTGCAAAACTTCTAATCTTCCGCTGACACTTCCTGCAGTTTTTATAGCTTCTGCAACTTCTGTATCTGTGTAACCGATCATTCTCATAGCACAAATCGCTGCTAAAGAATTATAAACAGAAAAATCACCGGGGATGTGGAACACGATTCTTTCATCGCCCAAATCGTATTCTACTCTATCGGAAAACAGCTCGATATTTTCAGCTTTATAATCCGAAGCATTATTTACGGAATATGAGCAATCGGGAATGTTAATCCCCTCGCTCATATATTCCGATGCTTCATCATCGGAATTAAAAACCGCTGTTTTTGAGTTATAAAAAAGCTCTTTTTTACATTTTTTATATTCATCAATAGTGCCGTGGTAATCAAGGTGGTCTTGTGTGAGATTGGTGAAAACACCAACGTCAAAGGTGATGCCCGCCAGTCTTTTCTGATGAAACGCCTGCGAAGAGGTTTCCATCACGCAGATTTTCAAGCCTGCTTCGACCATAAGACTGAAAAGCCTATGCATTTCATAGGGGTCAGGTGTTGTGAGCTCGGTGTGGAAATCCTTTTCACCGATCATATTTTTAACGGTTCCGATAAGGCCGCTTTCAACACCAAGCTTTTTGAGCATATCCTTTATTACAAAGGCGGTTGTTGTTTTGCCGTTTGTACCCGTTATGCCGATAATGTTAAGCTTATCAACACCTCTGCCGAAAAGGTTTTTACACATAAGGGCATACGCCTCTCTTGTGTTATTTACAACAACCTGATTTGAAAGTCCCAAATCTCTTTCGGTTATAACACAGGCGGCACCCTCACGGAGCACCTGCTGTGCAACGGAATGACCGTCAAATCTTGCGCCCTTTACACAAACGAAAGCGCAATTTTCAGTTATATTGTTACTTTTATCTGTAACGTCAGAGATTTCGGCATCAACATATTCATTAAGGACTTCAACATCCTCTAAAAGCAATGATAATAACATTTCAGACCTCCGCAGAGTGTTTTAATCGTCTTGTACGCCCGTATTGGTTTTAAAGTTAACCGTTATTGTTGTGCCAAGCTCTGCTTTTGTGCCCTCGGCAATGCTCTGGCTGTAAGAAATAACGCCTTCATATTCCGACGGACCCGTAACCCTTATATTAAAGCCGGAATTTATCGCAAGCTTATTAGCCTCGCTGACACTCATACCCGTGAGCTTCGGCACGGCGGCTGTTGTATTTTTACCATTTGTATCTGTGTAGAGAATAACAACTCCCTCTGCCGGGATGCTCTGACCCTGTGCGGGGAACTGTGCCACAACTGTGTCACCGTTACCCACTACCCTTGCGGTGAAATCCTTTGATTCAAGTGCATCTATTGCCGCTGAAACACTAAGATTTTTAACCTCGGGTGTTGTCTGGTCAAGCTTTTCAAGCTGCTCTGCTGTATAAACAGGCTCAACATTCATATATCTGAGAGTCTGCTCAATAACTGCTCCCGCAACAGGTGCGGCAATAGCGCCACCGCCATGGTTTGCAACCTGGGGCTCATCAATAACAATAAGAACAGCAATTTCGGGGTCGTTTGCAGGCGCACAGCCTACGAATGATGCAATATATTCACCATCTTTTGTAAGCTTTTCAGATGTACCTGTTTTACCCGCTACACGGTAGCCGTCAACACGAGCATTTCGTCCTGTGCCTTCATCGGAGCCAACAACCTGCTCCATCATAGCAAGAACCTGTTCAGCCGTTGTTTCGGAAATAACCTGTCGTTTAACCTTTACCTCTTTTTCAAAAATAGTATTTCCGTTGGCGTCTATCTGTTTTGAAACAACATAGGGCTCCATAAGCTTGCCGCCATTAGCGATAGCAGAAACTCCTGTAATCATCTGCATTGCACTTATCTGGAAGGACTGACCGAAGGATTCGGAAGAAAGCTGAGGCAAGCCCATTGTTTCATAAGAGTGATACGTAACACCTTCAACAGGCTTTGCTTCACCGGGAAGGTCAACACCGGTTTCATCGGCAAAGCCGAAAGCCTCAAAATATTTGAGGAACTTATCAACACCCAATCGCTGACCAACCGTAATGAAATACGGGTTACAGGATTTCATCAGTGCTCTTGACATATCAACTGTTCCGTGACCCGCATGGTCATGGCAACGAACAAGGTTATCTGCAACCTGTATTGCACCGGTGCAGGTATTTGTAAAATTCGCATCAACAACACCCTCTTCAAGACCGGCCGCCGCAACAAAAATCTTGAAAACAGAGCCCGGCTCGTATGTGTCGCTGATGGCTTTGTTTCGCCACATATTGTAAACAGCGGTGTTATATGCCGCCGAATATTTTTCGGGGTCCTTGATTTTTGCGAGCTCCTTCAAGGTCTTTTTATCCTTGATAACTGCCGAGTTATTCAAATCATAGTCAGGCATTGTTGCCATTGCAAGAACGGCACCTGTGTCAACATCCATAACAATACCGTATGCCGATGCAGCTTTGTTAACCGTTACTGCTTCAGAAAGACCCTTTTCAAGGTAATGCTGAACTGTTTTATCAATAGTAAGAACGAGATTTGTTCCGTCAACACCGGGGAACTCTTCGCTGTAGTTTGATTTGATAAGGTTACCTGTTGCATCTCGGGCTGTAATCGTTCTGCCGGGGATACCTGTAAGAATATCGTCATACATAAGCTCAAGACCCGAACGACCCGTATCATCCGATTTAATAGCACCGATAACACTGGAAGCGAAGTTGCTATAAGGATAATACCTTGTTGTGTCAGAGTTTATAACAACGATGTCATAAAACTCAGGCTTACCCTCAGCATAATTGCCGTCAATAAATTCGCTTATTTTTTCTTTTGTTTCAAAATCAAGTTCACCCTTGATTTCCACATAGTTTATGCCTTTATTACCAATTTTTTTATAGATGGTGTCATAATCAAGATCTTCGTCATCAAGTATTTTTGAAAGACCGGATGCTATTTTCTGTCTCATTGCATCATCCTTGATTTTAGAGGGATTGACAAAAACAAGCCACGCATCTGCACTCTCTGCAAGAATCTCCATATTAGCATCGTAAATAACACCCCTGGCAGCGGGAATCTGCGTATCACTGAGCTGTTGACCCTCAGCCGAAAGTCTGTATTCGTCAGCCTTTACAATCTGTATCCAGATAAGCTTGCCGCAATCAGCAAGAATAATAGCAAGAAGGAGCGCAATAGCACCAAAGCACCTCTTCTTAAACGACATATTCATCTTAGACATAGAACCATTTCCTCTACAAAATCTTATATATTGAGTAATCCCGATAATGAACAAAATGAGAGTCAAGGATTCTCAACTCTCATAAAAACTATATTTTTATTCAGAAAATATATGCAAAGAAATCAGCGATTTTTTGCATAAAACCACTACCCTGCGACACATCCTTGTCGCCGGAAACCACTATAGTATCACCCTCGGAGAGGTCTATATATGAAACCTGGTAGCTTTCTGCCTTTATCATACCGTTTTTCTCAGCGTATTTTTCAATTTCCTCAGAAGAAAGCATAGCATTCAGCTCTGAATTAAGCCTTATTGTTTCACTGCTCTCATTTGCGATTTTAACATTCAGATCCGCAATCTGTCTGTCAAGATCATTACATTGTGTGCGCATAAACAAAAGCACAACCGCACAGAGGATAGCAACCGCAAAGAAAGCGACGCCCTGCTTTACATAGGTATTAACAGCCACGGTTTTAGCGCTACGCTCAACCTCAATATTCAAGCCCGATGTTTTAACCACAGGCTCTTTTTTAGGAGCAGGCTTTCTCACAGGCTCTGCAGCCGCAGAAGGCGCAAAGTAGTTAAGCGCTTCATCCAAATCATATTTAGAATAATCAAATGCTTCCGAACCCATATTGTAAGCCATATTTTCCTCCCAATTTCAACTTAATTTATTTTCATCGCAGTTCTGAGCTTTGCACTGCGACTCCTGTTATTCTCACTAACCTCATCACCACTTGCTTTAACGCCGCCGGATTTTACAACCGCCTGTGGTTTTTTGCCGCAAACACAAACAGGAAAATCCTTGGGACAGGTGCAACCGACACGAAGTGTTTTGAAATAATCCTTAACTATCCTGTCTTCAAGTGAATGGAAGCTTATGATAGCCATAACGCCATTCTCACCAAGACATTCAAACATTTTCGGCAGAGTGTTTTCAAGCACCTCTAACTCACCATTAACCTCAATTCGTATAGCTTGAAAGGTTTTTCTCGCAGGGTGGCCGTTTCGCTTGAATTTTGCCGGAACGGCTGATGAAATAATCTCCGCAAGCTGAAGAGTTGTTTCAATAGGAGCTTTCTCTCGCTCCCTCACGATCGCCGAAGCTATAGCAGAAGCAAACTTCTCTTCGCCATACCTATCTATAACTCTGAAAAGCTCTTTCTGAGAATAGGTGTTAACAACATCCCTTGCACTGAGACCACTCTGACTCATTCGCATATCTAAAGGAGCATCTCTGTGATAAGAAAAGCCTCTCTCAGCAACATCGAGCTGATGCGAGCTGACACCAAGGTCAGCAACAATACCATCTACCTTTTCGACACCCAGCTCCGAAAGCTTTTCTTTTATATTTGAAAAGTTACTGTGAACAATAGTTACTCTTGAATCACCCTTAAACCGTTCTGTCACGGTGGCGATAGCATCGGGGTCCTGGTCAAACAAAACCATTCTACCTTTATCGCCGAGTCTTTCAAGAATTGCCGCCGAATGACCGCCGCCACCCGCCGTGCAATCAACATACACACCGTCGGGTTTAATCTGAAGAGCATCAACAGATTCTTGAAGAAGAACCGATATATGATTAAAATCCATATCTCTCACCTATCAGAATGCGATACCGAGATCGGAAAGATCCATATCATCCATAACGCCATTTTCTTTAACCCATGCATCCACAGACCAGATTTCTTTATGGTTAAAGGAGCTGACTATCATCAATTTATCGGTAATACCCGCAAACTCTTTAAGCTCTTTATCCAAGGTGAAACGTCCACTGACGTCAACCTTACCGGGAACGAAGCTTGTCGCAAACTTTCTTGCAATTCTACGACCCCTTTCATCGTTTGTGAGCTTTGATTTAACAGATTGGCAAAGATAAGCCCAATCTTCTTCAGAATAAACGTAAAGGCATTTGCCGCTTGTTTCGTCGGGGCATTTCATAATTCTTATGACGGTGTTAACCGGCATTTCCTCACGAAGCTCGGAAGGGATAACGAAACGGTTATTCTTGTCAATTGTGCGCTCATACTGACCGCCGACTATCTGAGAATTGCCATTGAGAATGTTGTCAAGCATATCCACTTCCAAAACTCCTTTCGTAAATTAGATTTAACAAGAAACAAGAACTTATTTCTGCCTAAACGACACTATTCCTGCCTAAACACACATTTATTATACCACAATAACGTGTTTTGTCAATGATTTTTACCAATAAAAATAAGGCAATTTCGAGATTTTTTCTCGAAATTGCCTAATAAAAAAATATTTGGTTTCAGAGTAGATTCTTAAGCATCAAAACCGCATTTTCAAACACCTTTTCGCCTTGTTTTTCACTTAATTTGTCACACCTGAAAGAAAACTGAATATAACCATTACTCTCATTAACAACAAATGTTATACCCGTTTCTGAGCGCATACGAAGACTGTCGTGTATTCTGACACGTCCAAACCTTTTCAGACCTTGCCAATAGCTCTGAGCGAGGTTGTATGCATTAAACTCACCCATAACCTTATTTGCACAGCCATATGTTTTCGCAAGTCTTGCCGAATATTTATGATTCCACTCGCCTGCACAGTACATATACGCCGAATCGCAAAACGACGGCGACACCTTAGCGTGAAGAAAATCGTTATAAAAAACGGTAAAAGAGCTTGTAAGCTTTTTGTACACCTCGGAATGGAATGCTTTTATTTTATCCACACCACTCAAAGCGCTGGATTTTCTTTTCAAAAAAACTGTTGCCAACCCATCAAAGGGACCGACACGGTATTTTTCTTCATTCTCAAAAAACACCCTGTTGTTCGAAACAACGTTCATTTTTTTGAACTTGCGTTTTTCAGAAGCAAACACCTCGCCCAGCTTTTCATAAAAGCAAAAGCCCACAACTGACGAAGCGTCAACGCCGTTGGACTGCGCATATTCACCGAGAGCATTCGTTTCAGCTTCACTCAACTCAGCTCTGAGCGTTACCAATGGTTTACGGTTATCTTCAAACTTCTTTTTTGCACGTATGTAATCCGCCACAGAAAAGAATGCTGTTTTTCTCTGCCAACCGATATCTAAATCCGACGCCACCTTTTCAATAACAGGTGACATAACGTTTGACGGGAGCGAGAAAAGGTCGCTAAAAAGCTCCGTTTCCCAAGGCTCAACAGAGAGCTTTTCCCTTTCGTAATAAGAAATAAACTCCTCCGCCGCAATCATCAGCGAGCGCATATCAAATGCGACTGTATGACCGAAAAACAACAAAGTTTTCTCATTTACAACGCAAAAAGAAAATAATCTTTCAGAAAACAACAAACCATTCTCGGTTTTTTCTTTTATTATTTCACAAGCGTCACCCTGTAAAAATTCGGCGACAGGCTCAACCCTGCCGGGTACAACAAAAGCATCGCCGGTTTCAGTCAGCTCAACTGCTGAGCTGAGTATGGGCAAATGAATAAAAAGCATTTTCAAGGCTTTGCTAACCAGCTCTTTGTCAAGAGGTTTTTCACAGCACGCCTCAAAGCACAAGCAACCGTCAAAATCAAAAAGACGGTTTCTTGTTAAAAACAATTTGATTCTTTCAGACATTTTCCACCTCTGCAAACTCACCGTCTGCACCTCTGGTTATTTTTTCAATCAAAGCCTGCTTGATACCCCACAACTTACCTGAAAAGTCAACGTAATATTTATGAGGGTTTTCAAAGCGTGTAACCTCTTCCCAAAGAGAGGCAACCTGCTCTTTACAATACAAACGCACATCTTCAAGACTCGGAACCTTGTAAACACACTCACCTTTTTTGAAAACGCTCACAAGAAGCTCCCTTGCAACAAAGTTGTCAACCGTTTTTCTTTTCCACGTAAAATCGGGGTCAAACAAGGAATAGGTTTTTTCGTCACCAATGCTTTCGCTGTCAAGAGTAAGAACATCGGCAATAGCCTTGCCGCTTCCCATATCAAAAAGCCTCCACACCTTTTTGGAGCAAGGAGTTGTTATTTTGTGAACGTTATTGCTGACCATAATAGCGGGCACCTTAACGCCGTTCTGCTCGGTTTCGCAAAGCTTATAAACGCCGTCAAACACAGGCGATGACGCAGAAGTCAGCAGTTTTTCACCGACAATAAAGCCATCTATTTTTGCACCCTGGTTGAGCATATCTTTAATAAGAGTTTCATCCAAGGAGTTAGAAGCATAAATATCACAATCAGGAAAGCCCGCCTCATCCAGAAGCCTTCTTGCTCTTTTTGAAAGATAGGTCATATCACCGCTGTCTATAATAATACCCGCCGGGCGCAAGCCCTTCGGAACAAGCACACTGTTAAAGGCTTCAACAGCATTTTTCACTCCGCTTTCGAGTGTGTCGTAGGTGTCAACAAGCAACGCACCCTCATCGCCATGCTCCTCAAGATAGACCTTGAACGCTTCAAGCTCGCTGTCAAAGAGCTGAATCCAACCGTGGCTCATCATTGTTGAAACGGGGATTTTGTATTTTGAAAAGGCGGGGTAAAGGGTTGTTGCATCAACACCACCCACATAAGCGGCTCTCGCACCGTCAACGGCAGCATCAACACCGTGCGCACGCCTTGCACCCATTTCAATAACACGTCTGCCCGAAGAAGCACGGGAAACACGGTTTGCTTTTGTTGCTATCAGGGTTTGGTGGTTGATTGTGTTAAGAAGAAGGGTTTCAATCAACTGCGCCTGTATTGCGGGACCCTGCACCTTAACAATGGGTTCATTGGGAAAAACAGGCGTACCCTCGGGAACAGCATAAATATCGCACACAAACTTAAAATCACGCAGATATTCAACGAGCCTGTCTGAAAACCCTTCTTTTTTCAATGCACTCAAAAGCTCCTCAGAAAACTCCAAAGCAGAAAGCTTATCAATAAGCTGTTCAAGCCCCGCCATAACGGCAAAGCCACCCTTATCAGGCAACTCTCTGAAAAACATATCGTAAGTTACATTTATGTCTGCCCTGCCTGCGGCAAGCAGCCCTTCCGCTGTGGCAAAGCAGTTGTAATCGGCAAAAAACTCATTAAAGCTACCCATAGCAACCTCCGTAACATGATAGAACATAATAACGTAATAGTAACACTCTCATTTTATCATAATATTGTCTATTTAGCAAATATTTTTGAACATATTATTAATAATTAGGCTAAAGTGTTGCCAAACAGAGAATAAATAGTTTAAAATGCAGATAAAGGTAATTCAAGGTGGAAGAATAAAAAGAGGTGTTAATTTTGAGAATAAGGAAACAACCCGTCGGCGACCGCAATATCTGTGGCGCAAAAGTCGAAGAAAGACGAAAAGAGCTTGGAATGAAGCAAAAGGATTTGCTCACCCAGCTACAGATCAGAGGGGTTGATTTGAACGCCTCCGGCCTTTCAAAATTAGAGGGGCAGCTCCGTTCCGTTTGCGACACCGAGCTTATCGCCCTTGCAGAGGTTCTCAATGTTTCAGTTAACTGGCTTTTGGGGCTTGAATAAACGAAGAAAGAAAACCCGCTACGATATTTCGTAGCGGGTTTATTGTTATCTCATAATTCCTAAATTATCCATTTTTTTAGTAATAGCCTTTCGAAGAACCTTTTCAACAGGCATAAGAATAAATGTCATCGCAAAAGTGATTACCAGGAAAAGCACTATTCTTTCCCAGTCACCCATATCAATCATATTGGATCTTGCAATTCTTCTTGCCAAGCCCTGACACAAATACAGCGGCAACGACAACGAGCCAAGGAAATAAACAAATTTGTTGTTAAACAGTTTATTTCCGTAGGTAATGTTACTGAAAGACAAGCAAACAGCAACACACACAAATATCATAATGTGTCCGCCAAATTCATTGGAAATGTTACCTAATGTTATAAATCCAACTATGGCAACATACGAGATAAATTCCAAAACAGAAAGCATAGCCTTATCCAGCTTTGTGAAATTAAGCTTTTGTAAATTGCGACAAAGTTCAAATGTAAACACACCGGCACTAATCTCAGCAAACGCCCTTAGAAATGTTTTAGAAACGATTACTGACCAAGCTGTACTTCCCGACAAACTACCTGTAGTTTTTATCAAGTAGCCAATTATCATTATCGCACTTACAGGCGCAACGACTTTGGTGAAAACATCATAGTATTTGCGACAAATCGGATAAAGAATTAGCATAACTATCAGCATATCTGCAATATACCATTCAACACCCAGAATATCCTTCGTTGCAAGCCCCGAGCGGGAA
The DNA here is from genome assembly GCA_045649005.1 of Acutalibacteraceae bacterium. Classification (GTDB taxonomy): domain Bacteria; phylum Bacillota; class Clostridia; order Oscillospirales; family Acutalibacteraceae; genus DTU089. Next base: position 20,509 of record JAZRPC010000020.1, read on the forward strand.
ACAAGAAACAAATTAGGCAAAGATTCAAACAATCTTTTAATTGAACCAACGACGCCGTACTCATTCAATATGCATACACCAACGAATGTTACAAAAAACACCAAAAGATGATACGGCAAAACAGCCATAAGCTTGCGTTGCATAAAACCAAAGGTATCTTTACCGATACTTTTTTTATTATCCCTTGCCTTATATGCACTTGATGCCATTAAAAACCCTGATACAACAAAGAAGAATTCAACAGCAAAATACCCCTTTGAAAACAATGAAATTTCACCCACAAAGCGATAATCGAGACCAAGAATACTATCTCCGATGTGAAACAACATAATTATGATGCAAAACAAAAATCGCCATAATTCAATTTTGCCGTTTTTAGCAGTTTTAGCCACCACAATACACTCCTTATATTCACTTTGTTAACTTTCTCTTAACCTTGGATAAGGTTTTTCTCAAACCACTCTTTTTTGTATTTTTCAACTGAGCAAGTTCAAATTCTTTCTCTTTAAGTTGTTTCTCCAACTTCTTGTTACTTTTTTTAGCAGTTGTGTAGCCCTTCATAATATCACGGGTTGCATAAAGCCACTTATCTAAGGTTTCTCTCATAAGATCATACTGCCACTTACGAGCTTCCTCTTCTGTAAAACGAGTTTTCTTCACATCTGCAAGAGTAACGTTTTCTGGCAGCTTTTCCATTTCGTTTATAAATCCCGAAATATTTTCTATCAACGCTTCCCTGGTAGGCAAATAATCTTTTCTGTTTGCAGGAGGATTGTTATAATCAAAATCGATGTTACCCGCAAGAACATCTTTTTCAGAGATATAATTAACCCAAGTGTGATAAGGAGACCACCTTGTACTATTACCCTTCTCATCAAGGTTAACAATAGAAACAACGGGAACCTCCATAGCAAGACAAGGAAGAGTTACGTGAAGACGCCTTGTAACAACAAATTTGGCATTTTGATAAAGTGTCAACAAATCCTCAGTTTTCTGCATACGAGATTCGATGCTTTCAGGATTTTTGCGATAACTGTACCTGTGAGTTACTCTTCTTATTTCGAGATTACTGTCTTTGAGCCACTCTCTGACCTTCTCTTCCAAATCCTCTCTCAAATCAGCAATAACAACATATTGACCTTTGTCCGCTGTTTCTTTTTGCTTGGGCAAAGTAAGAGTTATACAACCTGAGAAATATGCATTGATATCATTTTCTTTCAAAAACTCCAAAGATGTATGGTCTCTGACACCTACCGGACCGTAAGAATTAAAATACTCTCCACCTATGCCTTTGAGCCACTCGTTTTTGACAGGAGAAGCCTTTTCACGCTCGTTGTAATTATTAAAATGCATACTTACAAGCTTAGGAATTATACATTCTGCCGGCGGCCAATCAAATTTTTTCCACATCCACCATGCCGCCATAACAGTCGCAACAGGCTCATTATTTTCTGACTTGAACTGGTCAATATTCTCTCTGTCGATATAGTAATCAACGTGAGGCAAAAACTGTTTTATAGCATAAGACTGAATATCATCACCAAGGTTTGTTGTTGGTTCATGAATCAATAATCCGTATTTCATAGTAACTCTCCTGTCATTTTATTTAGGGTTCAATTCACGCTTCAGTTTGAAGCATTCATACTCTCAACAAGTCTTTGGAACATTTCTTTTATTCCGACCTGTGCTTTCCAGCCGAGGGATTCAAGACGTGAAGCATCAAGTCTTATAATCATTTCGGGATTGTATCCGAATGAGGCAACATTTTCGGGTATATCGATTTTTACACTTATACCTGCTTCGGGGAATGTATCACAAACAAGCTGAGCCATTTCTTTTATAGAGCAGGATGTATCCATATTTGTGACATTATATGCCGCACCCACTTCACCTTTGAGAAGAATATATACAAGCGCCGCAATAGCATCGGTTGTGTAGCAATAGGTTCTCACGGTGTTACCCTGGGTATGGAGAACAATATCTCGCTTCTCAATAGCGCATCTTGCAAACTCTGCAAACACTCTGCCGTCGTTATATTCAACGCCCGCACCGAAGGTCTGCGAAAGTCTTGCAATTTTCACGGGTACACCGTACTCTGAAGCATAGGAACAGCAAAGGCACTCAACCATTCTCTTTCCCTCGCTGTAGCTTGAGCGGATGTTGAGCTGGTCAATGTAGCCGTAGTCATTTTCACCGATTTTTTCTTTTGAATTATCCGGTGTTCCGTAAACCTCAAGAGAAGAAAGGTAAACAAAGCCCTTAACATTTTTCTCTTTAGCAAAATCGAGAATATTTTTCGTTCCGTCAATTGCTATCATTATTGTTTCAACAGGGTGCTCAACAAAGAATCTTGAGCTTGTTGCACTTGCACCGTGGATAACGTAATCAACATCACCATCGTAATTGATTTCACCGTTAATATCGCCCACAACAACCTCAATCCCCGGAATATCACCGAAGACCTTTTTTGCTTTTTCGGCACTTCTTGCAAGAGCAACCATTTTAATGCTTGTTCCGTTAACCCTGTTATAGCAAGCAACAGCCTTTATAAACTGTGAACCGATAAGACCGGTTGCACCTGTAACAAAGATTGTTTTGCCATCGAAATCCTTAAATGGCACGTCACTTTTTGCAAGAACGTCAAAATCGTTCTGTAAAACTTTATTTTCGGGACTTTCCAACATTATAAAACCTCCTCAGGCTGTGTATCGTCAAGAGATGTAAAATCAAGATTTGCAGTTTTCTTTACATCGTCAAAAACATCGTCAATAGCTTTTCGCATATCTTTCGGCATATTACCGAGAATTAGCCAGTCAATAACTCGGTCTGAAGCGCCACTGTCGATATAATCGAAATGCTCTTCAACGTATTTTTCAACCTTTTCAAGCTCAAAATCCTTTGTTTCTATAGCCTCTATAAGCTCATCAAAGGTGTGAACAATTTTACCCGGTGCAGATTCAGCATAATCTCTGTGGAACCCACGTGAGAAGGAATACTGAATCTCATCATAAGCAAAGAAAAGCATAGGATTTCTCATAAGAGAATATTCAAAAATATTTGAGGAATAGTCTGTTATGAGAAGGTAGGTTATATAGAACAAATCGTTTATATTCGGATATGTTCCCACATCAAAAAATCTGTCGGAATATTTCTCGGGAATCGGCACACCCTCCGCTACCCACGGATGCATTTTGAAAAGAACTACGTATTCATCGCCGCAGGTTTCATAGAGCTTGTCAAAATCTATTAATTCATAAGGATAGTGAGCTTCAGCCTTATCCTTACCCCTGTATGTGGGGGCAAATAAAATAACCTTTTTGCCCTTGCAAGCGGGATATAATTCGTAAAGCTTTTCTGTGGTGGATTTTTTATATTCCTCGTCAAGATATTCATCCATTCGGGGCATACCCGTAGGAAGAACCTGCTCCGTATTGATTCCCCAAACCTCGGAGAAAAAGTGGGCAATATGCTTTGAGCCCGCAATACCGTAGCTATATTGTCTGTGACAAGAAAAAGTACTGGGGCAACCCGTGTTACCCCAACGGCTGTAGCCGGAGGATTTAAAGCCCGCACCCGCATGCCAGAGCTGAATCACCTTTGTTTTC
>JAZRPC010000021.1:0-2640 GCA_045649005.1 Acutalibacteraceae bacterium
GTTTGTGATTTTCTTATCTGTGATGAGAATATAGGGGGTGTCGATGATAGCTTCCATCTTGTCTGTATCTGTTACCATATAGGGTGAGATGTAGCCTCTGTCGAACTGCATACCCTCAACAACGTCGCAGCTTGTTTCTGCTGTTTTGCTTTCTTCAACTGTGATAACGCCGTTTGCTGTAACCTTTTCCATAGCCTCTGCAATAAGGTTGCCGATGTTTTCATCAGCGGCGGAAATTGTAGCAATTCTTGCGATGTCGCTTGAAGATTCAATGGGCTTTGAGTTTGCCTTGATTGTTTCAACAACGTTTGCGACAGCGTTCTTGATGCCCTTTTTAAGAACAACGGGGTTAGCGCCTGCAACAACGTTTTTCATACCCTCACGAACAAGTGCCTGAGCAAGAAGTGTGGCGGTAGTTGTGCCGTCACCTGCAACGTCGTTTGTTTTTGTTGCAACCTCTTTAACGAGCTGTGCACCCATATTTTCAAATGCATCCTCAAGCTCAATATCTTTTGCGATTGTAACGCCGTCGTTTGTGATGAGGGGAGCGCCGTATTTCTTGTCAAGAACAACGTTTCTGCCCTTGGGGCCGAGAGTGATTTTTACTGTGTTGCTTAATTTATCGATACCTGCCTGAAGAGCCTTGCGGGCATCTTCACCATAGATAATCTGTTTTGCCATTATGGTAACCTCCTTATTCTACAATAGCGAGAATTTCGCTCTGGCGGATGATTGTGTATGTTTCGCCGTCAAGCTTAACCTCTGTGCCTGCATATTTGCTGAGGATAACCTTGTCGCCGACTTTAACTTCCATTTTAACCTCTTTGCCGTCAACGATTCCGCCGGGGCCTACTGCGAGGATTTCGGCAGTTTGGGGCTTTTCTTGTGCGGCGGAAGTGAGAAGAAGACCGCTTTTTGTTGCTTCCTCTGCTTCGCAGAATTTAAGAACGACTCTGTCGCCCAAGGGTTTGAGTGTCATAAAAAATACCTCCTGAGAAATATTAACAGTTTGATTTATAAATACATTTTAGCACTCGAAACACAAGAGTGCTAACATAATACCTATAATAATCCTTTTTAACTAAATAATCAAGTGTTTTGAAAAAATAAATACCCTTATATTTAAAATTTACAAATGATTTACATATTATACTATGTAGCTTTATTAAAGATAATTCTCTGAAAAGAAAAAATGCAACAGGGCTTACCTGTTGCATTTTGTTTATCTGAATGTCACAAAGCCGTATTTCTGGAGTGTTCTGAAATATGTTGCAAGGCGTTCATAGAGGGGGTGGGCTTTTTCACCAAAATGCTCATCCACCGCTTCGCCTATTTCAAGAATGTTTTTTTTGCCGTCGATAAGCTGCCAGACGAAGCTGCCGTTTTCATCAAGATGAATGTAGCTGACGGCAGGCTTTTTAAAGAGCTTCTGAAAAACTCTATTTGTCAGCCCCTTGTTTTCCATCTCGAGGGTAACGTTGCCGTTTTCATCCTGCGACCAGTTTAACCCGGCTTTGCGTTGCGGGATTTTTTCAAGAAAGTTTTCGCCGTTGTTTTTCATGCTTTTTTATCACGCTTTTTCCAGATTGTGAATTTGAGAACGGTGAGAATGATAATTGCAAAGAGAAGAAGACCGCCAAGGTCAGAAACAGCGGCGGGGATGCCGAGCTGTTCTGAAAGGTTGAGAGCCTTGTCAACGCCGAAAATTGCAAGAAGTGCCAGAAGTATACCAACAAGACCCTCGCCCGCAATCATACCGGAGCAGAAAAGAATACCGTCGTTGACAATGGCCTCTTTGTGCTCTGCTTTTTTGCCTTTGATTTTATCCATAGCAAGTCTGATAAGACCGCCGACCATGATGCATGCATTGAGATGCACGGGAAGATATACACCAATAGCAAAGGGAAGAACGGGGATGCCGATAATTTCAACTGCAACAGCGATAAACACACCGATGAACACAAGGCCCCAGGGAAGGTTACCGTCCATTACGCCCTCAACGATGATTTTCATCAGAGTTGCCTGGGGGGCAGCAAGCTCACCCGAGCCGAAGCCCCACGCAGAATCAAGAAGGTAAAGTGTTCCGCCGATTGCAAGAGCTGCGGCAACAACGCCGGCAATTTCACCGATTTGCTGTTTCTTGGGAGTTGAGCCCAGAATGTAGCCGGTTTTAAGGTCCTGTGATGTGTCGCCCGCAATAGCGGAAACGATGCAGATAATTGAGCCTATTGCGATTGCACTGCACATACCTGCAACGCCGTCGGCACCCGTTACCTTAAGAATGAGAGTTGCAATAAGAAGTGTTGCAATAGCCATACCTGAAACGGGGTTGTTACTGCTTCCTACAAGACCAACCATTCTTGAAGAAACGGTTGCAAAGAAGAAGCCGAAAATAACGATAATAAATGCACCGAGGAGAGATACGGGGATTGCGGGGATAAGCCAGATAAGGATTGTGAGAACGAGAATAGCAATAATAACTATCTTGAGGTTGATATCCTTTGCTGTACGCTCTGAGGAGGTTGCTCCTGCACCCTTCATGCTCTTTAAAGCACCCGTAAAGGTTTTGACAATAAGGGGGAGAGATTTAATAAGGCTTATGATACCGCCTGCCGCGAGAGCACCCGCACCGATATAGCG
>JAZRPC010000022.1:0-7018 GCA_045649005.1 Acutalibacteraceae bacterium
GTAGCCGGTTTTAAGGTCCTGTGATGTGTCGCCCGCAATAGCGGAAACGATGCAGATAATTGAGCCGATTGCAATAGCACTGCACATACCCGCAACACCTGTTGCACCGGTAATTTTAAGAATAAGAGTTGCAATGAGAAGTGTGGCGATTGCCATACCGGAAACGGGGTTATTACTGCTTCCAACAAGGCCAACCATTCTTGAAGAAACGGTTGCAAAGAAGAAGCCGAAGATAACAATGATAAACGCACCGAGAAGTGAAACGGGGATTGCGGGAATCAACCATATAAGTATTGTAAGAATAATGATTGCAATAATAACTATTTTGATGTTGATTTCTTTGGCTGTGCGAAGCTGTGAGGTTGAGCCGGAGCCCTTCATGTTCTTCATTGCACCCGTAAAGGTTTTAACAATGAGGGGAAGAGATTTAACAAGGCTAATGATACCGCCAGCGGCAAGAGCGCCCGCACCGATGTAGCGGATATAAGTGCTCCAGATACCTGAGGCACCTTTGGCGGCAAATATTTCAGCGATGGAAGTTGTGCCGGGATAAAGAACGGAATCGCCGCCGAAAAGAACGATTACAGGGATAAGAACAAGCCAGCTGAAGATACCGCCCGCAAACATAAATGATGAAATTCTTGCTCCACAGATGTAGCCAACGCTCATAACTGCGGGATATATCTGTGTGCCGATTTCGCCGGCAAAGCCTTTTACACGCAAAGAAACTTCACCCGAAACAAGCTTGAGCCCGTCAATGATGAATTTGAAAAGTGCGGCAAAGCCCATACCTGCAAAAACAGTTGTTGCACTTGAACCGCCTTTTTCACCTGCGAGAAGCACCTCTGCACAAGCCTTGCCCTCGGGGTAGGGAAGTGTACCGTGCTCTTTAACTATAAGGGCATTTCTCAACGGAATCATAAAGAAAACACCGAGAAGACCGCCGATAAGAGCGATGAGTGTTATTTCAAGAAGGTCGGGTTTTTCCATTTTGCCCTCTGCCGCCCAAAGGAAAAGAGCGGGCAAGGTGAAAATCGCACCTGCGGCGAGAGATTCACCTGCAGAGCCGATTGTCTGCACAACGTTGCTTTCAAGAATAGAATTTCTGCGCATAATGATTCTGATGACACCCATTGCAATAACTGCGGCGGGGATAGAGGCAGAAACCGTCATACCGACTCTGAGGCCAAGGTATGCGTTAGCGGCGCCGAAAACAACGGCGAGGATGATGCCCATTACTATTGAGGTAACCGTGAGCTCGGGAGTTACCTTTTCAGCAGGGACATAGGGTTTGAATTCGTTTTTTTTATCCATATATTCTCCAATCCGACCGCCAAATGAAATTGGGGTCGATTTTTATCGACTTATTGTACCATAAATCACGGTAAAAATACAATACCATAATTATTTCAATTTCTCCAAAATCTTCAATAAAAGGTTGAATGTATTTTCTGTGGAAGAAATGCTCAGCCTTTCGTTTACGGTGTGCACGTCATAAAGCGAGGGACCGATAGCAATGCAATCGAAATTTTCAATTTGCGAGGCGAAAACGCCACATTCAAGTCCTGCGTGTATAGCTTCAACCTTGGGCTGTTTTTTGTAGAAGTCAAAATAAGCTTGCTTGTAAATTTCCCTAAGAACAGAATCGGGGTTAAATTCCCACGGGGGATAGTGACCCGAAGCGTCGCTTTCCCAATTGATTTTGTCAAAAAATGAAATGAGAGCTTTTTCTAATTCGCAAAGCCCGTCTGTTTTGTTGCTTCGAAGAGCAAAGTGGAGCATAATTCTGTCTTCTTCGGTTTTGAAAATGCCAAGGTTTGTTGACGTTTCAACAAGGCCGTCAATATCCTTGCTCATTTCAATTACACCATCGGGCACGTTGACAAGGGTGTGAAGAATACTGTTTTTAGTTGGGTCTGAAATAACCAAAGCATCTGTTTTTTCAGAACTCTCTACAGAATATGAGAAATTGGGCTCGTTTGTGTATTTTGGCTTGAGGCTTTCAAGAATTTCCAAAGCCTCGGCAGAAAACCTTTCTGCGTTCTCCACAAGCAATTCAATTTTGCAAAGGTTGGGGATAGCGTTTGATTTGTCACCACCGTTAATTGAAATAATATCAAAATCGGTTTTTAAGCTATTTAAAAAATCACCTGCAAGAAGGTTTGCATTTGCTCTGTTTTTGTGAATTTCAACGCCTGAATGGCCACCAAGCAAGCCTCTTAATATAACTGTTGTTTTTTCTCCGTTTTTGGGTTGAGCGTTTAGAGGAGCGTATATTTTCAAATCACTTCCCCCGGCGCAGGAGATGGTTACGGTATCGTCCTCCTCGGAATCAAGGTTAATCATTCTTTTTGCGCTGAGAATGTTCATATCCATTTTCCTTGCGCCCACCATACCGATTTCTTCATCCGTGGTGAAAACCGCTTCAATGGGAGGGTGGGGGATATCGTCACTTTCAAGAATGGCAAGAATCATTGCAACGGCGATACCGTTGTCACCGCCGAGGGTGGTGTTTTTTGCCTTGAGAAAATCGCCGTCAACAAAGGTCTCAATGCCGTGTTCATCAAAGTTTATTGTGCAATCCTCAGTTTTCTGGCACACCATATCAAGGTGACCCTGCAAAATAACAGGCTCGCTGTTTTCGTAGCCGACAGTTCCCGGCTTAAAAATTATTACGTTTTCCGCATCGTCCTTAACGTATCTGAGATTATGGTTAATTGCAAAATTTCTGCAAAAACGGCTTATGCCGCCCATATTTTCGGAGCTATGAGGGATATCGCAGATTTGCCCGAATATATCAAAGACACGCTTTGTTAAAGTGGTGTTAAAGTTTTCCATAAATACCTCCGAAATTTAGTTGCAATACATTAATAATACCATAATATACATTTTTTTCTCAATATATCATTTTAACAAAAAAATGAAGTTGCAGTTATTAATTATTTCTTTTAGGGCGTTTCAAACAGAACTCGAAAGAGAAGCAACCGAAACTTTTTATGGGTCTCGGTTGCTGAAGCTGTTTTAGAATTTTTTTATTCTTTCAATATTTGTATATGTGTCCTTCTGACTGCAGCCTGCTCTTCCGCCACCGGCACAAGCACACGCACAAGCGCAAGCACATCCGCCACCACGGAAACCTCCACCGCCCCGACCTGTTGAGGTTGTGGTATGTGCTCTGTTATAGGCTCTTATGTATCTGGGATTCTGATAGCCGTAGGTATGTATAGGGTGTCCGTAACCCACAAGGAAGCCTCTTCCTCTGCGATACGAAACGTGACTGTCAAGAAGATAAATTTCTGCTACAAGAAGTATAGCGATTCCAATGCAGAAAAGTACGATTTTTATAGTTCGGTTTTCTGCAAGCTGGTTATATGCCCCATCAGTTGCAAAAGGCTCATATCCCACAGTTTTAACGTCTGTAAAGGCAGCGAGGTCATAGGAAACCTGAATTAATTCATATTCTCCGCAATCAAAGCTCCCCGACCATACATAATAGCCGTTTTTCGTATTTGCTCCATCTGCTCCGAAAGAGTGTTCTGACTTTTTCCATTTGAATTCATAATTATCTACAGGGGTGCTGTTAAACCAGCAAGGAACAAATTTGTAAAAATAACAGTCCAAGTCCTTGCAGAGCATATTCGCTTGATTCACCTTAAATGAAAACCTAAGCGTTTCTCCGCCTTTATAGCCTGTTTTAAAATCAAGTCTTAAACCTGTGTAGCCATCCTCATATATTTCGGTGTATTCTTTAATATTTTCTGAAATTGAATCCTCATAAACAGTATATACACAATTTGCCATACCGATATCGACCCAGGTAAGCTCCTCTGTTTCATCAATAGCTTTCCATAAGAAAGAATATTCTATATCAAGAGTACCGTCTTGCAGGGGTTCAACAGTAACGGTGTAATTTTCAATAATGTCCTGTGGCTCTATCTTTGCAGTTATTGCCAAAAAGCCTAAAAAAATCTGTGCAGCTACGCAAATTGCAATTATGGCAGTATTTCTTGCGGGAAATTTTCTGCGCTTTTCTATGGTTTTGGGAGAATAATCGTTTTTATCTTTTTTTGCTTTCATTTCCCGTTCACCTCGCTTTTACTCTGAATGGACAGCTCAAGGCCTCTCCATCACTCATTCCTCTTAATTCAAGACATTTTTTGTTGTTCCAGATATCAGAAAACTTGTCTGTAATAATATTACCTAAACCTGCATCTGAATCAAGCCAGCTCTGGCAGGGAACAACCGTTCCGTCGGGCGCAACCGCCATATTGCTCAAAGCTGCACCGCACATAGGCACATTAACACCTATTGCTTCAAGCTTTTCTTTTGAAATCAAACCGGGAGAGGTAAAATCCATTTCCATTTCATTAAAAGTGCAAAACATTTTTGCCTCTTTGACAATTTCAAACAAGGCGTCTTCTGAAAGGTCATATTCCTCGTGGTTAATTTCTGCCATACCGGTACAGATGAGTCCGCTTACTGTAACAAAGCTGATACCCAAGGATTTAATAAATTCAAGAGTTTTTATATAGTCCTCATTCTTTTTGCAAAGCGGAGTATTAACACTAACATCAAGACCAGCTTTTACTGCATTCTTTATACCCTCAACAGTATCTTTGAAATGCTCAGAACCAACAAGATCGTTATGAACCTCTTCATTGTGAGAATAAAGAGTAATCTGAACGCTGTCGAGACCCGCTTTTTTAAGGTCATTTACTAAACCTTCAGTTAATTTTATGCCGTTGGTGTTAAGGCGGGTAACCATCTTTTCTGCATGAGCAACAAGAATGGCAATATCCTCTCTCATTGTGGGTTCGCCACCCGTAAAGGTTACCATAGGAACATTGGCTTAATAAAGCTTATCAATAATGTTTTTCCAGTCATCCGTTCCCAATTCTTTAGTCTGCCCTTTACATTGACCCGCCGCATAACAAAATCTACATTTCTGATTACATTGCCATTTTCCCTCAGCGTCAGTCATAGCACTTACAAGCAAATCCATTCTGTGGGGTGCGGTCATATTTTTGCCATATTGGCGAAGCGATAGCTTTTCTATTTCAATTTCGGGGTCATCCCCTCTTGCAACTGCAAAAAGAACACGCAAAATAAATTCCAAGTCCTCTTCAATATCGTCTTTATCCATTGAAGGGTAAACAGCAACAGTCTTTTTAACCGTATTTCTAAAAATTTTCTCTTCGTCCTTTTCGGTTATTGGCTTACCCTCAAAGGCATTTACCTCTTTCATAAATTTTGAAAGCAATAAAGCCCAGGAATACCCCAAGGGAAGCATATAATAACCATTTAAAATAACAATGTAAGTCCTGTCACCAAAAAGCCTGAATTTTGGTGGAATAAGGTGAATCCGCACAACCCCCGGGCCCTCCGGATTAAAGGTGCAATGGCTTATGCCGTTTTTATTTTCTTTATATTGTGCAATTAAATTTTGTATGCTCATAAAACCACCTCTTACATTTTCATGCGTCTTCTGATTCATTATACAATTTTCAATAATGGAATGCAAGAAGAGTGGAAAATCAATGTAAAGTTTTACGAACGCCCGATTGTGTTCGGCTTCGCCGAGTGTGGTTCGAATCCACAACAACTTTTTTGTTTGGTGTGAATGATAATAACGGATTCAATAAAACTTAATTTCGTTTGCCCGTAAGGGCAACTTCGTTGTGCTGTCAGGCACACTTCATTGCATTAAGCACTTCATTTGCTGTAAGCAACTTCGTTTTGTGCCGCAGGCGGCATGAAGTTCAAATAAATTTGAAATGAAGTTTGCAACTGCGTTGCAAAACGATGTTGTGTCCTGCGGACACAAATAAAAAATCCAAGTCTTTCGACTTGGATATTTGGCTGTTACGAACAATTCAGATACCAACTTAAAGTTGGTCTTTTGCAAATTCAGCAAATCTTAAAAGCTCGTTTTGCTTTTCCTGCAATTTTGATACCATCTCCACGAGGGTTTTTGTACTACTAACAAATTTCAAATAACTTTTTGTTCAATATGAAAGAATTTTTTATAAATTCAAATTACAAACACCATGTATTTTATAAACTTCACCATAGTCAAAATGAACATTTATTTTATTTGTTCCGTTTTGAAGTTGATATGTTGATTGTTGCATAAGTTTTTTGCCATGATAAACTGCAATTCGTATTTTTCTGTCATCGTCCCATGGTACATTATCAACTAAATTAAACACGGGTTCCCTATCAACTTTCTTTCCGAACAATTCATCGATACTAATAGAAAAAACACTTGCAATTTCCGGCAAAAGCGTAATATCAGGCGAAGAAAGTTTTTGTTCCCATTTCGAAACGGCTTGGGTAGAAACATTCAACTTCCCGGAAAGCTCCTCCTGTGTCATTGCATTCATTTTTCTATGGTAGGCAATTCTTTCACCTATGCTGATTTTCATTTTCATATCTTTCCTTTCTACATTCTTGCACTAAGTTTTTTGCTGATTTAATTATACATAGGTAGGTGAAAAAATAAAAGGTATTGTTTGGATTGTTACTATCCTTGCTGGTTGATATTACACCGTTTTTCCTACAAATTAAACTCGTTTGTCATAAGAGCAACTTCATTGTGCCGTCAGGCACATATTCAACGGCTCTGCTGTTGTATATCATCAATTCCGCAAGGAATTGCATATCACCAAAACGAAGTTTTGTATATCATCATTGCGATAACTTTTGATACACGCTGAAGCGTGACGAGATACAACAACGGTGAAACCGTTGTTGATGATATACAGCCTGACGGCTGATGATATGCCATTGCTTTCGCAATGGATAAAAAAACAGACAAGCTATTGCTTGTCTGTTTTTTGGTGGGAGCGGGTGGATTCGAACCACCGAAGGCGGTGCCAACAGATTTACAGTCTGCCCCCTTTGGCCACTCGGGAACACTCCCATGTTCACTATTCAAAAAAATGGAGCTGGTGGACGGACTCGAACCCCCGACCTGCTGATTACAAATCAGCTGCTCTACCAACTGAGCTACACCAGC
>JAZRPC010000023.1:0-18059 GCA_045649005.1 Acutalibacteraceae bacterium
AGCATTTTCAAGCTCTTCAACATAAACGAGGCCTGATGTTGCGGGAACATCACGACCGTCAAGAAGAACATGAGCGCGAACGCTCTTTACACCCTCTGCTTTTGCCTGTTTGAGCATTGCAATAAGGTGTGAGATATTTGAGTGAACATTACCATCGGAAAGAAGACCGATAAAGTGAAGAGTTGAGTTTTTCTCTATGCAGTTACCTGCAATTTCTTTCCAAGCAGTTGATTCATAGATTTTGCCTGATTCGATAGATTCATTAACAAGCTTTGCGCCCTGAGAATAAACCTGACCGCAACCAAGAGCATTGTGGCCAACCTCGCTGTTACCCATATCGTCATCAGAAGGAAGACCTACTGCTGCGCCATGAGCTTTAAGGCGAACGTTGGGGCATTCTTTAAGAAGCTTGTCAAGAACGGGTGTGTTAGCAAGTGTAACAGCGTCGCCGAGACCTGTTTTTGAATAACCAACGCCGTCCATAACAACAAGAAGTACTTTTTCAGACATTTTAATCACCTTTACAGAAAATTTGGGCAGACGATCAGGTCTGCCCTACATTTTTATTTTAATTAAACGCTTGCAGCTTTAACAATAACAGAGAAATCTGCAGCCTTGAGAGATGCGCCGCCGATAAGACCGCCGTCAACATCAACCTGTGCAAGAAGCTCTGCAGCATTAGCAGCATTCATAGAACCGCCATACTGAATTGTTACACGGCTTGCACATTTGGGACAATAGATTTCACCAAGAACCTCACGGATTGCGTGGTTAACCTCGTTTGCCTGCTCTGCTGTTGCAGTTTCACCTGTGCCGATAGCCCAAACGGGTTCGTAAGCGATGATGATTCTGTCAAGCTCTTCGTTAGAAACGCCCTGAAGAGCGATTTTTGTCTGTGAACGAACAACTTCCATTGTAACGCCTTTTTTGCGTTCGTCAAGAAGCTCGCCAACGCAAAGGATTACTGTGAGACCGCTGTCAAGAGCAGCTCTTACTCTCTTGTTAACTGTTTCGTCGGTTTCGCCGAAATACTGTCTTCTTTCGGAGTGACCGATGATAACGTATTCAACACCGATAGCCTTGAGCATGGGTGCGGAAACTTCACCTGTGAATGCGCCGCTTTCTGCCCAATGGCAGTTCTCAGCGCCGATTTTGATGTTTGTGCCTGCAGCTGCCTCCTGTGCTGCGAAAATGTCGATATAGGGAACGCAAAGAACCACGTCACAATCTGCATCTGCAACAAGGGGCTTCATTTCATTGATGATAGCTTTTGCTTCATCGGGAGTTTTGTTCATTTTCCAGTTACCTGCGATAACTGCTTTACGAAGTGATTTATCCATATCAATTAAACCTTTCACTTAAATAAAGTTTTTCTAGAATTCGAAATTCGAAATTCGAAATTTGAAATTTGAAATCTAGAGTTGTAGTTGCCTGCACTGCAAACCAAAGACTTATACTATTACACAAAAGCGATAAATTCGCTTGTTGTATAACACAAGTGATAGTTTGCGTGCAGTTGGTGTTTTCTTCGCCCCGAAGGTGTATAAAGATACACCGAGCGGGCGAAAAAACGCCAAATGTGCGTGAAATATTACTTGTCGTTTACGGCTTCAATTCCGGGAAGTGCCTTACCCTCAAGGAACTCAAGAGATGCACCGCCGCCTGTTGAGATGTGAGTCATCTTTGCGCCGTAGCCAAGAGTGTTAACAGCTGCTGCAGAGTCGCCGCCACCAATGATTGTAACAGCATCTGTTTCTGCAAGAGATTCAGCAACTGCGATTGTACCTTTTGCAAGGATGGGGTTTTCGAAAACGCCCATGGGTCCGTTCCAAACAACTGTTTTTGCAGATTTAACTGCTGCTGCGTAAAGCTCTGCTGTTTTGGGACCGATGTCAAGACCCATCATATCTGCGGGGATTTTGTCTGCATCGCAAACTGCAACCTCGATTTCTGCATCGATGGGGTCAGGGAATGCTTTTGTGATTGTAACGTCAACAGGGAGAAGAATCTGAACGCCTTTTTCTGCTGCCTTTGCAAGCATATCCTTGCAGTAGTCAATCTTTGTTTCATCAAGAAGAGATGTGCCTACGCTGTAGCCCTTTGCAGCGAGGAATGTGTAAGCCATACCGCCGCCGATGATAAGTGTATCTGCTTTGTTGAGAAGGTTTTCAATAACGTTGAGCTTGTCAGCAACCTTTGCACCACCGAGAATTGTAACGAAAGGTCTCTGGGGATCTTCAACAGCGTTGCCGAGGTATTTAAGCTCTTTGCCCATAAGGTAACCAACAGCAGCTTCTTCAACGAAAGAAGCAACACCAACTGTTGAGCAGTGTGCTCTGTGAGCAGCACCGAAAGCGTCGTTCACGTAAATGTCACAAAGAGATGCGAGCTCTTTTGAGAATGCTTCGCCGTTCTTTGTTTCTTCGGGGCGGAAACGAGTGTTCTGAAGAAGAACAACATCGCCGTCTTTCATTTCTGCAACAGCCTTTTTAGCATTTTCGCCAACAACTACATCGTCTGCAGCGAAAACAACGTCCTTGTTAAGAAGCTCGGAAAGTCTTTTTGCAACAGGTGCAAGGCTTTCTTTCTCGTTGGGGCCGTTTTTAACTTTACCGAGATGAGAGCAAAGGATAACCTGAGCGCCGTCATCAAGAAGTTTCTGAATTGTGGGAAGTGCTGCTGTGATTCTGTTTTCGTCTGTGATTACGCCTTCTTTGAGCGGAACGTTGAAATCGCAACGAACGAGCACTTTTTTGCCTTTTGCGTTAATGTCATCAACTGTTTTTTTGTTTAAAAGTCCCATGTGATTAACTCCTTTATGTTTGTTAATTTTTTACCGAATACATTTTATAACAAATAACACTTTTTTTCAAGTATATTTACCATTTTTTGCTATATCATTTTCAACATTCTTTGCCCCATCGGGACCATTATTTTTGTTATAGCCGACGGGAGTTGAACCACGTACGGTGTTTAACTCTCGTCAGCTATATATTCACGCACTCAAGCCCTGCCTTATTTCCTGCAATATCTTCTTTTCTCTGCGTGACACCTGAACCTGACTCATACCGAGTATTTTAGCCG
The DNA here is from genome assembly GCA_045649005.1 of Acutalibacteraceae bacterium. GTDB lineage: Bacteria > Bacillota > Clostridia > Oscillospirales > Acutalibacteraceae > DTU089. The sequence goes on from JAZRPC010000023.1 coordinate 3,085, forward strand.
TATCCGATTGGGTTTTCGATTGAAAATATCTTAACCTTATTATGGACCTGTCAACCTCGTTCAATGCATCAATACAGGCATCAAGAGATAGTTTTTCTGCAATTTTTTCCTCTTCACCGTCAATGGGTACGTCAATCTGCCTCTCGTCGGAATCCTCCTCGGAAACTGTCAGCGAAAGCACGGGCATTCCCGCCATAAGAAGCTCGCTGACCTTGCAGACGTCCATATTGAGATATTCGGCAATTTCGCTGAGGGTTGGCTCACGCTTCAATTCATCCGCCAGCTTTTCGCTTTCAGCTTTAACCACCCTTGCCTGCTCCTTTAACGCCCTGCTGACCTTCACAGTGCCCCCATCCCTGAAAATCCGTTTTATTTCGCCCAAAACAGCGGGGACGGCATAGGTTGAAAACACGTAGCCCAAGCTTTCATCAAACCCGTCAACAGCTTTGATAAGCCCCACGCACCCCGCCTGAAAAAGGTCATCATATTCAACGCCCCTGCCCTTGAATTTTGCGGCACAGGAATGGACGAGCCCAAGATTATCTTCAATAAATTTCTGACGGTCTGTCATCTTACTTTTCCTTTTATTTTCTTTTCAACTGTAACAGTTGTGCCCACACCGGGCTTTGAACGCACCTTTAATTTATCAGAAAAACATTCCATAACCGAAAATCCCAAGCCCGAGCGGTCACCGCCCTTGCTTGTATATAGTGGCTCCATAGCCTTTTTCACGTCTTCCATACCGCAGCCCTTATCTCTTATTGATATTCGGATAACCCCCTCTTCAAAAACGGTGCAGGTTATGTAGATGTTGCCGATATTGTCGCCATAGGCATGAACTATACAGTTTGTTACCGCTTCGCTGACAACGGTTTTGATATCACCAAGCTCTTCAACAGTCATATCCAGCTGTGAAGAAAAAGCCCCCACTGCAACTCTTGAAAAGCTTTCGTTTACAGACTTACTGTCGAAAACCATTTTTAATTGATTGATTTTTTTCATTTGCTTTCACTCTCCGTTTTCTTGTTTATCTGAGCCAATTTTTCTATACCTGACATTCGCATTATTTTGTAATCCCTGTTTGACAGGTTGTCCACCCTGAGTTTTATATTCATTGGCGTTATGAACCTGTATCGCCCCATAACAAGACCAACCCCTGAGCTATCCATAAAGCTGACGTCACTGAAATCGAGAACAAGTGTATTGACGTTGCCGCAATCACAAACAGCATCATCTATTTGCTCCCTTATTGACGGCACGGTGTGGTGATCTATTTCACCCTTTATAAATGCATACATTTGCGAATCCTTGGTTTTAATTGTTACCGACATATTCAACCTCCTGTTTTTCTTTACATTCTACACCAGCTCATATAAAAAATTTGTTGAATTATGGCGCAGAAATGATATAATAATTATTATGTTATTTCGGGGAAACGGGTGAAACTCCCGTACGGGCCCGCCGCCGTGAGGTGCAATAATGCCGTTTATCTGTCCGATGCCGCAATCGGAGACACACCATTGGAGAAATCTGAGAAGGTGATAATCGGTGCACCGAGTCGAAATACCCGGTAACAAAAATCTCTTACTAACAACAACTGCGAGCGCCGGTTTCAAAAGAGAAATAATTTATAAAGGAGAAATCCAGAATGCAAAAAAAACACGTAAAAAAAGTGTTGTCGTTGCTCCTTTGTGCTGTGCTTATTGCGGCTATTGCACTGTTCGTGGGCTGTAACGCCGACAAAAACCCTGAAACACCAAAACAACAGGAACAGCAAGGCTCAACTGATTCGTCAACCAATGAATCAGCCTTGCCCGACACAGAAAAGCCCTCGCCACAGATTCTGGGCGAAGGCAAAACAGAATTCAGCTTTTCTGTTGTTGATCTGGACGGCAAAGAAACCGTCTTTGAAATCCACACAGACAAAAAGACTGTGGGTGAAGCTCTTCTTGACATCGAGCTCATCGCGGGCGACGAAGGTGCTTACGGATTATATGTTAAAACCGTAAATGGTGTTACCCTTGATTATGAAAAAGACGGTGCCTATTGGTCGTTCTATATTGGTGATGAATACGCAACAAGCGGTGTGGATTCAACAGAAATCATCCCCGGTAAAGCTTACGCATTCAAGGCAGAGAAGGCATGAGATTAAAGGTTAAAGAAGCTGTTATTTTCGGCATGCTGGGCGCTGTTATGTTTGCATCGAAAATTATTATGGATGCATTCCCCAACATACATCTCATCGGTGTTTTTGTTGTTGCCGTAACAGTAGTTTATCGAAAAAAAGCCCTCTACCCCATCTACATTTTTGTTATGCTGACGGGGTTATACGGCGGATTCGGTACCTGGTGGGTACCCTATCTTTACATCTGGACTTTGCTTTGGGGTGCAGTTATGCTTATCCCCAAAAATCTGCCGACAAAAGCGAAACCAATCATATATATGATTGTCTGCTCGCTTCACGGCTTTTTGTTCGGCTTGCTCTATGCCCCTGTGCAAGCGTTACTGTTTAATCTGAGCCTTGAGGGAACAATAGCGTGGATAATTGCAGGCTTGCCGTTTGACATAACCCACGGCATCAGTAACCTTATCGGGGGCATACTCATTGTGCCCATCATATCAATACTGAAGCTTGCTGAAAAAGCATCACACAAAGCATAAAAAAACCTGTACGAAATTTCACATTTCGTACAGGAATTTTTTTTACATATAGCTTTCAATATCTGCTGCCATTTTTCCGGCACAGTTATCAACGTTTTCAATATATTTTCTTATATATTTTTCCATATAATCGTAGTCATATTCGAGCTCAAGAGTTTCAACTAATTTCCCGGCATCACTTTCCTTGTAGCCGGGCAAATCGTTGTAATCAATTGTAAGGCCTCTTACATTCTCATACAGCTCGGCATCATAATTGTAAAAATACAAAGGAATGCCTTTTATTCCTGCCTCATAGACAATACAGGAATAGTCACTTATGAGCTTATCGGCAACAGAGAACATTTCAAAGCTTGAAAATTCTTTATCGAAAATAACCTTATCATTGCATACATCCACCTCTGAAAGGGGGTGAAGCTTGACTATAAGATTGTATTTATCAAAATCAAAAGCATCAACCAAAGCGTTAAAATATTTATTGAATTCGCTTTCATTTTTTCTGAAGGTGGGTGCATAAACAACATTAGGCTTATCTGCCAACATCGGGTATTTTTGATAAATTTCCTGTTTTGTCTTATCTTGATATTCTTTGTTTTTCAAAAGGTCGATTCTCGGCAACGTGTAGATTTTAAACACGTCCTCTGAAACGTTAAAGCCCTCTGCCAGAACGTCAAGATATGCTTCGCCCGCACAATAAATAACATCGTAATTTTTGTGCATACGCATTAGTTTTGCGGTTTCGGGCGAGCTACCCTCTCCCCAACCAAGAATCTGCCACCCGAATTTCTTGAGAGTGCCGATTGAGTGCCATATCTGAACAACTGTAAGAGTTTTTTTGTGATTCAAAAGGCTGACTATGGGGCTGTATGAATCGAGCACACAGACCTTTGAGGTTGAGAGATGATACATCTGTGTGAACATATGAAGCCCGTAGGATATCTTTGTTTTCAAGCCCGAATCAACGCCGCCGTCAAGAGTTTTGCAAAGGTAAACCACCTGATGTTTTTTTGAAAGAACATCGCCCAGAAGTCTGAAATCGTCGTTAACAGCGTTTGACTGTCTGCTTATCATAACCACCTTGTCTTTTTGTGGCAAGAGCTTATAAAAAGCGTAAAGAACGTTAAGGGCAAATATAAAAATTTTAATAATAACAGCTTTCATAAAATCACCTTAAAATTTCGTCTGCAATAAGCTGACAACTGTCATTCTGACGCTGTGTGAATGCTTTGAATCTATCGTTCACGGAAATATTTTTAAGACATTCAAGCACCGTCATCAAATCCTTGAAAGATGTGGTTTCATACTGTTTCTCAGAAAATGCATCAAGTGTGTGAACGGGTCGCTCATACTCATAAAAGAGTTTATCAAACCTGTAAAAAACAAGGGGTCTGTTGAAAAACGAGAACTCATAAGCACAGGATGAATAATCCGTTACCATTATATCTGCAATATAAATAAGGTCGTTTATATCTCTGTGAGAGTAGTCGAATATTCTGTCAGAATAACTGTGTGGAATGTTAATTTTCTCTTTAACAAATGGGTGCATTTTCACAACAAAGCAAAAATCATTTCTTACACAATAACTGTATATTTCATCAAGATTTATATTGTTGTAGTCATAGTAGGCATCATCTGCGGTAACACCCCTGTATGTTGGTGAAAAAAGAATTGTCTTTTTGCCTTTGAGAAGCGGATTTTCGTTATACAGCTCTTCGGTGACTTCAACGATACGCTCATGGCTCAGATAATCCTGCAGTCTAGGCATTCCATACACCCTGAATATATCTTCAGACGCACCGAAAACCTCTTTATAGATATCTATGAGCTTTTCGTCGTCCACAATAGCCACATCGTATTTTCTGTGGCTTGATTTAAAGGGATGTGCGCCGCCGTCTTTACCGAATCTTGCATAGCCCACAGCCTTGAAGCCAACCCCTGCGTGCCAGAGCTGAACAATCTTCTGCTCTTTCGAAAGATTGAGAATGTTCACAACAGAAACATAGTTATCAACAACAATAACATCGCTGAAGGCAATATCCACAACAGCCCTCACCATTTTCATCACGCTGTTTTCACCGTGAAGGTTAAAGAAATTACCCCTCACGCTGATATCGGGAAAAGTCTGCATATATTCATATTGAAATTTCAGATTCCCGATTGGCTCGTTGCCGTTTTCAGAATAAAACAACACCGTTTTTGACTTCTTTGGTCTTATTAATCGCAAAAAATTATAAACAATATTCAAAAAAAACGGAACAACAATTTTCACAAAAGTCTTTATTTTACCGAAAACACCTTTACCCTCTGCCATACGTGAGTTTTTTTTGTATTTTCTGTTTTTCATCATATAATCAACAGAAACCACAAGCCCCTTTTCGGAATCAATACCGAAATCAACCAAAAGGGCATAAAAATTCTTTCTGTATTTGAAAATGCGTGAAGAATCATCAAGCTTGGAAATCAATGCATCGCAGACAGTAAGCTTTTCTCCGTTCACTTCGAAGAAAAACTCGCCGTCTTCAATCATATCCCCACAAGAAACGTTGGTCACGTTAAGGGTTATTTTATTATCCTCTGCCTTGAGGGGTGCTTTTTTATCGCCCTTGACGAGATAAACATCGCCCTCGACGGCATCTTCGGTTTCAAGAATCAGATTAACTCTGCTCCAATAGATTTTTGCGATTTTGTTCATATTATTGAGTCATTTTCTCCTGTTTTACCTTGTGGTCGATAACGTGGCGTGATTTGAGCTCTGCCATAATATCGTCAACAGATATGCCCATTTCAATCATAAGCACAAGAACATGATACATCAAATCTGCAATTTCGTAAACAGTTTCTTTTTTATCGTCTGCCTTACCGGCAATAATTACCTCTGTGCACTCCTCTCCGACCTTTTTGAGGATTTTGTCGATACCCTTTTCAAAAAGGTATGTTGTGTATGAGCCCTCTTTTGGGTCGAGCTTTCTGCCCTCAATAGTTTTAACAAGGCTGTCAACGCTGAATGCGGGAGCAATTTCATCATTCTCAAAAACAGGGTTAAAGAAACAGCTTTCCTCACCTGTGTGGCAAGCGGGACCGTCTTTTCTTACTCTGACAGTAAGTGCATCCATATCGCAATCTGAAGTTATGCTGACAATATGCTGATAATTTCCGCTTGTTTCACCTTTGAGCCAAAGTTCCTGTCTTGAACGGCTCCAGAAACAGGTTTTTTTCTTTTCAAGGGAGATGCCAAGACTTTCTTTGTTCATATACGCAAGAGTGAGAACATCTCCTGTTTCGTCATCAACAACAATTGCGGGAATAAGACCCTTTTCATCAAATTTAAGCTTTTCAATATCGAACATATTATAACCTCACAGTAATGTCATTTTCTTTTAATGTTTTCTTCAAATCCTTTACGGATACCTCGCCGTAGTGGAAAATTGATGCCGCAAGACCTGCACTGATACCGGGAACGGTTTTGAAAAGGTCAACGAAATCCTGCTTGCCGCCTGCACCGCCCGAAGCAATAACAGGAACATTAACAATGTCGCAAACGGCTTTTAGCATTTCAATATCGAACCCTTTTTTCACGCCGTCGGTATCAATTGAGTTCACCACTATTTCGCCTGCGCCATTTTTAACTCCACGTTCAATCCAACTGAGTGCATCAAGACCCGTGTTTTCTCTGCCACCCTTGGCAAAAACCTTGAACTGACCGTCAACTCTTTTAACGTCAACCGAAAGAACAACACATTGGTCGCCGTATTTTTCCGCCGCCGCAGGAATTAAATCGGGGTTTCTTATTGCACCGGAGTTTACGCTGACCTTATCAGCACCGCATTTGAGCACACGGTCAAAATCATCAAGCGTATTTATGCCACCGCCCACAGTTAAGGGTATAAACACGTTTTCAGCCGTTTCTCTGAGAATATCGGTGAAAAGCTTTCTGCCGTCGGATGAGGCAGTGATATCATAAAAAACAAGCTCATCCGCACCGTTGTCGCTGTAAAACTTTGCAAGCTCCACAGGTGAAGATATCTCGTTGAGATTCTCAAAATTCGTGCCTTTAACAACTGTTCCGTTTCTCACGTCAAGGCAGGGAATTATTCTTTTTGTAATCATCCCACTACCTCCAACGCATCGCTGATTTTAATGGCACCTGTGTAATAGGCCTTGCCTATTATTGCACCAAAAAGATTCATTGAATTCAACGCCTCAACATCATCTAAAGAAGACACTCCGCCCGATGCGATTATGTTAACGTTGAACTTTTCTGAAAGCTCTTTATAAAGCTCACGGTTTGTGCCCTGCATTGCACCGTCCTTTGAAATATCTGTGCAAATGACTGTTGCTACACCGATTTTCTCGAGCTTTTCAAAAAATTCAAATGTGCCGTATTCTGATTTTTCGACCCAGCCCTTGATTGCAACCTTGCCATCCTTTATATCTGCACCAACGGCAATTTTGTCGCCGTAGGTTTCAACGGCTTTTTTTAGAAACTCTTCGTCTGTAACAGCCGCCGTGCCGAGGATCACTCTTGTGACACCTGCATCAAGATAAGCCTTCACAGTATCCATTGAACGGATACCGCCCCCCACCTCAACATTAAGAGATGTGTTTTCAACAAAGCTTTTTATTATATCAATATTGGGGGTTCCGCCGTCACGTGCGCCCTCAAGGTCAACCGTGTGAAGCTCGGTTGCACCTTGAGCTTCAAAATCCTTTGCAATTTCAATAGGATTTTCGGAATAAACCGTAAGATTATTATAATCCCCCTTGAGCAAACGAACGGCTTTACCCTCATATAAATCTATTGCGGGAAAAATTTTCATTATTTAACTAAATCCTTTCACATGGGTAAAAACATCGCACATACTAAATATCGGATTAGATTTCAGCAAATGCTTTAAGAATTTTTAGTCCAATCTCGCCACTCTTTTCGGGATGGAACTGACAACCGTAAACGTTGCCCTTTGCAACCGCCGCCGTAATCTGTGCGCCGTATTCAGCAGAAGCGATAAGGGAATCTTCGCAGTTAATGCCGAAATAAGAATGAACGAAATAGACGCAGTCACCCTCATTTATATACTTAAAAATCTCATTTTTTCCGTTGTGAAATTTAAGGGCATTCCACCCCATATGGGGCACGGCATACTCCTGTGATATTTCTTTTTTCAAAGAAACTATTTCACCCTCAATAAGCCCTAAGCCCTCATATTCACCATACTCATAGCTTTTCTCAAAAAGCATCTGCATACCAAGACAGATACCCATCAGGGGCTTGCCGTTGCGAGCCTCTTCAATAACGAGCTCAAAAAGTCCGCTTTTGTGCAGTTTATTAACGGCATCGCCAAAGGCACCGACACCGGGAAGAATTATTCTATCCGCCGCCTTTATTATGTTTTCATCGCTTGTTACAACCGCTTCAACACCAATTTTTTTAAGGGAGCATTGAAGCGAAAACAAGTTCCCTACACCATAGTCAATTATTGCAAGCATTATAAAACTCCTTTTGAAGACGGAATCTCACCGTTAAGACTTTCATCAATTTTAACCGCCGCCTTGAGAGTTCTTGCAAAGGATTTGAAGGTGCCTTCGATGATGTGGTGGCTGTTCATTCCGTCAAGACCGCGGATGTGAAGTGTTACACCTGCATTAAAAGCAAATGCCACAAAGAATTCTCTGACAAGCTCCGTATCGAAATCACCTACCATAGGGGCAGGAATTTCAAGATTATAGCGAAGATAAGGTCTGCCCGAAACGTCAACAGCAGTCAAAATCAATGCTTCATCCATTGGGAGTGTTGTATCGGCATATCGTGTTATGCCGCCCTTGTCACCCAAGGCCTCTTTAAACGCTTGTCCTAAAGCGATGCCGATATCCTCTGTTGTGTGGTGACCGTCAACGCATAAATCGCCCTTGCAGGAAACGTCAAGGTCGAATCTTGAATGCTTTGACAAAAGCACAAGCATATGGTCAAGGAAGCCGATGCCTGTTTCAATGCTGCAGACACCTGTTCCGTCAAGATTAATTTTTACATATACATCTGTTTCGGCTGTTTTTCTTTTAATTTCTGCTGTACGCATTTAAACCGCCTCCGTAATCTTTTTTATTTTATCAATAAGAATTTGCATTTGCTCGGGTGTACCGATTGTTATTCTGTTAAAATTCTTGATTCTATCAGAAGTAAAGTGTCTGACGAGAACACCCTGCTCCTTTAATTTCAAATAAATTTCTTCACCGCTGACAGTGTCAGATTCGGCAAAAACGAAATTCGCCTTTGAGGGAAGCACTCTGAAGCCCAGCTTTTCAAGCTCATTCGTGGTAAATTCCCTTGTTTTTTCGATTTTCTTGCAATTTTCGGTGTAGTAGCTTTGTGAATCAATAGCCGCAGCACCCGCCACAAGAGTCAATCTGTTTATATTATATGGGTTTGTTGAATATCTGAGCTTGTGAAGGTCGCCGATAAGCTCTTTGTTGCCTATGGCAAAGCCAAGACGGGCGCCTGCCATTGACCTTGACTTCGAAAAAGTCTGCACAACAAGAAGATTTTCATATTCTGAAACTAGCTTCACGGCACTTTCCGTTCCAAAATCCACGTAAGCCTCATCCACTACAACAACGTTGTCAGGGTTGGTTTTGAGAATTTCTTCTATTTCATCAAGACCGAGAGCAATGCCTGTTGGTGCATTTGGGTTTGCAATAAACACAGCACCATCGAGATTGCAAAACTTCTTGTAGTCTATTGTAAAATCATCTTCGAGGGGAATTGTTTTATAATCCGAGCAATGAAGATTTGCAAATACGCTGTAAAAGCCATAGGTAATATCAGCAAAATATGATTTTCTGCCGTTGGCACAAAATGCCATAAAAGCAAAATTCAGAATATCATCGGAGCCGTTTACAAGAATCACATTTTCTGTGCCCACACCATAAAGGTCGGCGATTTTCTTTGTAAGCACTCTGCCGTCGGGGTCGGGGTAAAGCCTCAGAAGCTCTGCTTCGCTTTTGTTCACCGCCGCCACAGTTTCGGGGCTTGGCGGGTACGGTGATTCGTTTGTATTAAGCTTTATATACTGTTTATCCTGGGGCTGTTCACCGGGAACGTAAGCCGCAAGGGAGCTGTAACGTTTGTCAAGGAATTTACTCATTTCAGTTTTTATTCTCCAATCTTATACTTACGCTGTTTGCGTGGGCGTGGAGACCTTCTTCATTCGCAAAGCGAACAACCTTAGAGCCGATACCGTCAAGAGCCTCACGGCTAAAATATGAGAACTGTGTTTTCTTAACAAAGTCATCAACCGAAAGGGGGCTTGAGAAGCGTGCTGTTCCGCTTGTGGGCAGGGTGTGGTTGGGCCCTGCGAAATAATCACCCAATGCCTCGGGACAATTTTTGCCGAGGAACACGGAGCCCGCATGCTTAACGTAGCCAAGGTACTCAAAGGGATTGTCAACGCAGATTTCAAGGTGCTCGGGAGCAAGAAGATTTGAAGTTTCCATTGCTTCAACAAGCGAATCTGTGATAATAATTTTGCCGTTTGTGTCAATGGAACAGCGTGCAATTTCTGCTCGGGGAAGAAGCGGAATCTGAATTTCAAGCTGTTCGCTGACCTTGTTTGCAAAATCCTCGCTGTCTGTAATAAGAACGGCTGTTGCCATTTTATCATGCTCTGCCTGTGAAAGCAAATCCGCCGCAATGTGTGCGGGGTTGTTTGTTCCGTCAGCAACAACAAGAATCTCGCTGGGGCCTGCAATCATATCAATATCAACCGTGCCGAAAACCTGCTTCTTTGCCTCTGCAACAAATGCGTTACCGGGGCCAACGATTTTGTCAACCTTTGGCACGCTTTGTGTACCGTAAGCAAGAGCCGCAACCGCCTGTGCCCCGCCGATTTTAAAGATTCTGTCAACGCCTGCAATGCTTGCCGCCACAAGAATAACAGGCTTCACCTTACCCTCCTTGGCGGGTGTAACCATAACGATTTCGCTGCAGCCCGCAATTTTTGCAGGCACGCAGTTCATAAGCACCGATGACGGATAAGCTGCTGTGCCGCCGGGAACGTAAAGACCCACTTTTTCAATGGGGATAACCTTCTGACCAATAATAACGCCCTCGTTTTCGTTGATAAGAAAGCTGTTTCTTACCTGTCTTGAGTGGAAAGCGGTTATGTTTTCTTTAGCCTGCTTTAAAATCTCAATAAGGTCGCTGTCAACCTGATTCAAGGCATCTTCGATTTCTTCCTTTGTGACCTCAAGAACGTCATCAAGTGCACCGTCGAACTTTTTGCTGTATTCAACAAGTGCCTTGTCGCCGTTTGCACGTACATTTTTTATGATATCCGCAACAATGCCCTCAACGTCAATTGTCTGTTCGCTTCTTTCGAGAATCTGCTCTGTTGAGATTTCGTTGCGTTTGTATATTTTAATCACTGTTTTTCCCTCACAATTTTATCTAAGGATATTTTTAATTTATCAATAATGTCGGATTTGAATTTATAGCTTGCTTTGTTTGAAATGAGCCTTGCGCTTATTCCCACAATCGTTTCCTTGGGCTCAAGTCCGTTTTCAAGAAGCGTTGCGCCTGTTTCAACAATATCAACAATAACGTCGGAAAGACCGAGAATTGGTGCAATTTCGATTGAACCGTTGAGCTTTATAATGTCAATATCACGGCATTTGTCTGCATAATAGCTTTTTGCGATATTGGTGAATTTTGTTGCAACACGAAGTGTGCTTGTGCCGTTGTCGGTAAATTCTTTTTTGCCTGCAACGCACATTCTGCATTTACCCATATCAAGATCAAGAAGCTCGTAAACGTCGGGCGCATATTCAAGAAGAATATCCTTACCCGCAACGCCTATATCCGCCGCACCACGTTCAACATAGATTGCAACGTCTGAGGGCTTGACCCAGAAATAACGAACTTTTTTTTCTGCATTTTCGAAAATAAGTCGACGATTTTTTTCATATATCTGCGGGCATTCAAAGCCTGCACTTTCAAACATAGCATAGACCTTTTCACCAAGCCTGCCCTTAGGAAGTGCAACGTTGAGCCAGCCGTCGTCTGCGGCTTCGCTTGTTTCTTCTTTGTTTTCAAGAAGCCTGTCAACCTCGCCAAGATAAACCGCAAAGCCGATAGCCCCCGCCTTTTTGTTGACACGCTCCATAAGCTTGTCGTATCTGCCGCCCGAAAGAACGCTTGCAGGGACGCCGTGAACAAAGCCCTTGAATGCGATGCCGTTGTAGTAGTTCATATCGTTGACAAGAGAGCAGTCAATATTGATATTCTTTTCGTAGCCTTTTTCAATAAGCTTTTCGCAAACCTTTGAAAGCTCGTTGAATGCATTCTGCATTTCGGAGTTAACGGCAACCGCACCGATTTTTTTGAGAACGTCTGAGGGCTTTCCGCAGGCATTCATAATTTCAAGAAGCATATTTTGGAGCGCTTCACCAACACCAAAGCTTTCGCAAAGTGCTTTTATTGCACCTGCATTTTTCTCGGCAATTGCTGAGAGAAGCTCTGTTTTGTTACCCTCACTCAGCTCCATTGCGTTGAAAAGACCGCTGAGAAGACCGAGGTGAGAAATATCAAGCACGTAGTTTTCGCTGATTGCATAAAGACTGCGTGCGGCGAGAATAATAACGTCGCAAACGTCGTTATCTGTAATGTCGCCCATACACTCAACGCCGGTCTGCATAATTTCGCTGAAGCCGCCTGCCTTTTTAGACTCACGGTAAACGTTTTCGTTATAATAAACCTTCTGCACGCCTTTAACGGAATCGTCAAGGTTTTTGATAATAGAAAACGTTACGTCGGGCTTGAGAGCAAGAAGTCTGCCATCGGTATCGGTAAAAGTAATGCAATTACCACTGACGAGGAAATCCTTATTAGAGCCGTATAAATCGTATTCCTCGAACTTGCTCATTTTAAAGGGCTTGTAGCCGAATTTTGAATAAAGCGAGCGAAGCTCGAATATTATTTTTTCGGTGGGGTTAAGAACGGAAAAATCAATACTCATTTGTTTTCTCCCCCTTTAAGCTTTTCAATTATTTTCTTGTAGCCGCCGTTGCCGTATGAAAGGCAACGATTAACTCTGCCGATTGTGGCGGAGCTTGCACCCGTTTCGGCGGTGATTGTTGAAAAGGTTTTACCCTCGTCAAGCTTTTTGGCAACGCTAAGGCGTTGCGAAAGAGAGACGATTTCGTTGATGGTGCACAAATCCTCAAAAAACAAAGCACATTCCTCTTCGTTTTCAAGGCTCAATATTGCTTTGTAAAGCACATCAACCTCGCTATTTTTTAAAGGTGTCATAATTTTTGACCACGGCTTTTGATTAATACCGAAAGCCTTTCCTTTCTACAAAATCTCATTTTAAAAAACGTGTTCATATGGTAGCACACTAAAGCGCTAAAGTCAATAGAAAATAATCATTATTTTTGTCATAAATCAATTTTGTCAAAATAAATAAAAACACTTGAAAAATATAAGTGTTTTATATATAATACTATTCGTGTTCAAAATAAAATCTGCTGGAATAGCTCAGTTGGTAGAGCAGCTCATTCGTAATGAGCAGGTCGCGTGTTCGAGTCACGTTTCCAGCTCCAAAAAATCCTCGTTCAAAGAACGAGGATTTTTTACTTATTCACTATTAACTATTCACTCTTCACTAACAAAATTTTCTTGCTCAACATTATTTGATTTATAATTTCTAGTTTAAATTTTAAGAATTTCTTAAGATTCCATCTTTATGTTGTTTTTGGGTTTATACAACTGCTATAATAATGATATACCATATTTTAGGAGGAGTTTTATGACACAATTCAAATCAAAAAAGAACATTATTAAAATAATTGTAATTGTTGCAATAGTTCTTGTGGCAGCAAACATTCTTTTAAATGGTATAAATTTAGTACCATTCAGATACAGAAATGTGCCTATTTCTTTCTTAACACCTGATTTAACATGGAACAGCAAGCCGAGTGATATTATACTAAAATATGATTTACCCGAAGATATAGGCGAAGTAAGCGACATAACAGGTGACCGTACTTTTGATTTTAACTTTGTTTATGATGAAAAAGATGTTTCTTTATCAGCTGATAACAGAGGTGCTCTGAATAGTGAAATCCACCACTACTATTTCACAATAGATTGCAAAACACCTGAAGAAGCGAACAAATACTTTGACGAATGCCATAAAAAGATAATGGATTTATATAAAAACGAGTCGGATTTTAAGTTTGAAGGAACAGAAACAGAAACCGATTATGAATTTACGGATGGCAACGCCGGCGCATACATCTCCACTAACGAAAACGGTGTAATAAAAAACACTATAATAGACGATGACGGAAACGAAATTCCGGTTGAAGAAGCAGATAATGTTATACAAGTGAAAACAAAGGTAAACAGCTATGGTATGTTTAACACAGTAGGCGTTAATTGGTGGCTCTCTTATTCCGAAGGCGATTCTTCAGTTTATTTACAGGCTGAAATTATGTATTAAAACTATAATATTAAACCATCCTTAACTACAACAAAACACTCTTCCTATAACAAAAAATCCGTTCAACAGATTTTTCTGCTAAACGGATTTTTGTATAACTCTACTTTTTCATTCATCAACGTTATTACTGTGTTTTCGTTTTATTTTCTTAAGCAATAAATCTACTAAATACACTTCCCATACTATAGGCGATAAATACACCGCACCTCTATGTCTTACACTATCCAACCAATCAGGAATTGTGCAATAGAAAATACCATCGCCACTTGGGTCAACATATTGATTTAGCTCATCATATAACTCCGTGTTATCTTTCGCCTTATATACAGCAAACTCTCTTTTAACACTATTAGTCTGGCGTTCATCTGTAGATCTTACAATATAAACAGAGCCATCATATACAGAAAACCATAATTGTGAGATTGGTTCTTTAATGCTTTCTATTGTTCCGTCTGATTCATATCTATCAGGAATAGCAACATATAAAGCGAAGGATTTTTCATTTAAAAGATAAAGCATTTTATAGCTTTCTTTTTTAGAAAGTTTAATTGCAGAATTATCCTTAAAGATTCTTTCTATTTGTTCAGCAGCGTCATCATCAATACAAAAATTGGTATCATTATATAAATATTCTATACCTTTCTCGTTTTCTCCTGCAACCATATTGTAGATAACCTCTTCTTCGGGTGCGTTTTCCCAATACGATATTTGGAAGGCATTTACTATAGACAAAATCAAAATATTTACAACTAATACAATCACAAACGATATTGCAAGCCTTTTGATTTCCTTCTTTTTCATAATACCACTCCTAACTCGTAAAGT
>JAZRPC010000024.1:0-2626 GCA_045649005.1 Acutalibacteraceae bacterium
TCGCCGTTGATTTTATATTCACTTTCACCCGAGCGGTAATAGCGTCTTGTTACGCTTACCTCATCCCTGTCGCACTTAAGTGCACGGTCGGTATTGTCGAGCCTGAGTGTAACCTCGGCAAAGCCCTGCGCCCTGCGCACACCTGTACCGCTGAAGATAACGTCCTCCATCTTTGAGCCACGCAGGTTTTTGGTTGATTGCTCACCAAGAACCCAGCGCATAGCATCAGAAAGGTTGCTTTTGCCGCTTCCGTTAGGGCCGACAACAGCAGTTATGCCTTTGCCGAATTCAAGAACAGTCTTGTCCGGAAAGGATTTAAAGCCTTGCATTTCAATCGCTTTAAGATACATTTCTTCACCTTAATCTATAATAATTTCGTACTTTTTTAATGTATTCATACCCTTGACGGCAATATCCCAGCCATCGTGGTAGAGTTTGATTTTGTTCGACGATTTCTGCCCCGTCATTTTAGATATTTCTTTTGGGTTAACAAAAACCGTAGCCTTTGGTTTTGCACTCAGCGAGCAAAGGCTCCCATTATTTACGGGGTATTTTTCAGAAAGCAGCTTTCTCGCCTTTCTGAGATATATTGCAGATTCACATAATTCACCGAATGCGGGGTGATACGGTCCTGCCGCATAGCCTTCCTCCACGTTACCGCCTGAATGAAGACCAAGTCTTATAACTTTTATGCTTTCTTCGTTGAAGCGTTCAAGAAGATGTGAGCAAAGCTCAACCGCATCCTCTGTGCTCTGCGGTGAATATTCACCGCTTTTGAGCAGATTGAAAAGCTCCGTTCCCTCAAGAACAATTGTGGGATATATGCGAACTGTATCGGGTCTTAATTTTATAATTTCCTCACAGGTGTTCATAGATTTTCCAGGGGTATCTTTATAAAGCCCCGTCATCATCTGAAGCCCCAATGAAAAGCCCTGCTTTTTTATAAGAACGGAGGCATCCTGTATATGCCTTTTTGTGTGCCCTCGGTGGTTTGCCATAAGAACGCCATCATCCATACTCTGGGCGCCAAGCTCGATAGCGGTAACACCGTAGGCTTTAAGTATCCCCAAAACCTCGCTGTCAATGGCATCGGGTCTTGTAGAAATGCGAATGCCCGAAAAGAATCCCCTGTCAACAAAGGGATTTGCCGTCTCTAAAAGAGAAATCATATATCCTCTTTCAATGGCTGTGAAGCTGCCGCCAAAAAATGCAATTTCTGTCTGAGCGGGATCGTTACCGTGTTCCACGGCACCCTCAAGAACAGCTTTTACTTTTTCGGGAGTTAAGATTTCTGCGGAACCTGAAATTGTTTTCTGGTTACAGAAAGAGCATTGATGGGGACATCCTGCGTGAGGAACAAATAAAGAAATGTTTGAGTGGCTCATTTTATAAGCTTCAAAAGAGCATCGCCCGCCGCCGATTGCTCAGCCTCTTTTTTTGTTCTGCCGCTACCCTCACCAACAATTTCACCGTTGAGTTTTACAACGAAGTTGAAAACCTTGTCGTGGTCGGGTCCGGTTTCGCCAACTTCTTCATAAAGAAGAACGTTCCCCTTTTGCTTTTGTATTTCTTCCTGCAACAAGGATTTATTATCCTTAAAGTTTACTTCACGCTTAACAGCATCCTTTATAAAACCGAGAATATAGGGTTTTACAACATCCATTCCGCCATCAAGATACATTGCCGCTATAACTGCTTCAAAGGCATCCGATACGATGGAAGGTCTGTTTCTGCCGCCTGTGTGCTCCTCGCCCCTGCCCATAAGAATATGTTCGCCAAGGGAAATCTTCTCTGCAAATTTAAAAAGAGATTTTTCACACACAACAGCGGCTCTGAGATTCGTAAGCTTTCCCTCAGGCTGAGTTTTGAATTCGTTGAAAAGATATTCAGCAGTAACAAACCCAAGAACAGAGTCGCCCAAAAATTCAAGACGTTCATTGTCCTCGGGCAATCTGTTTTCGTTTGCGTATGAAGAATGCGTAAGAGCCTTTTCGAGAAGCCTTTTATCTTTAAAGCTGTACCCGATTTTCTCTTCAAAAATTCCTAAATCCATATAACCTCCGCTAAGAGTTAAAATCCAATCGTTTTAAAATAAGCGAGACTGCGCTCCGCCAATTTTTCGTATCTTTCTTTTTTATCTCTGATTTTTTCATCCAACGGGTCTATTATGCCGAAAGCTGCACCCATTGGCTGAAAATTCTTAACAGATTCATCGCAGATATATTGCGAAAGCGCACCCATCATTGTTATTTTCGGTAAGAGTATGGGCTCTTCACCAAAAAGTCTTCTTGCGGCATTGTAGCCCGCAAGTATTCCCGACGAAGCCGATTCCATATAACCTTCAACACCGGTTATCTGCCCCGCAAAATAAATATGCGGGTCTTTTTTCATACTGAAATCGTATGACAGCAAGCCGGGAGAATGTAAAAACGTGTTGCGGTGCATAACACCATATCTCACAAACTCTGCATTTTTCAAAGCGGGAAACATAGAAAAAACACGTTTTTGTTCACCGAATTTGAGATTTGTCTGAAAACCGACAAGGTTATACATTGTTCCGTCCTTGTTTTAAGTCGGAGGCCAAGCGGTTCTTAGGAAGACAATTTCATCACACAACTCCTTGGCT
>JAZRPC010000025.1:0-13350 GCA_045649005.1 Acutalibacteraceae bacterium
AAATAAATTAACCCGCGGTGCCACCCGTTTTGAAGCATTAAAAATGCAACCACTTTCATATTAAGTTTTGACGCCGAGGGAGTGTTCCCAAGTTTACTACTCATTCAAAGTGCGCTTTCAGTCTACGACGCACTATCCCTACCGAACTTTCCAAGAAAACTGAGTCTCCGTGTAAGATTATATCATCTGTTTTTTTGTTGTCAAGATTTTTTTATCTTTTTCCAAAATATTTATACTATTATTATATTCAGAGCATTTTTTAATATACAGCAACAATTTCCTGAAAATTAAAAAATTTTTTGAATTTTTCCCTTGACATTTGCAAAAACTGATAGTATAATAACGTACGTTCTTAGCGGGATAGTGTAACGGTAGCACGACAGACTCTGACTCTGTTTGTTGGGGTTCGAATCCCTATCCCGCTGCCAAAAAATCCGACAAGTTTTAACTTGTCGGATTTTTTTATCCATTGCGAAAGCAATGGTATATCATCGCCGTAAGGCGTATATCACCACACGAAGTGTGCATATCATCAGCCGTAGGCTGTATACTCACTTTCGCAATGATGATATACAAAACTGCGTTTTGATGATATGCAATTCCTTGGGAATTGATGATATACAAGGCTAACGCCTTGATTTGCTCCCTCTCGGCGAAGCCGAACACAATCTGGTGTTTGCGCAGCAAACGATGGACAGAGCTATCAATTTCACCTCTTCACTCTTCACTCTTCACTCTTCACTCTTCACTCTTCACTCTTCACTATTCACTCTTCACTATTCACTATTCACTCTTCACTCTTCACTATTCACTAAAAAAACACTCCCTCCCGGGAGTGTTTTTTCATACCACTTGGAATATATAAAATTTAAGGTAATCTGTTTCGGGCACGTTCCACAGAATCGGGTGGTCGGCGCTTTGCTGGCGGCACTCAATCTGGCGAAGGCTCACGCCTGCATCCGCAGAAGCGTCAGAAAGCATTTTTCTGAACAAATCATCAGGCATAAAGTGTGAGCAGGAGCAGGTTGCAAGGTAACCGCCACGGGGCAACAGCTTCATCGCCTTCATATTTATTTCTTTATAGCCACGGTATGCGCTTTTCACCGTTGCGCTGCTTTTGGTAAATGCGGGCGGGTCAAGAATAATAAAATCATAATCGCAGGATTTATTTTCTTTCATTTCGGTTAACAAATCGAAAACGTTGGCACATTTAAACTCCATATTTTCGAATTTGTTAAGCTCCGCATTACCCTTTGCTGTTTTAAGAGCATCCTCTGAAATATCAACAGCTGTGACAAGAGAAGCCTCTGCCGCTGCCGCATTGAGGGCAAACGCCCCCGTATGGGTGAAGCAATCAAGCACCTTTCTGCCTTTTGCGATTTTTCTGATTGCCATTCTGTTATATTTCTGGTCAAGAAAGAAGCCCGTTTTCTGACCATTGATATAGTCAACGTTATACAGAATGCCGTTTTCACAAATCTGCGTGATGCCGTCAAGGTCTGTTCTGAGCCCCTCGCCAATAAAAAAGCCCTTGTACTGCCCCATTCCCTCACGCTCACGGATGCTCACGTCGTTTCTTTCGTAAACAGCGTCGATAACCTCGCCCTGCTCACGAAGAACCTTGACAATCATCGGAATGAGAAAATGCTTGATTTTTTCAACACCGAGGGAGAGCACCTGCACAACTATTACGTTATTGAACCTGTCGACAGTAAGACCGGGGAAAGAATCCGCCTCGCCGAAAATAAGGCGACAGCACTTGAAATCCTCGTCGCCCATAACTGTGCGACGATAGTCGATTGCGTACCTGACACGCCTTTCATAAAACGCTTCGTCGAATTTGTCGTTTGCATTGCGGGAAATTATGCGCACCCTTATTTTAGAGTTGTCGTTTATGTAGCCCGAGCCGAGATACCTGTTTTTGCCGGAATACACATCAACCACGTCACCGTTTTCATAGCCGCCCGAAACATCTGTTATTTCCTCAGCAAAGACCCACGGATGACCGCCTTTTATGTGTTTTTCGCCCTTGGGAGTTATTGTAACTTTTGTGAATTCTCTTGCCATTGTAAACCTCGCAGAAAAATTTTAACAGGAAAATTATATACTTTTTTACCCGTTTAGGCAAGATATTAAAACAAAAATGTTTGTCCCAGAAGAAGGAGTATTACACCCGGCACAGAGAAAAGACTGCTGAATATTATAGTATAGACATTTATACCTAGACTCAGCGGCACAAAATAACCCACAGCGCCAACAGCACAAAGGGCGCCCACGCCACCGAGAGCACTTGTAAATAACGATTTTAAAAAGCATCCGCTTTTTTTAAAAACAAACAGCATCAGGCACAGCAAAAAAGCACCTGCAAAATATATCATTTTTTATTCTGCTCCTTTTTCAGTTTATTGAGAAGATATGCGTGCTTTATTTCAAGACTTCTCAGCTCAAGCACCGCTGACTCCACAAGCTCCTTTTCCGTGGCTTCAGAAAGCTTGAAATACGCCATTTTAATTAAAAAACGCACCTGTCCGATTTCTTTTAAAAGCATTTCCTCTTCGGTTAATTTTTTTATTCTTGAATATAAACGAGTGTTATAAATCGCCGTCACCTCTGTAATATTATATTAAGGATTATTATTTATAATTACTCGCATACAATATATATACGTATATTTTTAAATCAGAGGTGCTTATGGACAGACATTCTTTTACCTACGAGCAATTTTGCAACGTAGTCGGAAAAAACGTTATTATTGAAGAGCTGACCTTTCACAACGGCAGAAAAAAGGTGCGTTGCCTTCACTCATACAGATGCAAGGACAAGGGCGGTTGCACCAACAAATATGTTTTGCGACGCATTGAGAAGGCTGTTGAAAAAAGCAAAGAGGAATAGTATAATATCACCATACTTTTTAAAAGGGGTGATATTTTGTCGGGCGTTTATATTCACATTCCGTTTTGCAAATCGAAATGTCCTTATTGCGATTTTTACTCTTACCCAAAGGGCGACAAAGAAAAAGATGAATATGTTGATGCCCTTGTTGACGAAATAAAAACACAGCAACGTGTTGCCTCTTTCGTCCCGCACATCTTCAAGGCAGATTCGCTGTATCTTGGTGGCGGAACGCCGTCGGTGCTTTCGGGTGAAGCACTTTTCAGAATAATCACCGCCGCAAGGGAACGCTTCCTTACGGATGAAAATGCAGAAATAACCGTTGAATGCAACCCAAACTCCGATATCGAGGGGATTTTGCCACACCTGAAAAAAGCGGGTGTAAACAGAATATCTCTCGGTATGCAATCCTGTGTCGATAAAGAACGAAGGCTTCTTGGCAGAGCGTCTGACAAAGAAAGAATTATGCAGGTTATTGACCTTTTCAGGAAAAACGGCATAGACAACATTTCTCTTGATATTATGCTCGGTATCCCCTGCCAGACAAAAGAAAGCCTGCAGGAAACACTGGATTTCATAAATGAAACCGGCGTGCCCCATGTCAGCGCATATATTCTCAAAATTGAAGAGAACACCCATTTTTATAAAAACCGTGACAAATACGATTTCCCCGACGAGGACAGCGTTTGCGATTTTTACAAGCAATGCTCGGATTTTCTTACTCGAAACGGCTACGAGCATTATGAGATTTCCAACTTTGCCAAAAAGGGCTTTGAGAGCAGACACAACACAAAATATTGGCTGCTTGAGGATTATCTCGGCATCGGCCCCGGTGCCCACTCTTTTGTTGACGGCAAAAGATTTTATTTTGAAAGTGACACCGAAAAATTCATTTCGGGTAGCCCCCCGATTTATGACGGCGACGGCGGTGACGCAGAAGAATTTATTATGCTGTCGCTCCGTCTGAAAAAAGGGCTTGACCTTAACGAGCTTTGTGAAAGATACGGTGAAAGCTACCTTTCACCAATAAAGAAAAAAGCCCCCCTCCTTGCGGAGAAAGGCTTGATTAATTTTGACGGTAATGCTTTGTCGCTGACAGAGAGTGGTATGCTCCTCTCAAACAGCATCATTGCTGAGTTTATTTATTTTTAAATCCGACGTGGGATTTTTAACCCCGTCGGAGCAAATTATTTCATTATCTGTGGTAATAAGAACATATTCAAAGTCGTTGTTTTCTTTTATGAATTCAACGGCTTTATTTTTACCCATAACGAAAAGCGAGGTAGAATACGCATCGCACAATGCACCGTTTTCGCCGATAACGGTAACACTTTTAAGGTCGCTTTTTGCGGGCTCACCTGTTGCGGGGTCAACAATATGGTGATAGGTTTTGCCCTCAAATTCAAAATATCTTTCGTATGCACCCGAGGTCACAACCGAAAGGTTGCCGCCACATTCAAACGAACAGACAACTTCTGAATTGTTGTCGGGATCCTTGACGCCAACGCTCCAAAAGCCCTTTTCCTCGTTCTCACCACAGAGCACAATGTTACCGCCGAGGGAGACTATGCCGCATATTCCGTTTTCTTTCGCTATTTCAAGGAGTCTGTCACCAAGATAGCCCTTGGCAACACCACCGAGAGAAATCTGAGTGCCCTTTTCTTTTTTCAAGGTGGTGCCGTCAAGTGTTATTCTTTCACTACCCACGAGAGCCAAGGCACTTTTCAAATTTTTATTTTTCGGCACGCCGTAGTTACCGTTATCAAAGCCCCACAGCCTTAAAACGGGCATAACAGTTATATCAAATGCACCATCCGTTTTTTGAAAGGCAGTTTTTGAAATTTTTATTATTTCGGCAGTATCACGGGAAATTTCACATTCCTTTTCGCAGCTGTTTATTCGGCAAACGTCGCTTTCGGAAATATTCGAATCAAAGAGCTTTTCAAGTCGCTTGATTTCATTTTCAAGAAGCGTTACCGCTTCTGTTTCGGCACATAAACTACTGAACACTCTTATTTGCATAAGAGTGTTCATAGCCGTAAGATTAGTTGTTTGCTCTTGTGGGGCTGCACAAGAGCACAAGCCCGTGAGAATAACTGCACACATCAAAAGAGCTACAGCTTTTTTCATATCAATAAAGACCTGCCTCACGCTTGTTTGCCTCGTGCTCGGCGTCGGTGTTAGCGTAATAAACCTTACCCGTTTCAGTATTGTGGCAGAAGAATAAATAACTAACGTCCGAAGGCTTCAAAGCCGCTCTGATTGCCGCATCACCGGGGTTTGCGATAGCACCAACGGGCAGACCCTTGCGATGCTCGTAGGTGTCGTAATCGTAGGTGAACTGTATGCGTTTTTCAACGTCCTCGGTTGAAGAGGTCAATGTGGGAAGAATTGTTGTTGTATAATAATCCATTGTTGAGTCGCATTCAATAAAGGGGAATGACGAGGGTCTTGCAAGACGGTTATAAAGAACCTTTGAAATATCTGCCATCTGGTCGTTTGCGCCCGCCTCTTTCTGTATAACGGAAGCCATAACGATTACCTCATCAATACTCACTCCTCTTTCGTCTGCAAGCTTCTGATATTCGTCTGTCCACCTGTTTTCGAAGTTATCGAGGAATCTGCGAACTACGCTTGAAGCATTTTCGCCCTTATAGAACTCGTATGTGTCAGGGTACATATAACCCTCAAGAGTGCGGAAGCGTCTGTCCTTATTGGGGATTGCTTTCAAGAAATCGTAATCCTCTGAAAAGTCGATGGTCTGCAGGGTATTGATGAAGCTTGCCGCCGTGCACACCTCGTTAGCCTCAAGCTTTTCAGCTATCTGGTCAATCGTCCAGCCCTCGGGGAAGGTGAGCGAAACGGTTTCGTAAAGGGTAATCTCGGCTTTCATTGTTGAAAGCATTTTTTCAAGACCGTCTTTTTTATTGAGGGTGTAAACACCTGAAACATATGAACGCTTTGTACCGTCGCCTGTTATGTCGAGAAGCTTCACAAAAAGCTTACAGAAAAGCTCGTTGTTAATGAGATCTTCATCGCCTAGGATATCAATAACCTCTGAGTCCGTCATATTTTCCGAAACCGTTACGTCAACAAAGGTATCCTCTTTTTCGTCAAGCGCGAGGATATCATTGATACAGCCCACGCCGTATACACAGAAAATAACGCTGAAAAACACGATAATCGCAAAGGTAAGGGCTGTTCTTGAAAGCTTATCAGAGGTGAAGAGCTTGCCCCAGAAGGTATTGGAGCGCTGTTCATCCTTGGCCTTTTTAAGAGCCATTAGTTTTCTTTGCTTTTCGGTTGTAGGAGGTGCGGAAACAGCCAGCTTTTTATCGGTTGTGTTTTTAGCAGGCTCTTTTCTTACCGTGTTCTGAATGTTTCGTGGTGGGTTTGAAAAATACACGCCTTTATTCTGGGCGGGCTTTTCCTCCCCATCCGAAGAACTGATGTTGACCTTGAAATCGTCAACCTTTCTTTGTCTTTCATTCTGAATTTCGCTGAAGCTTCTTATTTCATAGTCATCAGCTGCAGGCGACTCTTTTTTTGACGGTTTATCGTCGCTGTATTCTCTCAAGAGTTCATCATAATCGAAATCCATCTTTAGACCTCCTTCTTTTCCACGGTGATGATTTGTTTTTCTGTTAAAACAAGGTCAACCGCTCTGTCGTATTTTCCGTGGAATAATTCGTCTGTTATATTTTCATCGTAGCAAATGCCGATTGTTGAGCCTTTGTAACGAGATAAATATCTGTCGTAATAGCCTTTGCCGTAGCCAAGCCTGAAGCCGTTTTTATCAAACATAAAGGCGGGCACAATGCAAATTGTGTTCTCAGTTTCTGTGAGAAGATTTTTTTCATCTGCCACAGGCTCAAGCACACCGAATGCACCGGGCAAAAGCTCATCAAGAGAGTTGATAAAGAAAAAGTTCATTTCGCTTTTACCCTCAACACAACGTGGCACAGCCACCCTTTTGCCGCTTGCAAGCAGAGAGTTTATGAACATTTTCGTATCAACCTCAATGGCTGTTGACACGTAGCAAAGAAATGTTTCGGTTTCTCTGACAGCCCACAAATTCAAAAGCTTGTTGCATATTTTTTTGTCAAAGGATGCTTTCAGCTCGGCGGGCATAGATTGCCTTTTTTCTTTCACATCTCTGCGCATCTGTTTTTTTATGGGTCTTATATCTACTATTTTCTCCATTGAATACCTCTGAGTATCTGTTGGGCCTTTTCCTCACCCATTAATACGGAGCAGATTGCAGCACCGAACTCCCAGGCAACACCCGCACCCTTTGCGGTAACTATTGCCCCGTCGGTAACAACACCAGATTCCAAAAGGCTCGCACCCTTTAACTCGCCCTCAAAGCCGGGGAAGCAGGTTGCGTTTTTGCCCTTCAAAAGACCTTTTCTGCCAAGAATAAAGGGGGCGGCACAAATTGCACCGATTATTTTACCGTTTTCTGCACAATAGTCTATTGCTTTCTGAACATCATCTGAATTATTGAGGTTTTCTGCGCCGGGCATACCACCGGGGAGAATGATTCCCTGAAGATTATCGCCGAGAACAACATCCTCGGGGAGAATGTCTGCTTCAACGTTTATTCCGTGAGCACCACGGCAAAATTTTCCGCTGACACCAACAGTTTTAACGTCCACACCCGCCCTCAACAAAAAGTCAACGGGGGCAAGCGCCTCTATTTCTTCAAAGCCATTGGCAAGAAACACATAAATCATAATGCTACCTCAATTCGAGTACGGCAGACCAAAAAATCCATTTTGAATTTCGGGTGCGCCGTTTAAAATATAATACATACCATAGGGTGTGGGATTTTCACCTGCAACGTGTCTGAATATTGCGCTTTGCTTTTCGGTGGCATCAAAAACCTTGCCCAACAAAAACCTTTCGTTGCCGAACAGCTCAAATATCACAACACCACTTTCGGTTTCTTCAAAAAGGGCATAGCCCTCCTTCTCACAAAAAATCGTTTTAATCTCACCGCTTCGGGAAGTGAAAAAGGAGTTAAATGTGCTCTCACAAAGGGTTGCCACGGGCACGTTTTTTTTATATACCGAAACACATTTTCTGTAATCCTCATAGGTGAGTTCCCTGTTTGTTGACGAGAGATTTTCGTAATCACTTTTATAAACCTCTTTTTCGGAATAATAAAAACCGTTTTTAAAGCCCAGTTTTTCATAAACGCCGAAAAGATATTCTTGCTCGGGCACAAGGAAGAGGTAATCAACGCCCCTGTCAGCCGCCAACTTAAAAAGCTTGTTAAACAGGCTTTTCATCAGCCCCTTGCCACGATATTTCGGATGGGTGCAGACAGCGTAGACATAATATGCGGAGTAAGTTTTTTCATTTGCTGCAATCTCGCTTTCAAGCATATATAACACGCTGACAGGCTCGACTCCATCGAAAGCCGCCAACACCCTTTCGGGAGAAACGGTGTTTCTGAAAAAGAAATCAAGGCTTTCTTTTTTATCGTCAAAGGCGGTTTGCCACAAAGCCTTCAGGCTTTCATATTCGCTCACACGTGGGTGGCGGATTTCAAAGGATTTTTCCATAGTATTTTTTCACGAGATGCTCGGGGTGATAAGAGGTTTTTGCCTTTCTCAGGTTCTCTGCCCCTGCGTCATCCTCACGGTTTATATATTGAAAATCCCCAAGAGAATTTTCTGCAAACAATTTGTTGATTACCGCATAGGCGGTAAGGTATTCGGGCGAGGCTTTCTCAAAATGGGTGCAATAGGTTTTGCCGTCGGGCATTGCCTCACCCAAAGCGTAAGCAACAATTTTACCGTCCACCCTGAGAATTGCACCCGACAGATGAAGCTCATTGAAATACCGGAAAGCCTTGTCGATAACAAGCCTTTCTTCGTCCAGCTTTGGATTTCTTTCGCCGCTTTTATGCCAGCGGTGTGAAAATTCAAGACACTCGGAAAGATTGCTTTCATTAAGCTCTTCATAAGAAAAGTTATTTTTTTTACAAAATGAGTTAACGTGGTTTTTCTTTGAGTGGTATTTTCTGCCGCTGAGGGTTGCAAGGCTAACTCTTAAATAAACGTAATCAAAAAAGTCACGCTGCTCTTCAAGAACAAGTCTGTCGCCGTAAAAGTCTTTGAGTATACCTGCCTGCTCCTCGCTGAGACAATAAAAGCTAAGGTTGGCGTTACGCTCCATTGCGTCTGCCTCGATAATGCTGAGGGCTGTTTTTATATCGCCATTGCCCCAAGGGAAGGCATAGCTTTTAACACCATTGAAGCGTGAGCGAAGAAAAAGAAAACCGTTTTTTTGTGCAACACGGGTATTCTCCCCCACACTCCAGCAAAAAATATTGCCGAATGAGAAGTCGCACATCTGAGCCGCACATTCGGGGATATTGCCGAGAATGAGCTCTCTGTCTTCAATTTTTACAGGTT
Organism: Acutalibacteraceae bacterium; assembly: GCA_045649005.1. Taxonomy (GTDB): domain Bacteria; phylum Bacillota; class Clostridia; order Oscillospirales; family Acutalibacteraceae; genus DTU089. The sequence goes on from JAZRPC010000025.1 coordinate 9,318, forward strand.
GAAAGTCTAACATAATATCACAGAATAATTTTGTACACAGTATCGTTTATTTCCTGAATGGACAACGGCTCGCCCTTTTCAGAGCAAGGCACAACGTGCCACCCGCATTTTTCAGCGGCATAGAGTGCCGCTTCACGGCAAGCGTTAAGAAAATCAACGTTAGCCTCGTGAACGTCCTTTTTGTTTTCGTCGCCCTCATATCGCTGTGTCATAAGCTTTTGAGAAACCTCAACGGGCATATCGAGAAAAATGACCTTATCGGGCTCGGGGATGCCGATTTTGTTGTATTCAAAATCGAACAACCAATCAAGGTATTCATCCCACTCCTCTTTTGGGAGCTTTGTCATCTGATATATTGCGTTGGCGGGTGTGTATCTGTCAGCAAAAATCAGCTTGCCTGCGAGGTAGTCACCCTTCCACTTTTCGGTATATGAAGCGAAGCGGTCGGCGGCATAGAGCACAGATGTTGCGTATGCATTGACATCCCCCGCATTTTTGCCGAAATCACCCGCAAGATATTTTCGCACAAGGATGCTTGAATCACTTTCGTAATCGGGGAGCTTGATTTTTTTAAAATCAACACCGTCGCTTTCAAGACGGCGACAGACAAGCTCTGTCTGCGTGGTTTTGCCACAACCGTCAAGACCTTCTAAAACAATAAACATAACATTTCTCCATATTATTCCAATTATACTCATAAATAATACTATAAATATGCGCAACTGTCAAATAATCAAAGAAATTGTAACAAATATGTAATAAAAAAGACTGCCGTGATACGACAGTCCAACTCTTTTCGGCTACAGCATCAGTCCACAAGCTCAAGAAGCTGTGCCTTTGAGCGAAGCCCTACAGCCTTATTGACAACCTCGCCACCCTTGAAAACAAGAAGTGTGGGGATGCTTGAAATGCCAAACTGCATAGCAAGTGCAGGCTCCTCGTCAACGTTGACCTTGCCGACGACGATATCTGCTCTTTCTTCTGAAATTTCGTGGATAGTGGGTGCAATCATCTGACAGGGACCGCACCAAACCGCCCAGAAATCAAGCAAAACAGGTTTTTCGCTTTTTAAAACCAGCTCTTCAAAATTCTGACTTGTGATTGTTAATTCTGCCATTTTATAGTCCTCTCAATCTTTGGTTTTGTAGTAAAGCATACAGTGGCAATAGCCCCCAAAATCGGGGTCGGCAATTTGCTCACGGAACTCCTTGCAGATGCATTTATTTTCTTCTGTTCGTTCTAATCTGCAAGGACAATAGCCGCCTTTCATTTTAAGACCCTCTTTTATTCTTGCAACTACTTCTTTATCTTCATTGAATTTAACTGCCATTGTAGCACCTCTTTTCTTTTATATTTTAACAAGAATTTATTAACATATCAATAACAAGGCTTTACTTTTTTATAAAAAAGTGTAAAATACAAGGGTAAAATTACTTTTTTATTACGAGGTGTGTTGTTATGAACACAATTAAACAACAGGCATATTACGCCGCAAAAGAGATAATAGAAACAGCGAAGCTCAGAAAGGGGCAGATTCTTGTCGTTGGCTGCTCCACAAGCGAGGTTATCGGTGACAGAATCGGCACAAACTCCTCACCCGAAACTGCAAACGCTGTTTTTGAGGGCATTTATGAAGCCGCCGCCGAGCACGGCGTTTTTGTTGCAGCACAATGCTGTGAGCACCTTAACAGGGCGATTATTATTGAAGAAGAAGCGGTACCCAACGGTGAATTTGTCAATGTTGTTCCCCAACCGAAAGCGGGTGGTTCGTTTGCCACCGCCGCATACAACGCCTTTAAAAGCCCCGTTGCACTTGAAGAAATAAAAGCGGATGCCGGGCTTGACATCGGCTCAACATTAATCGGTATGCACCTTAAAAGGGTTGCGGTGCCCGTGAGGCTCAAAAACAACAAAATCGGCAATGCCACTCTTACCGCCGCAAGGGTAAGGCCGAAATTCATCGGTGGCGAAAGAGCCCGTTACAACGAAGAACTGATGTAAAAAATTCCACTCGATTGAGCTTCTCAACCGAGTGGTTCTTCTTTTATTTATTCTTTTTTGATTTAACCTTTTTGCCGTCATCCATACCGCTGACGTCAAAGCCCTCGAGTATTTCGCCCTCACTGAGAATAAACAGCACAACAATTGATATCATCACAAATGCACCGAAGCTGCCAAATGAGATATCCCTCAAAACATTTCTTGTATTGTTTGCTGTAACACCCATCACACAAAGGAAAAAAATCGAAAGCAACACAGCGAAAAAGCCGAAGCTAAAAAGCACGCCGCCCTGTCTTATCCAGAAAACAAGCAACGCCACAAGGGCTACACAGCACACAACCACCGCAGAAATGCAGACCACTTTTTTTGATTTCGGAAAAATCTGCACTATAAAATAAACTAAAAACAGTATCAACACCGGTAACAGGCAGGCTTTGAGCATATCGCCGACATTCAGAGCAATGTTTTTAGAAATATAATATGCCGAAACAGAAAAGCCGTTGGCAACGGAGTTAACAAGAAAGCTCAGCGCATAGAAAAGCTTTGATTTCTTGCCCTGACAATGGATAGGAATAGCCGCAATCATCAGCGCTATTCCCACAATCAAGCCATACCATTTTGCGCAGACAGAGGTTGCCAACAGGGTTGACAAAATGAAAATGCCCATAGCCGCCAAAGAAGAAAAGAACACAATAGCAGGCTTTAATCTGATATCTGTTTGCTTGGATTTTGTCATAGAATCCCCCCTGTGATTTATATTCGCTGCGTGCATAACCTTAACTTTACATTTTCAAGCAACAGAAATTAATCGAGATTAATTTCAATCACAATCGGACAATGGTCGCTTGTGCAGTCGCCGTTTCGCATACCGGGAAGAACGTTATAGGAGTTAACAGTTATTCCGCTTTTTGAAATCATAAAATAGTCGATTCGTTTGAATTTTTCGGGATTATTCCAGCCATTATATGTGTGGGAATCGCTTGTGTTTTCTGTTGCGAATTTCGCATCAATGAAGCTTTCAGTTACGCTGTTATAGGTGACGGAGCCCTCTTGGGCGTTAAAGTCGCCCATTATAACTGCGGGGAGCGAGCCAAACTCGCTGATTTTTTGAAGAACGACCTCAATACCGTTAATTCTTGCTTCGTCGCTGACATGGCTGAGATGTGTGTTGAAAACAACAAAATCCTGTTCGGTTGCTTTTTCGGTGAGAATCACGTAGCTGCAAACACGGTTATATTGCGCACCCCAGGATTTGCTGGGAACGTCGGGAGTTTCCGAAAGCCAGAAGGAGCCTTTGTCAACAAGGGTATAAAGCTCTGTGTTGTAGAATATGGGGCAGCCCTCGGAATTGAAGGCATCGTCACGATATGTGATAACGGAATCGTAGCCCTTTAAGGATTCAACGAGGTAGGAATAATGCCATTTTGTTGATTCCTGAAAGCCTATTATACCGGGCTTTTCTTCGACGATGTCGTCAATTATTAAATCTGCACGGTAAAACCAGCCCTTTTTGCCCCAGTCTGTGGGGCTTATACAACGCAGGTTGTAGCTCATCATTTTGATGTTATCTTTTTCGGGCTCAATTTTGACAGCTTGCTTGTTTTCTTTGTAGTGGGGGTAATACAAAAACGTGTTGCCCGCAAGGACAATCGCCGCAACAAGAACGAGCGCCAACACACTACCGAGAATTATTAAAATCTTTTTCTTCATTTTCATCACCGAGAATATAATAACATATATTTTGGGGAAATACAAATGGAAGATGCAGATGCCAGCCTCCAGTCACCAGTCGCCAGCCTCCAGCCGCCAGTAGGGGCGGATCTTGACCCGCCCGTTTTTGTATTCGACTTTTGCGGGACGGTCAAGACCGGCCCCTACGTTTTAGTTGCAAGTTGAGAGTGGCAGGTGGCAAGTTAAGGGGCGCAAGCGCCGATTGTGTTGGTTTGCTGTGGCGAGATAAACAATGTAGGGGCGGGTCTTGACCCGCCCGTTTTTGTATTCAATTTCTGCGGTACGGTAAGTCGGAGGCCAA
>JAZRPC010000026.1:0-5651 GCA_045649005.1 Acutalibacteraceae bacterium
ACCTCTCCGCCGTTTTCAGCCTTTAACTCCTCGCGGGTTTCGTTATACCATTCAATCTGGTCTTCTCTTACCCAGTCATAGCCAAGCCATTTGCCGTCCTCGTCGCGATAGCTTCCGCCGCTGTCAAAGCACCAAACGTTAAATGCAACCTTGCTTCCGTCACTTGAAAGGATGGGAACGTTGTGTGTTGCACAGCCTGTGAGGTCGGGATCAGCATCATATGCAAGGCAGCCGGGGAATTTCTGATATTCTGCCAGCTGGTCTTCCTTAGCCATACCACCCTCATCATCGTGGTTACCGAAAACAAATGTAAAGGGGATATCTCTATCAACAAGGGGGGCAACCATTTCGCCGATTGCTCTGAAATCCTCGCCAACAACGTTGTCACCAACGAAAACAACAAGGTCAGGTGAAGCAAAATCAAGAGCTTCATTAATAAACTGAAGCACGTCGGGCTCCATAGGATAATCATCCTGAACGTCTGCAAGGCAAAGGATTTTGAATTTGCCGTTTTCGTTAAACTGAAGCTTAGCTTCTTCTTTGTAGCCTGCAAAGCTCATCACGCTGAGTGAAAAAAGCATCCAGACTGCTAAAGTCAATGCAATAAACTTTTTCATTTTTATTCTCCTTATCCGGAATATTTGGTCTAATTATAAAACTATTTCCTCATTTTGTCAATGAATGAATAACGCCTTTGTAATGTCTGCCCTTTTCTTCAAAGTTTTTATAATAATTGTAGCTTGCGGCAGCAGGTGAAAACAAGCAGCTTTTGCCCTTTTGGGTTATTTCGGCGCATTTTTCAACCGCATCCTCCATATCCTTTGCACAGACAAAGTTTTTATCTACACCCTTTTCTTTGAGTATGTCTATTATTTTGTGACCCGTTTCGGGAAGACCGACAAGATTTTTTATATCACACTCAGAAAGATATTCTATAAAATCTGAATAATCAATGCCCCTGTCAAGACCACCGAAAAGAAGGGTATCAACGTTACCAAGTGCCTTCACAGCACCCATAACCGCCGTAGGGATTGTGGCGATGCTGTCGTTATACCAGATTATATCCTCTACAACACCCACATACTCCATTCGGTGTTCGATACCGCCAAAGTTTTTTATAGCCTCTCTTACAGCATCGTCACCAACACCGAAAATCCTTGCAACGGTTAATGCATAGGCAATATCCTGTCTGTTGTGCTCACCCTTAAGGTGGTTTGTTGATTGCCACAGTTCATTAACAAATGCATCGTTTTTAGCATCGGTGAACGTTACAGGCTTCGGGTTACCCTTAATAACCCTTTCCCAATCAACAATGCCCTCAAGCTCCTGCTCGGGATTATAGATTAAATAATCGTCTGCCTTTTGGTGAACCGCTATATTGAGCTTTGCTTCAACGTAGCCCTTGAAGCCCGTTTTATAGTGATCAAGATGCTCCTGATAAATGTTAACAAGCACCGCAACATGGGGTGAAGCTGTCGTGAATTCTAACTGATGCGACGACATTTCAATAACCGCCACCAAATCCTCGTCTTCATCCGCCATCTCAAACACAGGCACGCCAATGTTACCTATAAGGCAGGTTTTAACACCGCCGTGTTTGAGCATTTCATAGATAAGGGTTGATGTGGTGGTTTTGCCTTTAGAGCCTGTTATGCCGACAACTGTGGGCTTGCAAAAACGAAGAAACATATCTGTCTGGCAGGTAATCTCCGTTGTGTCGGGGTAAGTAACGTCGTCAAGAAATGCGATTCCGGGGCTTTTAAAAACTATGTCGAAATCGCCAAGAGATTTCAGATAATCGTCGCCGAAAATCACACTTACATTGCTATCATTAACTGTAGGCTTGTTTTTATCGGCAATGGTCAATTCTTTTTCTGGCAAATGCTTTCTGATATAGTTGTAGGTTGACTGCCCTTCTCTGCCGAAGCCGAGAATCAACACCCTTTTATCTTTAATATACTCTGTTATCTGAGACATAAAATGCTCCTGTAATCATTCAAAAAATGCGTAGTTGTTTTTGCCGTTGTGCTTTACGGAATACATCGCTTTATCTGCTTTTTTGTAAAGCTCGGTGTAGTTTGAACCGTCCTGTGGGTATCTTGCAATACCGATACTGCAGGAAAATTCCTCACCCATTGCGCTGTCCAGACGCACACCGTGGCAGATTTTTTCAATCTGCTCGGCTTTTTCTTCAATGAAGCGTGTGGAATCACCGACGCCGCTGATGTATATAACAAACTCTTCACCACCGACTCTGCCGAGAATATCGGTTGAACGGAAAGAAAGTGTGAGGTTGCTTGAAAAATCCTTCAGGAATTTGTCGCCCTCGTGGTGACCGTAGGTATCGTTAAGCTTTTTAAAATCATCAAGGTCAATAAGGAACAACGCACCGTGCTCCTCGGGGCTTTCTTTTATAATTTCGCTGATTTTAAGGCTTGTTGAAATTTTGTTCAGGAAGCCTGTTAACTGGTCTGTCTGAGCCTGAACAATAAGCCTGTTTTTCTCTCGTTTTTCTTTATCAACGTCTATAAGGTTACCAATAAACTGTTTTGCATTGCCGTTGCTGTCGTAAACAACAACAAATTTAATTCTGTACCAAACACTTTCGCCCCTGTTATTGATAAGACGGGCATCAAAAACGTTGTTTCTTTTTCCCGAAAGGGCGTTGCTGAGTGCCGCAATAAAAGTGGGAACATCTCGGTGGTCAATAACGCTGCCGTATGTGAAATTTTCAATAGCATTGTCGTATTTTGTTTTTGTTGCAAGGCTTCTGAGAATTTTCGAGGATGCCTCAAAAACATCCGACTCAACATCATAAGTGAAAAGAATCGTATCAGAAATTTCTTCAACAATTTCATATTGATTCTGAATTTGCTGAAACATCATCTGCATTTTTTTCATTTCGGTTATATCTGTAAAGCTGCAGATAAAAGATTGGCTGTCTTCACTTGCTTCAACGGGTTTTTTCGTTGTAATAAGAGCCCAGCCTGTTTCGCCGCCTTTTTTATTTATTCGGCATTCAAAAAACTGTGATGAGCCCGCTTCGTAATGAGTGTTGATTTTGGAAATAATCTCCATAAAATCTTCGCTGTTAAACAAGTTGAGTCTTACATCAAGACCAAGATTTTCATATTCGTCACGCTCATAGCCGAAAAGCTTGAAAAAAGCCTCGTTTGTGTAGTCGAGACGCACGCCATCCGGATGTGGTGAAACCATGGCAATTCCCACGTTGACCTGACCGAGTATCATCTCCAGCTCTTCACGGCTTAAATCCTTTTCAAGGTCTCCGCCCAATCTTTTGTTCATATAACCACCTCGATGTCTTTATATTGTAACTATATCATAAATTAGTTTCTTTAACAAGGATTTTTGAAAAAGACTTGAATAAACTAATAAAATTATATATAATTTAAAATTGAAAAACTTTGCACAAATACGTGCTGTTTTAATACTATATTTTTTCGGAGAAAACTATGCTCGAATTAAAAAACGTTTCATTCAAAGTATCCGATGACAAGGGCACCGCAGAAATCATAAAAGACGTTTCTCTCACTCTTGACGACGGTAAATTTATTGTAATAACAGGCCCCAACGGCGGTGGCAAATCCACCCTTGCAAAACTCATTATGGGCATTGAAAAGCCAACGGGCGGTAAAATAATCTGGAACGGCACCGATATCACCGACATATCCATAACCGAAAGGGCAAAGCTGGGCATCGGCTACGCATTTCAGCAGCCTCCCCGCTTCAAAGGGCTTTCTGTAAGAGACCTTCTCTCACTCGCCCACGGCAGTGACCTCCCTGAGGACCAATGCTGTGCATACCTCACAAACGTCGGTCTTTGCTCAAGAGATTATCTTAACCGTCAGGTTGACACCTCCCTCTCGGGCGGCGAAATTAAAAGAATAGAAATTGCAACTCTTATGGCAAGAAATCTTCAGCTTGCAATTTACGATGAGCCCGAGGCAGGCATCGACCTGTGGAGCTTCAATATGCTTGTTGAAAGCTTCAAGGGTATTGCAAAAAGACGTAAAGAAAGCATGATTATCATCTCTCACCAAGAGAGAATAATGAAAATCGCTGACGAAATCGCAATTATCGCAAACGGTGTTGTTAAGAAAATCGGCCCCACCGACGAGGTATTCCCCGAGCTTATGTCAGAATTTGACAACACCTGCACATTCAGATGAGGAACAGACTATGAATAAAACAGAACTCCATATGCTTGAGGCAGTCGCAGACCTTCACGGCGTTCCTCAGGGTGCATACAATATCAGAAAAAACGGTGAAGGCGTTGAAAGACAGTCCACGGCTAACATCATTATCGAGCCTAAAAAGGACAAGCCCGGTATTGATATAATCGTAAAGCCCGGCACAAAAAACGAAAGCGTTCACATACCCGTTATCATTACACAGGCGGGTGTTGACGACCTTGTGTATAACGATTTTTATATTGGCGAGGATGCAGACGTTCTCATTGTTGCGGGTTGCGGAATCCACAACAGCGGCGATAAGGCAAGTGAGCACGACGGCATTCACTCCTTCCACATCGGGAAAAACGCAAAAATCAAATACGTTGAAAAGCACTACGGCGAGGGTGACGGCAAGGGTGAAAGAATTTTAAACCCCACAACAACCATTGAAATGGATGAAAATTCATTTTGCGAAATGGAAACGGTTCAGATTAAAGGCGTTGACTCCACAAAGCGTGACACGGTTGCAAAGCTCAAAAGCGGCGCCCGCCTTGTTATGCTTGAAAAGCTTATGACACACGGCAACCAGGTTGCACATTCCGACGTTGTCATTGAGCTCAACGGTGAGAATGCTTCATCACAGATTATTTCCCGTTCGGTTGCAAAGGATAACTCAACTCAGGTCTTTTACCCGAGAGCTGTGGGCAACGCACCCTGCAAAGCCCACGTTCAATGCGACTCCATTATTATGGACAATGCACACATCCGCTCAATCCCCGAAATCGCCGCAAACCATTGCGATGCAAACATCGTTCACGAGGCGGCAATCGGCAGAATAAATAACGACCAGCTTCTTAAACTTCAGACTCTCGGCAAAACCGAGGAAGAGGCAGAAGAAATCATAATCAACTGCTTCCTTAAATAATTCCCACAGAAAGGGTGTTAATCTTGAAAAAAAGAGTTCTCGCATTTGACTTTGGTGCTTCTAGCGGCAGAGCGATTATAGGTGAATTTGACGGTGAAAAAATCGAGCTTCGTGAGGTTCACCGATTCTCAAACGACCCGGTTAAAATAAACGGAACTATCTATTGGGACGTTCAGCGCCTTTTTTATGAAATAAAACAGGGCATCCTCAAGGCAAAAGAGGATGGCGGCTTTGACTCCATCGGTATTGATACCTGGGGCGTTGATTTCGGTCTTTTACGTAAAGACGGCACACTTCTTGAAAACCCCGTCCACTACCGTGATGCCCGAAACGACGGTATGATTGAAAAGGCAGAAAAATATATGAGCCGTGAAAGAATGTACGATATAACAGGCATTCAGTTTATGGATTTCAACACACTTTTCCAGCTTCTCTCAATAAAGAAGAACAGACCCGAGCTTCTTGAAAGAGCTGATAAGCTCCTCTTTATGCCCGACCTGTTTACATATATGCTCACAAACAACAAGGTTTCT
>JAZRPC010000027.1:0-11988 GCA_045649005.1 Acutalibacteraceae bacterium
GGCATTTTGTAATTACTGGCGCCCATTGTAACCAATTTCCAAAATGGATATTTTGTATTTGGTTTATATAACAAGACATCAATATGAAGTCCATTATCAGCAATCGGATGTAGAACGGTACAATCAATTTGCTCAAAATACAAATCACAATGATTAATAAACTTTTTCATTTCTTTATTTTTCATAAAATCTCCGGCTTGGGTGTATTATAGCCTAAAAGCGACGGAGGCGCAAGAGAGAGTGATATTCTGTGCTACGCACAGAGTGATATTATGCCTTGTGGCATAGTGATATTTTTGCCGTTGGCAAAAGTGATATTATATTCGCCATTAACCGCCCGTAGGGCAATATCACTCGGCATTAGCCGAATATCACTGCGAAGCAATATCACTCGCCATAGGCGAATATAACTGAAAAAACTCTTGTTCAAAAGAACAAGATTTTTTTCTGGAGCTGATAACCGGATTCGAACCGGTGACCTCATCCTTACCAAGGATGCACTCTACCGCCTGAGCTATATCAGCATGCTTAAACAAGCAAAAGTTATTATACATTCATAAGCCCTCATTGTCAAGGGTTTATTTTTATTTACCTTTATTACTTCCCATATTGACCCGACGTGTGAAAACCTGTATAATCCAATTATAATCAACGGAGGTGCTTTTTATGAAATTCATTGAAAAAGCCAAGCGCAAGCTGTTCAACACAATCGGGTTTGCCATTAACCGTCTTGCCCAGAACGAGGCAAAGTCAAACGACGGTCTTGACAGATCTGTCACACCCGGTATGCCCGAGCTTCTCAGAAAAGCGGGCGCAGAGGGCACGGTGCTTTTAAGAAACGACAATGTTCTTCCCCTTTCCGAAAACCAGGTTATCTCGGTTTTCGGCAGAGTTCAGAACGATTATATGTTCGTTGGCTACGGCTCCGGCGGTGACGTTATAAAGCCCTACACCGTCAGTCTTATGGAGGGTCTTGAAAACGCAGGTGCAAAAATCAACACCGAGCTTTCAGATATCTATAAGGAGTGGTGCAAAAAGAACCCTCCCGACCATGGCTTTTGGGGTCATTGGCCCCATTATTATGAAGAAATGCCCATTGAAACAAGCCTTATTGAAACCGCCGCCAAAAAGAGCAACTGTGCCGTTATTGTTATCGGTCGCTCCGCAGGTGAAGACAGAGAAAACTACCTCACCGAGGGTAGCTACCTTCTCACCGCCGATGAAAAATCACTCATAGAGCGTGTTAACAAGGCGTTTGAAAAAACCGTTATCGTTCTCAACGTCGGCAGCATTATCGATATGGCTTGGGAAAAAGAGCTTCTCAAAAACAGCTCCGCTATTCTCATCCCCTGGCAGGGCGGTATGGAAAGCGGCAACGCCGTTGCAGACGTGCTTCTCGGCAAAGCAGAGCCCTCCGGCAGGCTCCCCGACACAATCGCCGCCAACTATTTTGACTACCCCTGCTCCGACGATTTCGGCGAAAAGGATTACAACAACTACACCGAGGATATTTACGTTGGCTACCGTTATTTTGAAACCTTTGCACCCGAAAAGGTTCTTTACCCCTTCGGCTTCGGTATGGGCTACGCCTCTTTCACAAGAGAATTTTCAGGCGGTAGCTTTAAGGATTCGCAGATTACCCTCAGCGGTAAAACCACCAACACGGCTGAGCTTTGCGGCAAGGACGTTGTGCAGGTTTACGTTTCGCAGCCACAGGGGGCTCTCGGCAAGCCCGCAAAAGTGCTTTGCGGATTTTATAAAACCAACGAGCTCAAAAACGGCGAAAGCGAAGCTTTCACCGTAACCATTCCGCTTAATCTTCTTTCTTCTTATGATGACAGCGGCAAAACAGGTCACAAAAGCTGCTACGTTGTTGAAAAAGGCGAATATATCTTCTATATCGGTGACAACTGCCGTGACACCGAAAAGGTGTGGTCTTTGAATATCGACAACACCATAATCATCGAAGAGCTCAAGGAAGTCAGCGCACCGAAATACCCCTTTGAAAGGATTTTGCCCAAGGAAGAAAACGGAAAGCTTATTGAAGAATCTGAAAACGTTCCCCTTTCAACAGAAAACCTCAAAGAAATAATCCTCGAAAATCTTCCCGCTGATTGTGGCTACAAGGGTAATCTCGGCTTCACCCTCGATGACGTGAGAAACGGCAAAAACACCCTTGACGAGTTCGTTTCGCAATTAACCCTTGACGAGCTTGAGGCAATCAGCCGTGGCGACTACACAATGAACAGCTCCCTCGGTAACGAGGGCAACGCAGGCACCATGGCAGGTGTTCTGCCCTCACTTCGAAAAAAGGGTGTTGCCCCCCTCACCACCACCGACGGCCCCTCAGGCATACGCATAAAAGCGTGCTGTTCACTTCTGCCCATCGGCACAGCTATTTCTTCAATGTGGAACCTTTCTCTTGCGCAAGAGATTTATGCAAAGGTAGGTGCCGAAATGAAGGATAAGGGCTCAGATATCCTTCTCGCACCCGGTATGAATATTCACAGAAGTCCCCTTTGCGGCAGAAACTTTGAATATTATTCCGAAGACCCGCTTATAACAGGCAAAACCGCCGCCGCTGTTGTAAAGGGCGTGCAGAGTGCGGGCGTCGCCGCCTGTCCCAAGCACTTTGCCTGCAACAGTCAGGAAACAAACCGAAACAAAACAGACTCCCGCCTTTCAGAAAGAGCGTTGCGTGAGATTTACCTCAAGGGCTTTGAAATCTGCGTTAAAGAAGCAAACCCCTTGACTATTATGACATCCTACAACAAAATAAACGGTGTGTGGGGTCACTACAACTACAATCTCTGCACACGCATTCTTCGTCAAGAGTGGGGCTTCTCGGGTCTTGTTATGACCGACTGGTGGATGCAATACACCAACAGCCCCGAGTTCCCCGAAATGAAGGATAACGCATACCGTGTGAGAGCGGGCGTTGACGTTCTTATGCCCGGTGGCAAGCGCACCGGCAAAAAGAAGCCCGATGGCACACTTCTTAAAACCTTCGGCAAGCCCGACGGCATAACCCTCGGCGAAATGCAAGACACGGCAAAGCACGTTATTGGCGTTGTTATGAAAATTAAATAAACTACAAAACGGATGCAGATTTTCAAATCCTCTGCATCCGTTTCCGTTTTCATTATTATAGATTAAACATTGCGTTTATCTGATTCTCGGTGTCCTTCGCCCACTCGTATTGCTCCATATACTTGCCGAAATATTTAATTCTGTCGCTTTTACCGTTTTCAAGAAAATCGTAATAGTCGCAAGCAAATTTACTTTTGTCAATGCTACGTTGATTTCTGTTATCAATGAAAATATCCTGAATCCCCGCCTCTTCAAGAGATGCTCTGAGGGATTTGAGAACCTTTCTGAAAAGTGACTGAACTGTTTCGTCGTATTTTCTGCCCTCCCAAAGGATTGCTATTGCCTGCTCGGTTGTGATAACCCCGCCGTTACGGTCAACAAGAAGCGCCAACAGCTCCTTTGATTTTGCACTTGTGAATGAAACGGATTTGCCATCAACAAAAACATCAAAATAGCCGAAGGTTTTAACAAAAACGTGGTTTTCCGCAACAACGTCACGAACAAGAAGAGCCTTGTCATAAGCCCTTTTAATGTCCTCGGGCTCATAGGGCTTCATAACGTAATCAACCGCATCCGCAGAAAAAGCCTCAAGAGCATATTCGCTGTAGCTTGTTGCAAAAACGATTCTGACGTTGGGGCTGACTGCCTTTATTCTTTTTGCAAGGTCAATACCCTTTATTATTGGCATTTCAATATCAAGAAAGGCGATGTCAACCTTGTTCATAGCCGCATAGCTCAAAGCATCCAGGGGATTGCTGAATTTCACAATTTCATCGGTTATGCCAACCTCTTTACAGGTGTCTTCAAAGTCCTCTAAAGCCAACAATTCGTCATCTACTGCCATTATTCTCATTATAAGCTTCCTCCTTGGGAATTATAATAGTAACCTTTGTGCCCTCGCCGATAACACTTTCAATTTTGACCTCGGCATTCATCAATTCTTTTAGGCGCACAATAATATTTTTTATACCCACGTGTGAGCGGTTGTCGGTGTGCTTCTGATTAATATCAAAGCCCACACCGTTGTCTTCAACAACAACTACGGCGTTGCCACCCTCTTCATAGGCGGAGATTTTAACCGTTCCGCCCTCGGGTCGCTGATTAACGCCGTGTTTTATTGCATTTTCTGCAATGGGCTGAACCGTTAACGGGGGTATTTTAAAATCCGAAAAGCTGATATCATACTCAACGCTTAGCCTGTCCGCAAAGCGTAGCCTCTCAATAGATATATAGTTTTTAACGTGCTCGAGCTCGTTTTCAAAGGGTATCGGCTCCTTTTGTGTTAAAGAATCCATATTTGCCCTGAGATAGTTTGAAAACTTGACTATTGCCGTTTCTGCCGCTTTGGGGTCTTTTTTGGTTAAGTATTTTATAGTATTCAGCGCATTATATAAGAAGTGGGGCTGAATCTGGCTGAGCATAAGCGTCATATTTATATCGCTCAGCTCTCTTGAAAGTCGTGCCGCTTCTTTGGCTTTTGAGAAAGCGTCAACAGTTTCAACAAAGTGAACAAGCACCATACAGCTGATGAACACAACGCATGCCGTGGGCATTACCCAAGACACCGTTCCCGAAATATAGCCGTTAATAAAGTAGTTGTCGATTATTATTGCCGCCGCCGTTATACAATATGCCACAAGGTGAACAGCCGAAAAACGTTTCTTTTCGGCAATAGCCTCCGACAGCTTGTATATCATAACAATATCAAGAATATACGGCACAGATTGAAGCCATATATAAGCATCTGCAACGTAAATATAATCATACAGGAAATACGGCACAAAGGCACATATCAGAAACAATGCAGAAATAAACACAATTGTGTTCTGTTTTATGTTAAGCCTTGCAGTATTGTTAAGGTGCATCATCATCGAAAGCTTTATTATGTATGTGCTGACAAACACAAGGCTCACCATTATCTCATAGTTAATGCCACCGAAAATCCTGTACGACGCAAGATAGCCAGTGTTTGAAATGAGCATTCTGAAAATAAACGCAACGCACAAAACAACAAGCCATATCTGAATGTTCATATCCTTTCTCATAATAGTGAAAAGAAGAACAGCCAATGCAAAGAACAGCACAATACCCACCAAAAGGTATCTGAGCGCAAGATTCGTCATCGTACTGCTTTGAAAATGCTCGTATTCAGAAAGAACGGGGATTGTTGTCAACCCGCTTGAATACTCGCAGGTCATTTCAATTACAATTTCGTGGGTAGAATTACACTCGAAATCCGGCGTCACAGGCTGCGAATATGTGCCTGCAGTCAACGTCACGTCGTCGGCATAAAAGCCACGGTTTGAAAAAACGCATTCACCATCCACAAAAACCTTACATTGACCGGGAACATTGGGCACGGTGACAACAAACGGCTCTTTTGCATCAATTTTCTTTATATATGCACGGTAGCTTGCGTTGCCTCCGTTATTGAGCTTGTGCCCGTCCACCTCATACTCAGTCCATGGCGACGGAACTTTAACGTATGAATCCGGCTCAATATTTTCAAGATTTTGGGTTATAATATGTTTACCTTTAAAAAATTGCCATTCGCCGCTGAGATATATGTCTTTGCCGCCTTCAACCACAACTCCGTCAAGCATACCGTCAACAACAGGTGCACCACCCAGAAAACCCGGCGAAAGCTGTGACAACCACGGAAGGATAAAGCCCGCAACAAAAGTTAACAAAACCGCAACGGCAAAAATAAAAAAGCGTTTAGTTTTTTTACTCAAGCTCACCCCTCCTTTTTATCCATTTTTAATTATACACCCCAAACGTGAACAAATCAACATTTTTTTGGGATAATAGCGTAACAAATACGAGAATACCCATCATAGCAACCCAACTTGAAAAATATTATAAAATATGATAATATATTTAGTTGGTGAAATAATTAATCGTGAGGAGATTTTTTATGATAAACAATACCGAACGACTTGAAATACTCACTGCCCTTGTTGAAAGCGGAGTAAACATCCCCTGCTTTGACGGAATAATAATTGAACCGTCTTCAACAATCGAAAAAGGAACCCTTATCTTCCCAGGAACAATCATTCTCGGCAAATGCACAATCGGCAAAAATTGTGTCATTGGTCCAAATTCCTACATCAGTGATTCAACCGTGGGAGAAAACACAAAGCTCAACAATACCCAATGCTACAATTCAGTTGTGGGTAGCGGTGTAACGTGTGGCCCGTTTGTTCACATCCGCCCCAACACGAAAATTGCAGACAACGTCCACATCGGCAATTTTGTTGAGGTTAAAAACTCAACCGTTGACGATGGCTCAAAGCTCCCCCACCTTCTTTACGTTGGCGACTCCGACGTGGGCAAAAACGTAAACTTCGGTTGCGGTTGCGTAACAGTCAACTACGATGGCAAAAACAAATTCCGCACAGTTGTAAAGGACGGTGCGTTTATCGGTTGCAACACAAACCTTGTTGCCCCTGTAACCGTTGGCGAAAACGCCTTCACCGCCGCAGGGAGCACGATAACCGAAGATGTGCCCGATAATGCCCTTGCACTTGCAAGATCAAGGCAGACTGTGAAAAACGATTGGGTTAATATAAAAAAGCCATACGAAAGGCAACACAAAAAATAAAGGAATTTTAAAATGTTCAACAAATTCAAAAAAGACAGCTCTTCAACCTATGAATACCTTATTGTCGGCTTGGGAAATCCGGGCGCAAAATACGAAACAACCCGCCACAATGCGGGCTTTCTGTGCGTAACTTATCTTGAGGATAAGCTGGGCTTTCCTGTAAAAAAACTGAAATTTCACGCCCTTATAGGCGACACAAAAATAGGCAACAAGCGTGTTCTTGTGATGAAGCCCCAGACAATGATGAACAACAGCGGCACAGCCGTTGCTGAGTGCGCATCATTCTACAAAATCCCACCGGAAAACGTCATTGTTATTTATGACGATATTTCTCTTGAACCCGGCAAGCTTCGCATCAGAAGAAAAGGCAGCGCCGGCGGTCACAACGGAATAAAAAGCATCATCAGCCATCTCGGCAGCGAAGGCTTCCCGAGAATCAAGCTAGGTGTTGGTGCAAAGCCCCACCCCGATTACGACCTTGCGGACTGGGTGCTTGCAAATATTCCAAAAAAAGACATACCACCTATGCGTAACGCTATTTCCGACGCCTGCGATGCTCTCGAGTACATAATAAACGGCGACATCGACGGCGCAATGTCAAAATTCAACTCCTGAGGTTTATATGTCCTGTTTTGCAACACTTCTGAAAAGCTGTGCCCCGTACAATGATGCGGTGCAAAATATCAGAGCACAAAAGGGCGCCGTTGGTTTAATCGGCTTGCCCGGTGCATCAAAAGCACACGTTGTTCACTCGCTTTGTGAGGATTTATCCCGCAAGGCGCTTGTTGTGTTGCCCGACG
Organism: Acutalibacteraceae bacterium; assembly: GCA_045649005.1. GTDB lineage: Bacteria > Bacillota > Clostridia > Oscillospirales > Acutalibacteraceae > DTU089. Next base: position 7,495 of record JAZRPC010000027.1, read on the forward strand.
AAGCCGCTGCAAGAAGATTCACAACAGACATAAACGAATTTTTTGGCAACACTCAGGAAGCGCTCTTCTACCCCGCAAGAGATTTTTCATTTGACTCTTCACAAGGTCAATCCCGTGAATACGAGCAATTAAGGCTCAGGGTGCTTTGTAAAATTCTCAAAAACGATTATTCTGTAATCGCCTGCTCGGCAGAGGCCGCTTTACAGCTCACCATCCCCCGTGACGAGCTTTCAAAACGCATCAGAAAAATCTGCCCCGGCGATGAAATTTCAACACAAGCCCTTTCGTGGCACCTTACCGCCGCAGGCTTTAAAAGAACAGATTCAGTTGAGGGTGTGGGTCAATTTGCCATAAGGGGCGGTATTGTTGATTTCTTTCCCGCCGAAAGCGAATACCCCATAAGAATCGAGCTTTGGGGTGACGAGGTTGACACAGTTTCAACCTTTGACGTTTCAACACAAAGGCGTGTTGATGCCCTGGAGTATTGCGAAATTGTTCCGGCAACAGAGATTCTTTTTGACAGCGATCTCGCTTTAAAAGAAAAAATTGAGGAGCACGCAAAAAATCTTTCGGGTAAAGGCTCACGAAAGGCAAAGGAGCTCCTTTTAAAGGATTGCGAATATCTCAGCTCCGGAATCAAGCTGCAATCCGTTGACAAATACCTTTCACTTGCATATAGCTCCCCCGAATCAATTTTCGACTATTGTAGTGAGGATTTGCTTTTCATAAGCGAAACCTCGTCTGTAAAAGAAAAGGTTCAGAGCTCGTCAAAGCTTCTTCAGCAAGAAATCAAGGCGCAGTTTGAAAACGGCGTGCTTTCTAAAGGGCTCGACAGATTTTCGCTTACATTCCCCGAGCTTCTTAACATTTATGAAAAGCGTAACGCAATTTACGCAGATAACCTTGCACGTGGTAGCTTTGACACACCTGTAAAAGCACTTTTCACATTCAGCGTTCAGCAAAACCCGATGTGGAACGGCTCCCTTGAAACGCTGACAGACGATTTACGACCCGCTTTAAACAAAAATAAAACCTGCATCATTTTTGCAGGAACGCAGAAAGCCGCCTACGCTCTTGCAGAGGCGCTTGAAAACGAAGATATTAAAGCGCTTTTCTGTCCCGTTCTGCCAAAAGAATTTCTCACAAAAACGGTCAACGTACTACCGGGCAGCTTATCATCGGGCTATTTCTTCCCCTCGGAAGGCTTTGATATTTTTTCATATTCAAAGGGGCAACGAACACTTTCAAAGCAAAAACGCAAAAAGAACTACAAGGCGGCAAATGCAATACAGAGCCTTGAGGAGCTTTCAAAGGGTGATTACGTTGTTCACTCTGTTCACGGTATCGGTGTTTTCAACGGAATCAAAAAAATCGAGGCAAGCGGCCACATAAAGGATTATATACACATTCTCTATGCAAAGGGCGGGGCTTTGTACGTACCCGTAACCCAGCTTGACCTTGTAACAAAATACATCGGCCCCCGTGAAGAAACAAAAACGTTGAAGCTTTCGCACCTTGGCGGTCACGATTGGGAAAAGCTCAAGCAACGTGTTAAAACCTCTGCCAAAAATATGGCAAAGGAATTAATAAAGCTCTATTCGCAACGTCTTTCACTTCAGGGTCACGCTTTCTCACCCGATATTGATATGCAGAACGACTTTGAGCGCCGTTTCGAATACGAGGAAACCGACGACCAGCTGCGCACAATCAACGAAATAAAGCGTGATATGGAAAAATCCGTGCCTATGGACAGACTCCTGTGCGGTGACGTTGGCTTCGGCAAAACCGAGGTTGCGTTAAGAGCGGCATTCAAATGTATTGCCGACGGCAAGCAATGTGCAATACTTGTGCCCACAACCATTCTTGCTCTTCAGCATTACAACACAATAATCAGACGATTTGAGGGCTTCCCCATAGAGGCACAAATGCTCTCACGCTTCAGAACGGCTAAGGAGCAGACTAAAATTATAAAAGACCTTAAACGTGGCTCCATCGACATAATCGTGGGAACTCACCGACTTATTTCGAAGGATATAAAATTCAAAGATCTGGGTCTTATTATAGTTGACGAGGAGCAACGCTTCGGTGTTGGTCAGAAAGAAAAGCTCAAGGAGCTTTACCCCAAGGTTGACTGCCTTACTCTTTCGGCAACACCCATCCCCAGAACTATGAATATGGCGATGTCGGGCATACGTGATATGTCTGTTATTGAAGAAGCTCCTCAAGACCGGTTCCCCGTTCAGACTTATGTTCTGCAGCACGATTGGTCTGTTATTGCTGAGGCTATATCAAAAGAGCTCCGACGTGGCGGGCAGGTATATTACCTGCACAACAAGGTTGAAACAATTGAAAAAACAGCCGCAACTCTCAAGGAATGGCTCCCCGATGCCAACATCGGTATCGGTCACGGCAAAATGAGTGAGGATGAGCTTTCAGAGGTGTGGCGTAGTCTTCTTGACGGTGAAATAGATATTCTTGTCTGCACCACAATAATTGAAACAGGCGTGGACGTACCCAACGCAAACACCCTGATTATTGAAAATGCAGACCGTCTCGGTCTTGCACAGCTTCACCAGATACGAGGCAGAGTGGGCAGGTCTGCAAGGCGTGGCTTTGCATACCTCACCTTCCCGCCGAAATCCGCCCTTTCGGAGATTGCAACAAAGCGTCTGACGGCTATACGTGAATATACCGAATTCGGCTCAGGCTTCAAAATTGCCATGCGTGACCTTGAAATCAGAGGTGCTGGCAACCTTCTCGGTGCTGAACAGCACGGCCATATGGAATCTGTCGGCTACGATATGTATATGAAGCTTCTGCAGGAGGCTGTGCTTGAGGAAAAGGGCGAGCTCCCCGACACAACACCAAAGGAATGTCTTATTGACATAACCATTGACGCATACATCCCCGAAACCTACATAGAAAGCCTGCCACAGCGCCTTTCTATGTACCGAAGAATTGCAGATATAAAAACCCGGGAAGATTCAATGGATGTTATTGATGAATTTATTGACCGCTTCGGCGAACCACCAGAAAGCGTTTCGGGACTCGTGCGGATTTCACTTCTGAGAAATTCCGCATCAGCGGCAGGAGTATATGAAATAAAACAGAACAGCAACAGCCTTTTACTTTACGTTGAAAAGGTGGATATGGAAAAGGTAGCCGTGCTTGTTAAAGGTATGCGTGGCAGAATCCTTGTTTCCACAGGGCCCAAGCCCTATATCACACTCAAAAAAGCACCCCGACAGACCGCCCTCGACACTCTTGAGGAGGCATTCGGGTTGTTAGCGCAAAACAATAACACGGAGGAAATAAAAAATGACATATAATTTCAGACCCCAGGGCGTTTGTTCAAGAAGCCTTACCTTTGATATTGAAGACGGCATCGTGAAAAATGTTAAATTCACAGGCGGTTGCCACGGCAATCTTCAGGGAATCGCCGCACTTTGCGAGGGTAAACCGGCAGAAGAAATCATAACCGCCGTTTCGGGAATCCGCTGTGGCTTCAAATCCACATCCTGCCCCGACCAGCTTGCAATCGCACTTAAAAACGCACTTGAAAGCGAGGGCAAATAATATGAAATACCTTATTCTTATTGCTGACATTGACGAATTTGACCCCTGCAAAAACAGTCTTGGCGACATTGTTGAAAAAGAATATAAAATCAACCATATGCCCGCCTTTGATTTTTCATACAACAACAACCAATGCACCGCTGTCTGCTTCGGAATAGGCAAGGTTAATGCGGCTATGGGTGCATCGCTTGCTCTTAACCACGATAAATTTGACGGCGTAATCAACACAGGCTGGAGCGGTGCGGTTTCGGGCGTATTCAAGGGCGATATTGTTGTTTCAGACTCCTGCGTTGAGTGTGACTTTGACCTGACCCCCATCGGCAGACTCCCCGGTCAGAAGCCCGGTCAGGATGATTACATATACAAATGCGACAATGCTCTTCATAAAGCCGCCTGCTCGGTTGAAGGCTTCAAGCACGGAAAGCTTGGCACAGGCGATTTCTTTCTCACAAATAAAGAGCTTGGTCAGAAATATAAAGAAATTTTCGGCATCAATGCTTTTGATATGGAAAGCGGCGCCCTCGGTGCTGTTTGCTACCTTCTCGACGTGCCCTTTGTGAGCATAAGAAAAATTTCCGACAGCGCTGACGACGTTGGTGTTGAAGATTACACCAACTCTGTAAAAACAGATATCACCGCATTTTCAGACATCGTTCTTAACGTTCTCAAAAAGCTTTAAAAAACACCCTGAGCAACCTCGGTTGTTCAGGGTGTTTTTGCGGAAAAATCTATATAAAGCGAAAAGGCAGAATGATAAATCATTCAAAGGTTTGGCTACTCTGCGGGTTAAGCTAAATTTTCTTAACCACCGCCCCCACTTTACGCAAATCTTTCTATACATTCTATGCCTTTAACGCCTTTTTGTTAAAAAACAAAAGCCGGATTGACACAAGGTCAATCGGGGAATTTTTTTATAAT
>JAZRPC010000028.1:0-6394 GCA_045649005.1 Acutalibacteraceae bacterium
GTATGATATATCGGTATCGGCGGAGAAAATACCCACCGAATATAAAAATACCTGACAGAATGCAACAAGTGCCGCTAAATATTTCATGAAAACCCTCCGTTCATTTTACTTTAATATTAACCTACATTTATCTTAAAGTCAAATTGAAACAAAAATATATTTTTTATTGATATTTTACATATAATATAGGAGAAGGCTTCAATAATTTGGATTTCAAAAAAATCAAAAAAATCTTGACAATGAAAAATCAAGTGATATAATCTTACACGGAGACTCAGTTTTCTTGGAAAGTTCGGTAGGGATAATGCGTCGTGGACTGAAAGCGCATTTCGAATGAGTAGTAAACTCGGGAACACTCCCTTGGCGGTAAAATTTCATATTGAAAGTGGTTGCATTTTTCAATGCTTCAAAACGGGTGGCACCGCGGGTTAATTTATTTACTCGTCCCGAGAATTCTTAGGAATTCTCGGGGCTTTTTATTTTTGTTAAAATTTTCATTTATATAGGAGGCAAACGATGTACAGAAGTCATTTTTGTAACGACATAAGAGAATCTCATGTCGGTCAGGAAATTGAACTTGCAGGCTGGATTCATTCCAAGCGTGACCACGGCGGCGTTTTGTTTATCGACCTTCGTGATTACACGGGTATTACACAGCTTGTTGTCAACGACCCTGAAATGATCGAAAAACTCGACAGCAACAAAATCGAAACAGTTATCTCCGTCAAAGGTACTGTATCTCTCAGGGATGAGGAAACAGTAAATAATAATATCGATACAGGTAAGGTTGAGCTTATCGTTAACAGCTTCGCCGTTCTCGGCAAATGCGTAAAGGATCTTCCCTTTGAGATTTTCTCATCAAAAACCTCAAACGAAAATCTTCGCCTTAAAAACCGCTTCCTTGACCTCAGAAACCCCAAGGTCAGCGCAAGCATTGTTCGCCGTTCTCAGATTATCAGATATATGAGAAGACTTATGGAGGATGAGGGCTTCCTCGAGATTCAGACACCTATTCTCACAGCCTCATCACCCGAGGGCGCAAGAGACTTCCTTGTTCCCAGCCGTAAGCACCCCGGCAAATTCTATGCTCTTCCCCAGGCACCTCAGCAGTTCAAGCAGCTTCTTATGGTGTCGGGCTTTGACAGATATTTCCAGATCGCTCCCTGCTTCCGTGATGAGGATGCACGTGCAGATCGTTCACCCGGTGAATTCTATCAGCTCGACTTTGAAATGGCTTTCGCCACTCAGGAAGAGGTTCTTGCAGTTTGCGAAAGAGTAATCAGAGCAATCTTCAAGGAGTTCCAGGGTCACCACGAGCCTGTCAGCGCTGAGCCCTTCAGACATATCACCTTTAAAGAGGCTATGCTCAAATACGGCTCCGACAAGCCCGACCTCAGAAACCCCCTTGAAATCTGCGATTTGACAGAGTTCTTCAAAACAGTTAACTTCCCCGTATTCAAGGGTAAGGTTGTAAGAGCTATTGTTGCACCTTGTAAAAATGAGAGATGGTTCTTCGACAAATCTCTTGCCTTTGCACAGAAAAAACTCGGTATGCAGGGTCTGGCACACATTACTCTTCTTGATGCAGAAAAATGCGAATTCAAGGATGACCCCATCGTTAAAAAGCTTGACGAAGCACAGAAAAAAGAAATCGTTGAGCTCACAGGTCTTAAAGAGGGCGAAACAATCTTCTTCATCTGCGATATGGCAGAGGATGTTGCCGCAAAAAATGCGGGCGGTGTGCGTGATTGGCTCGGTAATGAGCTTGAGCTCATAAATAAAAACAGATTTGAATTTTGCTTCGTTGTTGATTTCCCCATGTATGAAATTGACGACAGCACAGGCAAAACAATATTCACTCATAACCCCTTCTCAATGCCCCAGGGCGGTCTTGAGGCACTTCTCACAAAAGACCCCACAGAGGTTCTTGCTTATCAGTATGACCTTGTTTGTAACGGTATTGAGCTTGCGTCAGGTGCTGTGAGAAACCACGACGTTGAGATTATGAGAAAAGCCTTTGAAATCGCAGGCTACAGCGAGGAGGAGCTTGCCGCACGCTTCAGCGCTCTTTATGAAGCGTTCCAGTACGGTGCTCCGCCCCACGCAGGTATGGCTCCCGGTGTTGACAGAATGATTATGCTTCTTGAAGACACCGAAACAATCCGTGACGTTATTGTGTTCCCCCTTGATGGTAATGCACAGGATCAGATGCTCGGTGCTCCGTCACCTGTCAGCGAAATGCAGCTCTTTGAAGCAAACGTTGCTATCAGAGGTACCGAGGCGGCTCAGTCAGTTGTCGGCACTTCTTCTGCAACAATTCAGAGTGAGGGTGAAGCAAAGGGCGAAAAGGTAGTTACCCTTGAGCAGAAGCTCAAAGACCTTCAGTCTGTGAACGAAATCAAGCTCACAGATGACGAAGAAAAAACAATGAAAGCAATTTTCGGTGATATGAAATCGGCAGAGGATAGCCTCGGTGCTGTCAATACCGATGAGGTTGAGCCGATGATATACGTTGCACCTATGTTCAACGTTCTGCGTGAAGACGTGCGCAAACAACCCTTCGCAAGGGCAGACCTTCTCAAAGGCGCTCCCGAGAGCAACGAAGACAGTTGGATTGTGCCGAAGGTTGTAAAGTGAGGTGTTAAGATTGAAATATATTACTGAAATTAATAAAACAGGTAAAATCGCCGTTGACGATAACATTCTTGTCAAAGACGTTCTTGCGTCTGCAGGCTCACATATTCTTGATGGCTTCAAGCCTCTTTTCAGCGCCGAAGCTGTTGAAAGACTTGAGAAAAACGGTTATGCAGTTTCTGGTAAAACAAACATCGGTGAGTTCGGTCTTGACCTTCTGGGTGAAACCTCATATTATGGTGCAACCACAGAAAACGGCAACCTTGTCGGCGCCGCCGCTTCACTTGTTGCAAGCGGTGAGGTTGAGGCAGCTCTCAGCGTTGACCTTAACGGTACACCCCGCCGTGGTGCCGCTGTTTGCGGTGTGGATTTCATAAAGCCCACCTACAGCACAGTTTCAAGATACGGCGTGATTGCTTGCGCTTGCTCGGGCGAGCAGATTGGCGTAACAGCAAAAAATGCCGAAAAGCTTGCAGAAATTCTCGGCGTTATTGCAGGCCACGACTCAAAAGACGGCACAAGCGATAAGGCAGAAAAATATGATTATTCCGTAAACGAAGATGTTAAAGGCAAAAAAATCTGCATCATCAAAGAGCTTCTTGATTCTGCAAGCGATGATGTTAAAAATGCCGTTAACGACTATGCGGAAGAACTCAAGAAACAGGGTGCAACAGTTGAAAGCGTTTCATTTGCACTCGTTTCACAGGCTCAGACAGCCTGGCAGATTCTTCTTGCGGCTGAAACCTGCAACAACGTTTCAAAATTTGATGGTGTGAAGTACGGCTACCGCACACCCACATATAAAAATATTGACGACCTTTATATGAACACAAGAACCGAGGGTATGGGCTTCCTTGCAAAGGCAACAATTCTCTACGGCTCAGACGTTCTTTCAAAGGGTAGATACGAAATCTGCTACGACAAGGCTATGAGAATCCGCCGTGTTGTAACAGACGAGGTTAAAAAGCTTCTTGCATCCTATGATGCAATTCTCACACCTGTTGCAAGCGTCAGCACCTTCCCCGAATACGACTTGAAGGATTCCTTCGGCAAGGTTTTTGGCGAAAGCATTTATACTGCAATACCGTCTCTTACAGGTATGCCCGCAGTTGTAACAAAAGGTGTTCAGCTTATTGCTGATTCATTTAAAGAGAGCACACTTCTCAGTATTGCTCACAGCGTAGAGGAGGCGAAATAAATGGGATACGAAGTAGTAATCGGTCTTGAAACTCACGTTGAGCTTTCAACAAATTCAAAGCTTTTCTGCTCTTGCGGCGGTCACTCCAGCGCAGACGAACCCAACGATTGCGTTTGTCCTGCTTGCTGTGGTATGCCCGGTATGCTTCCCGTTACAAACAAGCACGCAATAGAGCTTGCGGTTAAGGCGGGTCTTATGCTTAACTGCAAAATCAATCAATATACAACATTCGATAAAAAGAGCTATTATTACCCCGACCTTCCTGCTGCTTACCAGACAACACAGTGGTTCCATCCCATCTGCGTTGAGGGTCTTGTTGACGTTGAAACCTCAGCAGGTGTTCGCCAGATTGGTATAAAGCAGATTCACGTTGAAGAGGACGCAGGTAAGCTTGTTCACACAAACGATTCATCACTCGTTGACTACAACAGAACAAGCGTGCCCCTTATCGAAATTGTTTCAAAGCCCGATTTCCGTAGTGCGGAAGAGGTTATCACATACCTCAAAACACTCAAGGCAAAGCTTCAGTTTGCAGGCATTTCAGAGTGTGAAGAGGGTGCAATGCGTTGCGATATCAACATTTCTGTTCGCCCCGAGGGCTCAGATGTTCTCGGTGTTCGTGCAGAAATCAAAAATATGAGTTCATTAACATCTATCGAGGAAGCAATCAACAAAGAGGCTATCCGTCACATAGATGCCCTTGAACGTCACACAGAGGTTCTTGTTCAGGAAACTCGCCGTTGGGACGATGTCAAAAAGAGAACATTCCCTATGCGTAACAAGGAAACAGCGGCAGATTACCGCTATTTCCCCGACCCCAACGTTATGCCCGTTATCATTGATGACGAATGGCTCAACGAAATCAAAGCAAGTATGCCCGCAACAAGCTCCGAGCAGATTGAAAAATATAAATCACTCGGTATTCAGGAGAAGGAGGCTTCTGCCCTCGTTGCCGAGCTCAAGCTCAGCACAACTCTTGATGCTATCATAAAATTGGGTATCGATGCCAAGGTCGGCGCAGGCTGGATTCTCACGGATTGTATGGGTATTCTTCGTAAAAATGGCAAGCTGGCAAAGGATCTTGAAATTGCGCCCGAGAAATTGGCGAAAATCATCGAGCTCACCAATAACGGTGAAATCACAAGAAACGCAGGTAAAAAGGTTCTTGCCGCAGTTCTCAGCGAGGATGTTGACCCTGTTGAATATTGCGAAAAGAATAACCTTAACGCTCAGACGGATTCTTCCGCTATCGAGGCTGTTATTGATAAGGTTATTGCTGAAAATCCCCAGGCAGTTGCAGACTACAAGGGTGGCAAAACAAAAGCTATGCAGGCTCTTTTCGGCGGCGTTATGCGTGAACTCAGAGGCACGGGTGACCCTGCAACAATCAACAGACTGCTTGCAGAAAAATTATCTAAATAATTAAAAAATCAGTGTGGCAGGAGTTTTCTTGCCACACTGAAGTATTAAGTGAGAAATTATGAAAAATAAAATCCTTCTCGTTTTCACAGGGGGAACAATTTGTTCCTTCAAAAACGAAAAAACCGATAAATTGGGTGCAGATGTAAAAAAAGCCAACAGAGTTATTGTTGAAAATTTCAGAAATAGCGGTTCACGGTTTGCCGATGTTCATTTTGATGAGGAAATGCCTCTTAATATCCTCAGCGAGAATATGACCGTTGAGAAATGGAATGTTCTTTTGGGCTTTTTTCGTGATTTCAAAAGGTTTGACGAATACGACGGTGTGATAATTCTTCACGGAACAGATACGCTGGCGTTTACCTCTGCTTTATTGTCGCTGACACTCGGTGATATCGGCATTCCGGTAATGCTCGTTTCCAGTCAATTTGATTTGTCACAGAGTGAGGCAAACGGCAATCTGAATTTCAAGGTTGCAGTTGAGCTTATTATGAAATCGGTGAAGCCAAACGTCTATGCGGTTTATAAAAACTCCGACGGCAGATGCTTTGTGCACTATGGCGCACATCTGGAGCAGTGCGCCTGCTATTCTGATGATTTCTTCAGCAAAACTCAGACGGAAATTATTGAAGAAGACCCTGTTTTTGAGGGTGTTGAATTCCGAAAATCCGATATGCTGAATAGTTTTAACGAAATCAGCGGCGGAGTGCTGAAAATTACTCCATACGTTGGCTTGGATTATAATGCGTTCAATCTTGAAAATATAAAAGCTGTTGTCCACGGCACATATCACAGCCAGAGTGTTTGCGTAAGCACTCAGACGGGCTCTGTGGGGGAGACTGCCTTGCAGAGCTTCACTAAAAAGTGTTCTCAAAAAAATATTTCGGTGATTCTTGAGCCTTGTAGCGAGGAAGCCTATAAATACGAATCCACAAAAGCCGCCCTTGAAAGCGGTGCAACAGGCGTCTACGGTATGACCTCCGAAATGACATATGTAAAAACTCTTTTGGCTGTTTCAATGAATCTCTCAAATAGTGAGTTGTCAAAATTTTTAAAGCAAAACATAAATAACGAGTTTATTGCGTGAAGCCTATCACTTTGTTGAGTGGCAAGTGGCAAGTTGCAAGTGGCAAGTTTCGGGGC
>JAZRPC010000029.1:0-1651 GCA_045649005.1 Acutalibacteraceae bacterium
AATCCATTGGGCAGGCCCCAAGGCATTCAAGGCAGAGGTCAGACTTTATGACAGACTTTTCAACGTTGAAGACCCTGCAGGCGTTCCCGATGATGAATTTGTCAACGCAATCAACCCCGAATCACTTATTGTTTTGAAGGAGTGCCTTATTGAAGAAAGACTCAAGGATGCAAAGTCTCTTGATTCCTTCCAGTTTATGAGAAACGGTTATTTCTGTGTTGATAAAGATTCAACTCCCGAAGCCCCCCTTTTCAACCGTACTGTTCAGCTTAATTCATCCTGGAAAAAATAATTCCGAAAGGACAGAAAACAATGAAATACGTTTATAAAATAATCGCCGCTCTTGGTGCATTGGCTTCTATTCCCCTTATGATTTTTGGCGCAAACTTCACATATTCAATGGCTTCTGCCGGTCTTGAGGCTCTTTTCAGCATCGGCGAGCTTTTGAACATCAGCTCTTTCTCCGAATTCATCAAGCAAAACGGCGGTACTACCCCCACTCACCTCGGCGACACAACCTCGCTTTATGAGTTCAGCAAATTGATTGACTCAATAAGCGGATTTGAGGGTGACGGCAATATTATGGAGGAGTTAGGTGTTGTGCTCAATCCTGCTCTCGTCCTTATGGTTGCAATGGTTGCTGTTGCAATTTGCGCCATAGCTGCCGCTGTTTGTGCCTTTGCTTGCAAAAACAACCGCAAGGTTATTTACGCTTGCATCGCAGGTATCGGCTTTTCAATGATAATTCCCGAATGCTTTGAGGCTGTAGCCGCACCTATTCTTGACGGTTCTATTAAATTCTCAACACTTCTCGGCACATCATTTGCAGATATGATCGGTAGCATTGAGGTTCTTGAGCTTTCCTCCTCTTTCTGGTTTATCCCCCTTGCTTTCGCCGGAGTTATTGCATGGACAGTTCTTTACAACGCAACTCTTCCCGAAAACGAAAAGATGGAAAGAAAAATTATGCTTGGTGAGGTTGACTTATGATTTACGACAAAGTAGAAAATATGGACCTTTATTTCAGCAAGCTTCCCGGCTTTGAAAAGGTAGCGGAGCAATACAACGCTTTCTGCAAAGCTCCTTTCGCTGAGGGCAGAATTGATATCGACGGCGACAATATGTGGTGCAATGTGGCTACATATACCGTAAACCCCGATAATCCTCTCAAATACGAGGCACACAAGGAATATGCCGATGTGCAGGTTATGTTTGACGGCGCCGAAAACTTCGGTTGGGCAAACACAAAGGAATGCACCGTAACTGAGGATTTCAAGGAGGGCTGCGACATCGCCTTTATGGATGCCCCAAACGGTCAGTTCTTTGAGCTGTGAAAGGGTTACTTCGCAGTATTCTTCCCCGAGGGTGCTCACGCACCCTGCCGAAAGAATCCCGCAAGCGAAACAGCCCACAAATTAGTTTTTAAAGTCAGACTATAAGGGGCTGTAAAAAAAGCGCAGACCACACAAAACTATATAAATAAAGGGACTTTTATTAGGTTTAAAGCCTATAAAAGTCCTATTTTTTAATAAAGAACGAAATTCTTGTGTTTTGTGCTACAAACAAACCTCGCCACTCGACGTACCTTTGTACGCCTTCGGGCAAACAAAAACAAGTCTGAAGCCTTGTTTTTGCTCGGTTTGTTCGTTCT
>JAZRPC010000030.1:0-11936 GCA_045649005.1 Acutalibacteraceae bacterium
AAAGAAGTTTGTTGATATTCCTGTGGTTTGTGCAGGAAGAATGGAAGCAGATATTGGCGCTAAAGCGGTCGAAGACGGACTAATCGACGCTGTAGGCGTTGCGCGTCATTTCCTTGTAGACCCCGAATGGATTACAAAGCTTATTGAAGACAGAGTAGAAGAAATCAAGCCCTGTATCTGCTGTCACGCAGGCTGCTTCAACTTCTCATCATCCAAGGGTCATGCAAATACTCAGGACCTTTTCGACACAATGGGTCTTTCACGTTGTGCCCTTAACCCCAAAACAATGCAGTCCAAGAAATATAAAATCGAGCCCGCTAAGAAGAGCAAGAAAATTGCTATCATCGGCGGCGGTATCGGTGGTATGGAGGCTGCGATCGTTTGTGCAAAGCGAGGCCACAAGGTTGACCTTTATGAAAAAACCGACAAGCTCGGCGGTGTGTTCATTGCTGCGGCTGCTCCCTCATACAAAGAAAAAGACCGTGACCTTATCGCATGGTACAACCGTGAGGTTAAGAGATACGATGCAATCACAATCCACATGAACACAGAAGTTAAAGATATCGCTTCTCTCGGCGCAGACGAGGTTATCGTTGCAACCGGCTCCGTTGCCAACAAGATTCCCGTTAAGGGCGCAGACAAGGCTATTGAAGCTGTTGATTACCTTCTTGGTAATAAAGAAGTTGGTCAGAATGTTACAGTTGTCGGTGGCGGCCTTACAGGTTGCGAAATTGCATATGAGCTTTATCTTCAGGGCAAAAATCCCACAATTGTTGAGATGCAGGATGACCTTATCACAACTCCCGGTGTTGCACTTGCTAACACAAGCTATCTTCGTGACTTCTTCAAAACAAATAAGGTTCCTGTTTACCTTGAAACAAAAACAACTGAAATCACAGATTCAAGCGTAACAGTTATGACAAAAGACGGCAAAACAGAAACAATCCCCGCAGACAGCGTTATTCTTTCTGTTGGCTACAAGCCCGCTCCCATCGCTGAAAAGAGCAAGCACGTTCACATTATCGGTGACGCTCTTAAAGTTGGCAACCTTCGCACAGTTATCTGGAAGGCTTGGGACGTTGCAATGAAGCTGTAATTTATAATTTTATAATTCTATAATTCAAAAAACCTCTTTGCTTTAATCGGCAAAGAGGTTTTTTGCAAGTTGAGGGGCGCAAGTTGTTTAGCTGCCATCCGCCAGTAGGGGACGGTCTTGACCGTCCCGCTGTAGAAATTGATGCACTTATTTTCGGGCGGGTCAAGACCCGCCCCTACATTACCTGTCCCAACAACAAATCAATACAATCGGCACGCAGTGCCCCGAAACTTGCAACTTTCAACTTGCCACTTGCAACTAAAAATGGGACGGTCTTGACCGTCCCGCTTTTGCGTTTTGCACAATTCTGGGTGTATGTATTTATGCAACCATACAAATGTGTGAAAAACTAAAAAATTTTTCAAAAAAAATTGTAGTAATATTGAAATTTTTTACATATATGGGTGAAGGTTAAAAATATATCGGGTGAAGAAAATAAAAATTTCTTTATCCATAGGGGAATTTTAAAAAGAAAGAGGTGAGTCCGGTGGTTTTTTTAGCTGATGTAGGTGCTGACAAAAAAATCGGCACAAATCGTGAGCATCAAAAAGAAACCAATGAAAGGAGAAACTAAAATGAAACAAAGCATTCTGAAAAATCCTGTGTTAAAGTGCATATCGGTAGTGTTATCGGTATTAATCTTCATGGGTGTTTTCACGACAGCATACCCAACGTTGGCAGCATATGTCACCGAGGGTAGCGAAGAAGCATCTCAAAACGAAGTAAACGGTTCTTTGAAGCAAAAGGTTGAAATTCTGGACGAGATTACAGAGCTCCGTAAAAAAGACGTGAAATATTTCCGCCAAAGCGACGGCAGTATTCTTGCGGCGCAGTACGGTTACCCCGTTCATTATGAGAAAAACGGCGAGTGGCTTGAAATTGATAACAGCCTTGCCGCCACAACAGAAAAAGAAACGGGCGCTTCAAAATTCAAAACTAAGAACACAGATAAACCCGTTGAGCTTCCGCAAAGCCTTAAAGCGGATGAAAGCAACAAAATCAGCGTTGAAACAAACGGGTATGAAATAGAGTTTGCACCAAAAGAGGGTCAAAACGGTCTGAAAGCCGTGAACGGCAAGGTCGTTGAAAAAGAGGAGCTAAAAAGCCTTCAAGCAGCCGAAACAACTCTTTCAAGGGCAAGCATATTTGAAACAGCAACCAAGGAAGAGAAAAGCCCCCTTAAGGTGGAGGGCACAAATGGCTCGGTTGCATACGAAAACGTCTTTGCAAATGTTGACTTTGAATATGAAATATCATCAAGTGAGTTAAAAGAAAGCATTGTTCTGAAGAAAAAGCAGGATAAAAACGTCTTTGAATTTGCTATGGATTTCGGCGGTCTTTACCCGGTTCTGAAAGCGGATGGCTCAATTGACCTTTGCGAGAATGAAAACGGCGAAAATGCCGTCGCTAAAATTGCCGCACCGTATATGTTCGATAAAAGCGGAGCATACAGCGAAGCGGTAACAATGAGTCTAACAGAAGTGGGCGGGGGCTATACACTCACCGTTGAAGCAGACAAGGCCTGGCTCAACGACAAGGCGAGAGAATACCCCGTTGTTATCGACCCCACAATTGAGCTTGAGATTGGCAGCAAAAATACTTTTGATTGCTACGTCGATAATAGCCAGCCTAATGTGTCAATTGCGTTTGCTGACCACCTTTTAGTTGGCAAAAATTATCTTGGGCTTACAAGAACGTTTGTCAAATATACTTTACCGGATTTACCCGATGAAAACTATATTATGACAAATGCAACGGCTTGTTTTCTTCAAAAGAGTCTGGATAATATTTCATCATCCGGAGCATATATGACAATTCACAGAGTTACAGAGGATTGGGAAAATGACCTTAGTGTAACTTGGAACAATCAGCCAAGCTACGACAGTGAGGTTCTTGATTATGCAGATTATGTGAATAAGTCAGGGTATCAATACAATTTTGATATCACACGTCTTGTAAAAGAGTGGTATAACGGCGAAACACCTAATTATGGCATTATGCTTAAAGCCGCAAATGAAAGCATAGCAAACCGAGTTGAATTGCACTCTGCAGATAGTTACGATAGCGTTTGTCCCGTAATCCAGGTAACCTTCAGAAACAATAAAGGCATCGAGGGGTATTGGAGCTATTCAAGCTACGGCATAGGCTCGTCGGGCGCCGCATACGTCAACGATTACACAGGTAACCTTGTGGTTGCGTTGCCCCTTATGTCAAGCGTCAGCGCATTTATGCCCCTGAGCCTCACAGCGGTTTTCAACAACTATTGCGCTAACGAAAAGCTGACAGTAGGCAAAAACGGCTCTTCGAGAACGTCATTTGCAAAGGGCTTCAAGCTCAATATTCAAGAAAGCGTTCTGCCGTCGTCAGATTACGGCTACACGGGTGAGGCGGCAACAAATTACCCATATGTCTATGCCGACGCAGACGGCACGGAGCACGCCTTTGTGGAGGTTGAAGAAGATAACAAAACCGTCTACAAGGATGAAGACGGCTTGGGTCTTACCCTTGAGGTTGGCGGCGAGTGCACATACAGAATAATTGACAAAGCCGACAACACCCGATATTTCAACAGCGAGGGCAACCTTTTTAAAATGACAGATGCCAACGGCAACGAAATTCACGTGTATTTCAAGGGCGCAAGCACGGCTGACAATTTGCCCGAAAAAACAAGAATTTCATACATAACCGACGGCGCAGGTCACAAGTTTACGTTCGGGTATTATGAAAGTGACGGAGTTGAAACGGATTACGTTAAAACCATCACCGACGATGCGGGCAGAAAGGTAACCCTGACCACCCAAAAGGGACTGTTAAGAAAAATTACATACCCCGATTCCACAAAAACAGTTGTGAAATATGAGGCGGAAAACGACAGCACACCCGATGTTTATGAAGAAACGGCAGAGGGTTTAATTAACTATGTTCTTTCAAACGACGGCTACGGTGTGAATTTCGACTATTCCTCGAAAGCACTCGGCAGAACTGTTACAGCAGTTAAGGAGTTCGGCACAAATGACAATGGCGCATTTGTTCGTGGTCAGGTAGTAACCTTTGACAGAACAAAATACAACACAACAGTAATACGCTCGGGCGGTGTTGACGGCGTGAACGTTCTCAACGACAGCACAAAGGGCGATGACGACGTCATAACAACGTTGCAGTTTGATAATTGGGGCAGAACTGTTTCACAGCAGGTGAAGCTTGCAAACGGCACCAATATCGGCTCGGGCAGCTACAGTTACGTTGCCCCCGAAACCTTGGGGCAGGCAAACAAGGTTGACACAACAGCCACCCTGGGCAAAAACACAGTTAACCTTTTAAAGGGTGGCAACGGTGATGACGATGCACTTTGGTCGGGTGACAAATCAGATTCAATAACAGGCACAAGGTACGACACCGCAAACCATAAATATATGGGAGCAAAAGGGCTTGGAATCAACAACACAGCCTATTCGGGCAACGGCGTTAACTATTTCAGACAGGATGTTTCGGGTGTCAGCGTGGGTGCAACATATACCCTTTCGGCATACGTCAAAACCCATAACCTTGCAAAGGTCAGCACAATAACGCCACATGCAACCCTTGAGGGCGCATATATTCAGTTAAGAGCACTGAACAGCTCGGGCTCAGAAATTGAAACAGTCTATTCAGACGTTATTGACGAAATTACAGACACAAAAATCAATAACGGCTTCAGACGACTTAACGTGTCTTTAACCCTGCCCGAGGGCACGGCTAAAATCCGAGTGTATCTTTGCCTCAGAGATATGACGGGCTACGCATATTTTGACAGCATACAGCTTGAAAAAAGCTCATCTGTCAACGGCTACAATATGCTTGAAAACAGCGGCTTTGAAAAATCAGCCGACGGCAAAATGCCCGATAGCTGGAGCACAAGCGGCTTGACCTACACAGCGGGTAAAGAGGGCATAACAACCGAAAAGCACGCCGAGGGCTCACAAGCCGTTATTGTTAAGGGCGAGCCCGGTGCAGATAAAAAAATATACCAGACAGTCACCGTTGAGGGTAACGAAAACGACACATATATCCTCGCCGGTTGGGGGGGCGGTTCACCCGTTAACAGCACCTTCCACAGGGAGCAAACAGCGGGGCAGGATACCGAGAATGACAGCGACGACGATGAATTTAAGGACACAGCTCTGTTTGAGCTGTTGCCCAAGGTAACCTACACAAAAACAGATGCTTCGGGCAACACGTCAACTGTTACACAGTACAAAAACAGCGCTTCCTTTAACACAACAATCAAAACGAAGCAGTTCACGTCAACTGCCTTCAGCCTTAAATATGTTGACGGTGACGAGGGCTGCACATATACCCCGACAAAGATAACGGTTATTTTAAAATATGAAAACCAGGCAAACACAGCTTGGTTTGACCACATAATGCTTTCAAAGGAGCCTGCCACAACCTATGTCTATGACAAGGATGGCAACCCCGTTTCAACAGCCGCAAACGCCGAGCAAAAGGTGAACAGCGAATATGACGACAACGACAACCTCACGTCATACACCGACACGGCGGGCAACGAAACAAAGGCAGAATATGACGACAAGCACAATCTGTTGAAAACAGAGTCACCGAGGGGTCTGTTCACAAAAAATACCTACAACGCAAACGGAACACCGTATATTACCGAGGTGCGTAACGCTGATTTGCACGCAAGTGCGACAATGGCAATCAGAACCCACACAACATATTTCAGCGATGATTCTTCAACAGCCTACGACGAAAGTGCCTTTGTCAACAAGGTCTATGACCAGCACGGCAACGCCACAAGCTACACCTATGATTTTGCAACAGGTGCGAAAAAGACAACGAAAAACGCAAAGGGTGTCACAACAACAAACACCTACGACAGCGGCTACAACAGGCTTCTTGGCGTGGGAGTGGGCTCTTCAACGGTTAACTACAATTACAAAGCAAACAGCAACCGCCTTGAAAGCATACGTTTCGGCACAGAAAACACGGGCGAAACCTACGGCTTCAATTACGATGCCTGGGGCAACATCCTTTCCGTAAATGTGGGCACAAAAGCCCTGTCAACAAACACCTACAATCAGAATAACGGCTTGTTATCGTTGACAACCTACGGCAACGGTGATAAAATATCATACGAGTACAATAGTCTGGGTCTTGTAAAATCATTAACAAGAACAGATACCGACACAGATGACGGTAACGACGAGGCAACAAAGTTCAGTTGGTCGTATTCCGGCAACGGCACACCACGAGCCCATAGGGATAACGTAAACAATCTGCGCTATACCTACGATTACGACTCGTTGGGCAGACTTGTCAGAAGCACGGTGAACACCACCGGCGGCGACTATGTCGGCATGGTGGAGCAGGGCTTTGACGTCAGAAACAACGTCAACAGGCTCACAACCGAGTTCGGCGGGCTCACGCACACCCAGCAGTATTTCTACGAGACAAATACGCTGAACGCAAATTCTGCAAGCTATTCTAAAGATAATTTGCCGAGTGCCTACAAATTCTCGTCAAACAGGTACGCAACCTATGATTACGACAGCCTCAACAGGCTGAACAAGCGCACCTTTACCTTAAACGGCAGAAACCTTTACAACAACTACGTCTATTGGCTTTCAGACAGAAATGCGGAGGATAGCAACCTTTACCGCACAACACAGCTGAAAACAGAGCTTGTTGACAACACAGCCTACACCTACACCTACGACAAGGTGGGCAACATAACCGAGGTTAAAAAGGGCACAAGAACAAACGCCAACACGGATAACACCGCATCGGGCAGCTACTCAGCCTACCGTTCATACGTCTATGACGACTTGGGTCAGTTGACGATGGAAATTGACCACGAAAAGGGTAAGGCATACGGTTGGACTTATGACTCAAGGGGCAACATCGGTAGCCGAAGCGTTTATTCTTATGCTAACGGCACTGTCGGTGCAAAAACAGAATTTTACAACTACGTTTACGGCACAGATGCTGATGCCGGTTGGAAAAAGCTTCTCACTTCATACAACGGTGAAGCCATCGACTACGATGAAATCGGTAACCCCATTGTTTACCGTGATGCAGACCTTTTGTGGAACGGCAGACAGCTTCGCAAATACAAGGCTGATAATTTTGCAGAGACGTATTTCTACAATGCCGACGGTTTAAGAGTCAGAACAAAGCACTACATAAAAAGTGGTAGTAGCTACGAGCAGACGGGTGAAACAAGGTACGAATACGTTGGCAGCTCACTTGCGTATCAGGTAACAACAAACGTCAATGGAGCAGTTGAGCAGGAGCTCTATTTCTTCTACGATGCAAGCGGAAATCTTTCCGTAATCCGTCAGGTAACTCCCACCAAGGACTACCACTTCTATGTAACAACCAACGCACAGGGTGACGTTCTCGGTATCTATTCAAGCACAGGCACACTTCTCGCTTCCTACGAATACGATGCCTGGGGTAATTGTACCGTAAGCTATGATAATCCTACGTACAATATTGGTGAAACTAATCCCATAAGGTATAGAGGATATTACTACAATTCTGAGACAGAGCTTTACTATCTCCAGTCAAGGTATTATGACCCGGAGATTGGTAGGTTCTTGAATGCGGATGGGTACATAACAACCGGTCAAGGTGTTCTCAGCTACAATATGTTTGCGTATTGTGGGAACAATCCGGTGATGTTTAGTGATCCGAGTGGGGAAATTGCTAATTGGGTTGTAGTTACTATTGTTGCTGCTATTATTTTAATAGCTACGGGAGCTGATCATTATATAAATCATAATCATCCAGAAGGGGTATCACTCACACCTGAATATAATAAAACGATAACACGAGATGATTATGTTGTCGAACAAAAGACAACGTATGCAAAAGGTGCGGGTTTTAGTAGTGACGATAAGGGATTTGAAGTTTTTGATCTTGAAGTTGGTTTATATGATGCGACCGCTACTTTTAATGATGGTTCTGAGATAGGTGTAGCAAAAGTTGCAACCGCTGAAGCAAGCTTGAATTATGGGTTTGAAGATGGTGTTTCTGCAGATTTGTCAGGATATGCTGCACTTTTTGCTATTACCGATGATGTCACTATTGATTTGGGTTTTGCAACGCTTGAATTAAATGCTGAAATGTATTTTGGTTCGGTTTCAGGAGGTGTGTCTGTAGACTTTGCTAAATGGTCTGGTGAAGTTAAGAGTCCTACTGTAGGAGTAGGGTGTAGTTTTGGGTGGGATATTAATTGGAAATGAAGTATATGATAAGTGTTATTTTTATTTTTCTTTTGATATCCAGTATGGCTCATTTCTCTTTTATTAACTCCGTACCTAAGAATAAAAGAATAATAGCACTTTTGATTCCTTTTTTGAACGTTGTTGTTGCTACAATTACTTCAAATATCATAGAGAATAAACACATTAGTTCAGTGATATCTGTGATATTGGTTTTTATTGGAGTGATTCTATTTGGATTCTTGCCATATAAATGGTGTGAAAAATAGTAGGTTCAAAATACGGTAGTATCAATTTGAGTATTAGGAGAGATTGTGTGGATTTACTAACAATATTCAGTGTTGTCTTAGCGATATGTTATTTTATGACTTTCGTTCTTATTTTCTTTTATATTAAAAAACTCGATAAAAACAAACGCCTTATAATTGTTTTGCTGGTTATTACAAGTTTTATTGCATTAAATTATTTACCAGATTTTAAATACATTTTATTATTTAATACAGTAGTAGGTTTAGTAATGAATTGTGCAATAATATATCTTGTTAAATATTGGCTCAAACAAAGATGAACCAATCAGTTGACGGTTGTAAACTATTGAAAAAGTCTGATTTACTACAATTTAATATCACAAAAAACGGTTCGATTAATTTCGAGCCGTTTTTTTGCACAATTCTTGGCGTGTATATTTGTGCAACCATACAAATCTGCAAAAAATAAAAAATTTTTGAAAAAAATTGTAGTAATATTGAAATTTTTTTCATATATGGGTGAAGGGTTAAAAATATATCGGGTGAATTTAAAAAATTCACCCACCTAGGGGATCTTAAAACGACAAGGGGGGTGCCTTTTTTACGCTAAGTTGAAGAAAATGAAATTTAGTGTTATATTAGTTACAAGAAACCAATCGGGGGCGGTTTTGAATAAAAATCGCAATCACAGAACCGTCCCCTGATTGTTGCCGATGATTCTGACACCGTCAAGCAAGGACTTGACGTATGTATAGAGTTATTTGAAGATTGAGGTGATGAAATGTCATATTTAAAAGATTACGCTAAAGACAAACTACCTGTGTTTATTGCAAGTACTACTTTTTTGGTAGTTGGCTTAATTCTTTATCCAATTTGTTTGGAGAGTGTTTATAACTATTACAATGATCTTGCAAATGTAACTTTAACAAGATTTAGGAGTAGTTTTAAATTTGTTATAATGTTTTTTCCGGCAATGTATTTGTTTTGGGTTCCGAGATTTTTTAGATATATAGGGGTGCTTTTGGATATAATAAAGCAAAAGCAAGTTACTGTAATTGTTAAAGGTTTAAATAAACCTGATGCTGAAGCTTTTGACAGACGTAAAGAGATTTATTTCATATGGAAAACAAAGGATGCCAAAAATAAAAAGTACAAATTCATAGTGTATGGGGATGTTAATACATTAAAGGGAAAAACAAAAAAACATTTTTATAAAGTAACCTATTATAAGTACTCCAAAATTGTTACAGGAATTGAAAAATTGGATAAGACAGCCTAATCTGCATAAGACAGTTGACGGCTAGAAACTACTGAAAAAGTCCGATTAACTACAATTTAATATCACACAAAAACGGTTCGATTAATTTCGAACCGTTTTTTTGCACAAATCACGAGCCTTGGTTTTGTGGGAACCAATCAGTTGACGGTTCTATGATTGACCCGGGTTAACTAAACCAATCAGGGGACGGTTCTGTGATTGACCCAGATTAACTACAATTTAATATTTCAAAGGGCGGTTTGGTTAAATCCAAGCCGTCTTTTTCTGTCAGCGAAGCTTATCATCCCTGTTCGGCTTTGCCGAATAGGGAGGGGAACCGCGCCGTAGTGTAACGCAGGCGGGGTGGTGGGTCGCCCCGTTACTGTTTTCCTTCGCTGATGAAACGAACAACGTAGGGGACGGTCTTGACCGTCCTATTTTTATGTTTTGCACAATTCTCGGTATATGCATTTGTGCAACCCTACAAATCTACAAAAAAACAAAAAATATTTTGAAAAAAATTGTAGCAATATTGAAATTTTTTTCATATATGGGTGAAGGGTTAAAAATATATCGGGTAAATTTTAAAAAAATTCACCCACCTAGGGGATCTCAAAACGATAGGGGGAGGTTGCCTTCTTAATACTATGTTGAAATACTATGTTGAATAAAATGAAATTTAATGTTATATTAGACATAGGGAATCAATCAGGGGCGGTTTTGACGCAAAAAACGTCAATCATAGAACCGACCCCTTATTGTTTAGTGAAGGATTTGTCGATTGTTCTAAAAAGTATGCTGCGAAGGGAGCAATAGTATCATGAAAAAAATAATTTCTTTTATATTAATACTTTCGACAGTGTTTACAATTTCAAGTTGCGGTATTGTAAAAGACAAGCAGATTGTTGTAACAGAAAAAACACTTGCCGAGTTAAGCGATGAGGAAGTGGTTGCGGCTTGCTTAAAACATATCGGAAGTTTTAGGTTGTATAAGAATTTGCAAAAGTATGGAGATGAATTTGTTAGACGTGACGGTGAAAAAATGTATCAAGCGTTTTCAACTTACGTAAAACAAAATAAATTAGCTAGAACCGACGAAGAAAAACTTGTTCTGTATGATTCGATGCTTTGGCAGTATTTTTCATCGTATTTTTACGATTGGGAAACAAAAGAAATTGCGGTAAATCATTCTTTGCTTAGTGCGGTATTTGAGTTGTGTGATAAATTATTTAAAACCCAAAAGGATACATATATTTATTGTACTACATATACATATTTTTTCGATGATAGCGAAACATTGAACAAAGAAATTATTAACTTCTTGTTTTATTACACTATTCGATGTGATTCTGAAAAAAGATTTAGAATTTTAAATGATTTGATATATGTGTGTTGGGAGTTAAACATGTCAAATGAAAAAGATGTTTGCGAAGCAATATGCTTCACCAAAGTTTTAAACACTGAAATTATAAAACAAGAAAGTGGCAACGGAAAAATAGATGTTAACGACCTTTCTGAATTAACGGCTTTGGCTAAAAAAGTTTGGGCAGATGAAAAACCTTCCTATGACACGCTTATTGATATCTACGGTACAGAACCGGAAATAGTGTATCATGAAGATAACGTTACGTATTTGTATACATCTGATAACTATACATCGGTATGTTACGGTGAACCCATTTATGCAACATTAATTTTTGATCATGCTCATAATGAACTTGTATATTACAAGGCCAAAACATTGAGAGGCGTGATTGTTGATTCTGAAAATCCCGAAAGCCAGTCTACCAACCAATCGGGGTAAGATAAGACATAGAACCGTCAGAAACCACTGGAAAAGTCTGATTTACAATTTAATATTTCAAAGGGCGGTTTGGTTAATTCCAAGCCGCTTTTTAAGTTGCAAGTTGAAAGTGGCAAGTGGCAAGTTTCGGGTGCTGCGCACGGCATTTTATCAATGTGTTGCGAAGCTATCATCCCTGTTCGGCTTGCCGAATAGGAAGGGGACAACGCCGAAGTGAAACGCAGGCGAGGTGGTGGGTCGCCCCGTTACTGTTTTCCTTCGCAGATGAAACGAACAACGTAGGGGACGGTCTTGACCGTCCCGC
>JAZRPC010000031.1:0-8082 GCA_045649005.1 Acutalibacteraceae bacterium
CAGAGAATTTCTTGACACTATCCCCAACCTTTACTGCATCGGCAGAAACGGTATGCACCGCTACAATAATATGGACCATTCTATGCTCAGTGCCATTGAAGCTGTAAGATGTATCAAAAATAACGTCTCGGATAAATCTTCAATCTGGAACGTAAACACAGAAAAGGAATATCACGAAGAAAAGTAACATTTAAAGCCATTGAATTTTCGGATTCAATGGCTTTTTCTTTGAAAAATATTTCACAAAGTTATTTTGACAATTTCCCAAAGAAGCGTTGTGTTTCGTCATTATACAACAAAAACCAAGTGCGTATATGTGCAACTTTCACAAAAGATTTGAACAAATTTTGCCGCTTTTATAGAAGAAAATGAGGTTTTCAATTATTTTCGATTGTGCACTTTGTACAACTATGCAGGGGTTCGTTTGTGCACTTTCACTTGACATTTTTTGATTTTTGTGTATAATTAACTTGTAAATCAAACGAAAGGAGTCCTCACGCTATGGCTAAATATCGTGAACTTGAGAAAAAGCTTCTCAAAGAAATCGAAGAAGAAAAGGGCTTCTCTTTCAAGAAACTCGTTAAGATTATTCAGCTTAACGGGATTCTCAAAGAAATGGAGTAATCCATTCTTCTTCCCCTCAAAAAACCGAGACATCTGTTTCCCCCATTTTTATCGCAGAAACAGACTTTCGGTTTCATATATATTGTTTCATAAACCCATAAACAACAAGCCGCCTAAAAACAGGCGGTTTGTTGTTTTCTTATAATTTTTTTATTTATTTTTTGTATCTTTATTTCATTGACTATACTTTATATTTGGTTTATATTAAACCTATTGTAATATTTTCCAAAAAAGGAGAAATCCCAATGACCAAAAACGAAGCAAAATTAAAAGCAAAAGAGCTTGTGTCAAAAATGACAGTCGAAGAAAAAATGACACAGCTTCTTTACACATCACCCGCTATTGAAAGGTTGGGAATCAAAGCATACAACTGGTGGAATGAAGGCGCCCACGGTGTTGCCCGTAGCGGAACCGCAACGGTTTTCCCCCACACAATTGCCATGGCGGCAACCTTTGACAGCGAGCTTATAAACGAAATTGCCGACGTTATTTCAACAGAGGGCAGAATCAAATACAACAAGCACGTTGAATACGGCGACCACGATATTTTTAAGGGAATTACATATTGGGCACCCAACATTAATATTTTCCGTGACCCTCGTTGGGGACGTGGCCAGGAAACCTTTGGTGAAGACCCCTATCTCACCGCAACTCTCGGCACGGCTTTCATCAAAGGCATTCAGGGTGACGGTGAATTTTTAAAGGGTGCGGCTTGTTCAAAGCACTTCGCCGTTCATTCCGGCCCCGAAAAAGATCGCCACGGCTTTGATGCCGTTGCCACACCTCACGACCTCTATGAAACATATCTGCCCGCTTTCGAAAAAACCGTAAAAGCAGGCGTCGCAGGCGTTATGGGTGCCTACAACCGCACAAACGGCAAGCCCTGTTGCGCTCATGATTACCTTATGGGCGAGGTTCTTCGCAAAAATTGGGGCTTCGACGGTTACTTCGTTTCTGACTGTGGCGCTTTGCAGGATATTTACGAATTCCACAAATTCGTAGAAACAAGGGCAGAGGCTGCCGCAGCGGCACTCACAAACTCCTGTGACCTTAACTGTGGCCAGACCTATGACGCTCTTGTTGACGCTTATGAAGAAGACCTTATTACAGAGGAACAAATCACAGAAGCCGCTGAAAGACTTTATATGATTCGTTTCCTTCTTGGTGAATTTGAGGATGTAAGACCTTATTCAGACATCCCATATTCAAAGCTTGACTGCAAGGAACACAGAGCTCTCAACCTCAGAGCCGCAGAAAATTGCGTAACACTTCTCAAAAACAGCAACTACCTCCCTCTTGACAAAAACACAGATAAGAAAATTGCAGTTATCGGCCCCAACGCTCTTTCTGTTACCGCCCTTGAGGGCAACTACAACGCTTATGCTTCTGAATACATCACAGTTGCAGACGGCGTGAGAAGAATATTCACCAATGCAGATATTTCTGTTGAAAGAGGCTGTAACTATTGCCACGAAAAAACCAATGAGTGGAGTGGCTTCGGTAATATGCTCAGCGATGGCGCAGCAGCAGCCGCAGAGGCAGATATCGCAATTCTCGCTCTTGGTCTTGACTGTTCAATCGAGGGTGAAGACACGGGCTTTGATAACGACTACACCGCCTGTGGTGACAAAAAGAATATTTACCTTCCCAAAACTCAGCAGAAGCTTGCAGAAATGGTGTGCGACGCTTGTGAAAACGTTATTGTTGTTATTTTGTGCGGTAGCTCTGTTGACCTTGGCGAGAAAGTGAGAAATCACGCAAAAGCAATAATCCACGCCTGGTACCCGGGCTCACAGGGCGGTCTTGCAATCGCAAAAACCCTTTCGGGAGAAAACAACCCCTGCGGTAAGCTTCCTGTAACAATCTATGATGGTGAGCATCCTCTCCCCGATTTTATTGATTACAATATGCAGGGCAAAACCTACCGTTTCATTGAGGGCGATGCTCTTTATCCATTCGGCTACGGTCTTTCATACACAAAGTTTGAATACACTGATGCAAAAGTTCTCGGAAAAACTGAAGACAATATCAAAGTCAGCGTAAATGTTAAGAATATCGGCGACAGAGCGGGTATTGAGAAAACACAGATTTATGCTCAATATTCTGATTCAAGAACATATACCCCCCACTTCCAGCTTTGCGGCTTTAAATCCACAAGCCTTGAAGCGGGCGAAACACAGAACGTAACAATAGACATTGATACGTATTGGCTCAAAGCAGTTCTTGAAGATGGTCAGCGTGTAACCCCCGACGGCAAAATCACACTTTACGTCGGCGGTCACCAGCCCGACAAGGTAAGTAACAAATTGCTCGGCTACGAATGTGAGAAAATTGAGTTATAAAACATAATTGCCCCCGACAGTTTCAAAAACTGTCGGGGGCAACTCATTTATTTATATTTAATTCTTCGCAATACGCACCAAAGCAACATTGAATAGACAATCGCATCTATTATCAAAAATATAATAAATATAATAACGCCAATTTTATCTTTGGCTTGATATGCAAGATAAAGACCCATACTACACAAGCCCACAACTATCAGGTTGCAGACTGTCATTATTGCAATTTTTGCACCTTTAGGAAGTTTATTATCCGTGAAACTACCAAAAGCACCTTCAAAAACAAATTCCATTAAGAAATCAACAATAAAGTCCACAATCTCACCTAAAAACGTTAATCAAATGTAGGGGAGAGTCTTGACTCACCCGCCAACAATTCGAAACCTTGCGGTACGGTCAAGACCGTACCCTACATTATAATTAGAGAATATATTCTCCTACAACCTCGCCGCTAAGAGTCTTATGAACAATCGCCTCATCATCTACAATCATATACCCTCTTGGTGTATTCTCCTTAGGAATTGAAACCGAGCCGGGGTTTGCATAGATATAGCCACCCTCTAATTCTTCAATTTTGCTTACATGAGTATGACCATTGAAAAGAACGTCACCCTTTTTGATTTTGGGAAGATTCTGCGGATTCATTTTGTGGCCGTGAGTAAGAAAGAACATCCTGCCTTTATGGTAAAAGAAAGCGTATTCTGCAAGAACGGGGAAAGAAAGCACCATTTCGTCAACCTCAGCCTCGCAATTACCTCTTACACAAAGAATTTCATCCGCCATATCGTTAAGAAGTGCAATAACGCCCTTGGGATTATACTCCTCGGGCAAGTCGTTTCGGGGGCCGTGATAAAGAACGTCGCCAAGAAGCACTAATTTTTCGCACTCTTCTTCTTTATATTTTCCAACCAATTCACGGCAATATTTCAAAGAACCGTGAATATCTGATGCAATCATAATTTTCATAAAATCCCTCTTTTGCATTTTTAATAATCTTTAACCATATTACCACAAAACGAAGAAAATTCAAACACATAATTATTTTAAATTGATTTTATTGTAAAAAAAGATAAAAAATGATATAATTATCGAAAATTTACTATTGAGGTATTTTATGAAGAAAATACATTTACTCTGCAACGCTCACCTTGACCCCGTCTGGCTCTGGACAAGAAACGAGGGCATAGCAGAAGCAATATCAACCTTTCGTGTTGCCGCAAAATTCTGCGAGGAATACGACAACTTTATTTTCAACCACAATGAATCCGTTCTCTATGAATGGGTTGAGGAGCACGAGCCCGAATTATTCAAAAAAATTCAGGAGCTTGTAAAGAAAGGCAAATGGCGCATAATGGGCGGCTGGTATCTCCAGCCCGATTGCGTTATGCCCTCGGGCGAGGGATTTTTGCGTCAGATAGAAACAGGCAACAGCTATTTCAAAGAAAAATTCGGGGTGAAGCCCACAACCGCAATAAACTTTGACCCCTTCGGTCACACAAGGGGTCTTGTTCAGATTCTAAAGAAAAGCGGTTATGATTCATATTTGTTTATGCGTCCACACGGTGTTGTGGGCGACAACACCGATTTTATCTGGAAAGGCTTTGACGGTAGCGAAATCATAGGCCACTCAATGTGGGGCGGCTACAATTCCCCAAGAGGGAAAATTGATGAAAAAATTGACCGCTGTGTTCTTGAAGCACACGACGGCGCAAACCTCTTACTTTGGGGCGTTGGCAACCACGGCGGTGGCCCCTCAAAAATCGACCTTGAGAAAATCGAGCAATACATAAAAGACCACCCCGACGTTATTGTTGAGCACTCGTTCTGCGAAAACTATTTCAACGAAATCGACAAAGAAAATCTCGAAACCTTTGACAAATCTCTTGTGCATTGTATGGTCGGCTGCTACACCTCAATGGTGCAGATAAAAAGAAACTACCGAGCACTTGAAAACGAGCTTTGCGAGGTTGAAAAAATGATTGCCGTCAGCGGGATAGATTATGATAAAAGCCTGCTCGTACAGGCAGAGAAAGACCTGCTTTTCAGCCAATTCCACGACTGTCTGCCGGGTTCAATGATAAAGGATGGCGAAACACAGATTCTCGGCATTTTAAGGCACGGCAGAGAGAATGTTGAAAGGCTCAAAGCAAAGGCATTTTTCAAGCTTTGTGAGGGTCAGAAGGCAGCCATTGACGGTGAAATTCCCGTTATTGTTTTCAACCCACACCCCTATAAAATCGAAACTGAAATACAGGCTGAATTCCAGCTTGCCGACCAAAACTGGAACGACAACGAGGTCACTCTTGTTAAGGTAAAAAACGAAAAAGGCGAATACCTCCCCACTCAGAACGAAAAAGAATCAAGCAGCCTTACACTTGACTGGCGAAAACGAATCTCTTTCAGAGCGGAGCTTGAGCCCATGTCAATAAACCGCTTTGATTGTGAGCTTTATGTTGAAAGGCTTGACAAACGACCCATTGACCCATGTAAAGAAAATGAAACCCACTTCATTTTTAACAACAACAAAATCGAGGTTCTTATAAACAAATCAACGGGTCTTATTGACAAATACACCGTTTCGGGAAAAGCACTCCTTTCCGAAAATAGTGCAAAAATCGATGTGTTCAAGGATAATGAAGACCCCTGGGGTATGACCGTTGACTCGTTCACCGAAAAAACCGGCTCATTTACCGCTATGTCTAAATCTGAAGCCAATGCTTTTGCAGGCTACCCCGATGCTAGTTGTGAAAACGTTCACGTCACCGAAAACGGTGCTGTCAGAACAAAGATACAGGCAGTTTTCAAAAACCAAAGCTCCTTTGCGGTTTTAACTTATACCCTCCCCAAAAACGACGAGTATATTGATTTAAAAATCAAAACCCTTGCAAACGAGCCCAACGTTTTATATAAGCTTTCCTTTAACACCGCTCTCAGTAACAATTCCGATTTCATTGGTCAGACAGCCTTCGGAAAAGAACCCCTTCTTAAAAGCGAAAAAGAAGTAACCTTCCAGAAATGGTGCAGTCTTTCCGACGTTGAAAACACCTTCACGGTAATAAACAACGGCACTTATGCAGGCAGCGCAGACAACAATATTCTGAATATTACTTTACAAAGGACACCTGTGTATTCTGCCCACCCAATCCGTGACAGAGCCATCACCGACAACGACAGAATCCACGACCATATTGATATGGGCGAAAGAGAATTTGAATACCGTCTTTGGGGCAACTGTGAAAGCGTT
Organism: Acutalibacteraceae bacterium; assembly: GCA_045649005.1. Lineage (GTDB taxonomy): Bacteria > Bacillota > Clostridia > Oscillospirales > Acutalibacteraceae > DTU089. The sequence goes on from JAZRPC010000031.1 coordinate 6,211, forward strand.
GATGCAGAGGCAGAAATTTTCAACCAACCACCCTATGCACTTTCGTTCTTCCCCTCGGGAGCGGGAACAAAGCCTGAAACCAAAATCGAGTTAGGCAATAAAAGCATTCTTCTCTCCTGCTACAAAAGAAAAGAAGACGATAGCATTTTAATCCGCCTTTTCAACACCTCAAAAAAAGAAGAAGCAACAAACTTATCAACAAGCAAAGAAGAATTTCAGATAACCTTTACCCCCTTTGAGGTTAAAGGCTTCATCTATAAAAACGGCAACTTAAAGGAGTGCAATTTAATAGGAGAATAACCTGTTTCACGGCACAAGTCCTTCATAGTCCACCAATTTAAAATGCAACGATTAATTCACAAATTATTCGTTGCATTTTTCTTTTATATATTGTATAATTAACTATAAATATGCTATCTTAGGGAATTATGTTCCCTTTCACATAAAGGTGATTATATGAAAAAAAGTTTAAAGGTGATAATATCGGCGATAGTCGTCATCTCACTAATATGGCTTTGCGTTATGCCCCTTGGGGCTGTTGAGATAAAACGCTACTACGGCGATATTAACAACGATTCCTACATAACCACGCAGGATGCACAAATCGCTCTTCTTATAGCCACAAAAATCTATGACGAAGAGCTTTCAAATATGGATTTTGAAGTGGCAGACATAAACCACGACGGTGCTATAAACACCCTTGATGCCCGCCTGATTCTCAGAACTGCATCGGGACTTTTAACAAAAGAATTGATCGAGGGCTACGAATTCGACGAAAACCCTGCAGGATTCCTCAAAAAGGTTAACGAGCTCCGTGCAGAAGAGGATCCGAAAAGCCACTCTCTCGTGCTTGACACAGAGCTTTGCAAAGCGGCAAAAATCGCCGCCGAGGAATACACCGAAAAAACAGGCACAGCTTTCACAAGAGAAGATGGCTCATTCTACTACGATTTGTTGGATGAACAAGGCATAACCTACAACTATGCCGACAAAATAATCATAACCGCTTCCTTCGGCTACAAAGAAGCATTCAAGGTTATGGAAGATAATCTCCAGAGCAAAAAAGCTCTCTGCAACGACCATTTCGAAAAATTCGGTGTCGGTGCATACACAAAAGACGGTCACACCTTCTATTGGTGCGTATTCCTTACAGACTAATTTCCCACGAAAGGATGATAATAATGAGTGATTACAGAATAGAAACCAAATGTGTTCAGGGTGGCTACACACCCGGCAACGGCGAGCCCCGCCAGATCCCCATTATTCAGAGCACAACCTTCAAATATGCAACAAGTGAAGATATGGGCAAGCTTTTCGACCTTGAAGCAAGCGGATATTTTTACACACGTCTTCAGAACCCCACCAACGATTCTGTTGCCGCAAAAATCTGCGAGCTTGAGGGCGGCACAGCCGCAATGCTCACCTCTTCAGGTCAGGCGGCGTCCTTCTATGCAATTTTCAACATTGCATCCTGTGGCGACCACGTTGTTTCTTCCGCAACAATTTACGGCGGAACATATAACCTCTTTGCAGTAACAATGAAAAGAATGGGCATTGAATTCACCTTCGTTTCACCCGACTGCACCGAGGAAGAGCTCAACGCAGCATTCCGCCCCAACACAAAGGCTGTTTTCGGCGAAACAATCGCAAACCCCGCCCTCACAGTTCTTGATATTGAAAAATTCGCAAATGCGGCGCACGCTCACGGCGTTCCGCTTATTATCGATAACACATTTGCAACCCCCGTTGGTTGCCGTCCCTTTGAGTGGGGTGCAGACATTGTTACCCACTCAACAACAAAATACATGGATGGTCACGGTGCCGCTGTTGGCGGTTGCATTGTTGACTCAGGCAAATTCGACTGGATGGCTC
>JAZRPC010000032.1:0-3164 GCA_045649005.1 Acutalibacteraceae bacterium
ATAATGATTATACCTTCATTGTTACCGAAACCGTCCATTTCAACAAGAAGCTGGTTAAGAGTTTGCTCACGTTCGTCGTGGCCACCGCCCATACCTGCACCACGGTGACGACCAACGGCATCAATTTCATCAATAAACACAATTGAGGGTGAGCTCTTTTTCGCCTGGTCAAAAAGGTCTCTGACACGGGAAGCACCGACACCAACGTACATTTCAACAAAATCTGAGCCTGAAATTGAAAAGAAAGGAACGTCTGCCTCACCTGCTACAGCACGTGCAAGCAAGGTTTTACCCGTACCGGGAGGGCCCACTAGAAGAACGCCTTTAGGTATTCTGGCACCAAGCTCAGTAAATTTGCGGGGATCTTTGAGAAATTCTACAATTTCCTGCAATTCTTCTTTTTCTTCATCTGCACCTGCAACCTCTTTGAAGGTTGTTTTTCTTTTTTCATCCTTGCCGAATTTGACTCTTGCCTTGCCGAATCCCATAGCTCTGTTATTTTCGGAGCTGATGGAATTGTTCATTTTTCGCATAAACACAAATCCGCCGACAATTATCACGATTCCACACAATACCATTGGCAAAATCTGCAACCAGAAAGAATACGAAGAGCCGGACAAATAATCGTATTTTATCGGCTTTTCGGGATTGTTACGATTATACTCAACTACAGTATCGTGAATATCATCAATAAACAACGTAACGTTCGGAACAGTATATTTCGCCGAAGTACCGTCTTTTAATTTATAAACCAAATTACCCGAGCCGATATTCAGTTCATATTCAACAACCTCACCGCTGTCAAACAAACTGATTACTTCGTGGTATTTGAGTTTTTTGTTCGCTGTTCCACCTGAGAACACCGAAAGAACTATAACTACAATCAAGGGTATGATGAAATATGGTAAAATAGCCTTGATTTTACTGCCGTTTTTTATAACAGCTCACCTCTCTCATTTTTATTACAATAGCTGAATTTAAAATTACAGCCTATTAATTAACTATTATAAACCGATTCTTTAAGAACACCGATATAAGGAAGATTTCTGTAATATTCGCTATAATCAAGACCATAGCCAACAATAAACTCGTTAGGCACGGGTCCGCCGATATAATCAGCATAAATATCAGCCTCACGTCTTTCGGGTTTATCAAAAAGAGTGCAAATTTTAATGCTGTTGGGTTTTCTTGCAGACAAGATTTCTCTGATATAGCTGAGGGTTCTGCCACTATCGAGGATATCCTCAATGACAAGAACATCTTTACCCTCAATCGGTTTATCAAGGTCTTTGTTGATTCTTACGACACCCGAGGTTTTTGTTCCGTCACCATAGCTGGAAACAGCCATAAAATCAATGTTACAGGGTAAGTCGATATTACGCATCAAATCTGCCATAAACAAAACAGAGCCTTTGAGAATGCCGATTAAAAGCAAGTCCTTACCTTTATAATCTTCTGTAATCTGTTCACCCAAGCGTTTTACAATAGAATCAATATCCGCCTGGGAATAAAGAACCTTTTCAATGTCTTCGTTATAAGATTTACTTATCATTATCCTTTCCTCCGACAACAATAATATTATTTGAATTGTGAGATATTGCACATCTTTTTGCCACGCCAAAACCAAATACCCACACAACACCCTTGTCGTCGCTGATAACAGGCACAAAAGGTCTTTTTTCAATGGGAACAGCTTGTTCGGTAAACAGCTTTTTAAGCGATTTTGTAACACCCCGGCGAAAAAGAGTGATTGAATCACCTTCTTTGCGGCTACGAACAGAAAGATTGCCACATATTTTATCACAATCAATTAAATTATCCAACAACAAATTGTTAATATTTTCTGAATTATTTACACACTTTTTCAACTCAACAGTGTAAAAGGCATTTTTATAAATGTAGGGCAAATCATCGATGGTTTCACTCATTGATTCTGTATGGATTTCTTTTTTTAAAAATCTGAATTTACCCTTGAGAACCTCAGCGTAGCAATCGCCGTAAACCTGCATACGACCCTCAGATGAAAGAAACGCATATAACTCGTTAATTTTTTTGTTACTCAGCGATTTACTGTCAATAAAAGAGTATGCATATTTGATAATCTCTTTTACAACAGCTTTATCAAAAGACAGCAAGCGTTCTGCAGGAAGATATCCATCAACCGAAATATCAGCATAAATACTTTGACATTGTGTTGAAAAATAATTTAAAATCTCACCGGTTGACTCGCTGAATGAAGAAATATTATTTAAAAAATTGTTGTTTATTTCAGAAAGCACGGGCAATACACCGTGCCTTATTTTATTTCTCGTATAGTCATCACAAAGGTTTGTGCTGTCTATAACAAAAGATAACCCGTTTTCTTTACAATAAGCCTCGATTTCGTCACGTGTGCAAGTAATCAATGGTCTGATTATATTGTCACGAACAGGCGGAATACCACAAACGCCTTTTAGAGCAGAGCCCCTTGCAAGGTTAAAAATAATAGTTTCAGCATTATCGTTTGCGTTGTGTGCGGTAGCAATCGCACCATTATCTTTAGCGTAATCATTAAAAATCCCGTAGCGCAAACGTCTGCCACACTCTTCAACAGACTCGCCTGTTTTCTCTGCTTCAAGAATGCAGTTAACTTCTTCAACAGAAAAATCAATTGAATCTTCTTCACAAAAGGCTCTCGAAAACTCAGCGTCACGAAGGGCTTCTTCGCCCCTGATACCGTGATTAACGTGAACAGCCTTCAATGAAATGTTAAAATGTTTTTTGAAAGCGTTTAACAAATGCAACAAGCAAACAGAATCAGCACCGCCCGAAAATCCGACAACAACATTTCCAACACCATCAAGCATATCATACCGCTTGATGGTGCTTAAAAATTTATTAACAACAGCTTCGCTGAAATTATTATTCTTCATCACGGTACTCCAGGGTTGAAAACAAGGTAAACTGACCGTCCCAATGAAGCTTAACTCTGTCAGTCGGACCGTGGCGGTTTTTGGCAACGTCAACGTCAGCCTTTGTCATATCAATTTCATCGGCATTCTGTTGACTGTTTTTATAATAACCCTCACGGTAAAGCATCATAACGATATCTGCATCCTGCTCAATAGAACCGGAATCACGAAGGTCTGAAAGCATAGGTCTGTTTGAAGCCTTGCCGTTCTTTT
>JAZRPC010000033.1:0-22466 GCA_045649005.1 Acutalibacteraceae bacterium
GCACGGTGTTCGTGTGCCTCTTGTTATTGCGGGGCCCGGCGTTGCCGAAAACACACGCAACGATGCATACGTTTATCTTTACGATATTTTCCCGACTCTTTGCGAAAAGGTGGGCGTGGAAATTCCGGAATCCGTTGACGGTAAAAGCTTTGCGCACCTTCTTGATGGTGAGCACGGTGAAAAGTTCCGTGATGAGCTGTATCTGATTTTTGACGAGTTCGTGCGTGGTGTCAAGGATGATAATTATAAGCTCATTGAGTACCGTAACGGCGACAAGAAAGAGGATAAATGGACCTTCCTTTATGATATAAAAAATGACCCCTGGGAAACCGAGAACCTTGCTTTAAAAGAGGGGTATGAAGGTAAAATAAAAGAACTGCGAGAAAAAATTCTTCAACACCGTGATTCTTGGGAGGAGCAAATGCACCCGTGGGGCACGGCTTTCTGGGGAAGATTTTGATGCAAATTAATACTCCTGCAAACCGACATTTGTGTTTGAAAATGTCGGTTTTTTGTGTGGGTGATAGTGTTTTTTTACAATATTTCAAGGTAAAAGTTGTGCAATGATTTTATTGTTAAAAATGCATATATGTGTTAATATTTATTTAACAATTTGTTAACAAGAGGTGTTTTTATGAAAATGAAGCGATTAGTAAGCTTTCTGTTGGTGCTGAGCTTGCTTCTCTCGGCATTTATTATTCCGACTTCTGCTAAGAGTCCGTCAGCAGCCGGCTACCTTACCGATTATGATACCGATACCCCCATTATCATTGTTCACGGTATGAGCCAGAATGACACGTATCTTCTCAACGAAGACGGTTCAAGAATGACCGACGACAGCGGCGATTATATCACAGGATGGCCCCTGGAGCTTGATATCGGTGCCCTTATTAAAGAAGCACTTGTTCCCCTTGTTGTGTCTGCACTCACAAGAACAGACGCAGGTCTTTCCGAGGCTATGCGAAAGGGTGCATACGAAGCATTTTTCGCTTTGCACAAGGATAACGAGGGTAACTATCTTACTCCCGTTGAGGTTCCCTGTTATGAATATCCTATGAGTGAAATGACTGATGAGCTCAAAGAATTCTACTACAATTTCATCCCTCTTCAGGGTCTTGGTGAAATTGTGGGCGAGGAAAACATCTATTATTTCGGCTATGACTCATTCGGCGATGTTATCGGCGAGGCAAAGAAGCTTCACCACTACATCCACGACGTTGTTTTGCCCCAGACCGGTGCAGACCAGGTAAGAATCTGCCCTATCAGCCTTGGCGGTACTATTGCGGTTACATATCTTGAAATGTATCCTGAGGATTATGAGCTTATCAAAAGAATGGTTTTCGTAATCCCCGCTATTGATGGCTCCGATATCATCGGCGACCTTCTCACAAACAACGTAAGTATTCTCGAGGATAATGAAATGCTTTACGGCGATTTCCTTCCCTCACTTCTCGGTGACGGTCCCCTCGGCTATTTCCTTAATATCTGCTTGCGCATTCTGCCCGCAGATGTTCTGAAAAGTGCGCTATCTTCTCTTGTGGACGGTGTTGTTGAAACTGCAATTCTACCCACAACAATTATGTGGGCTCTTTGTCCCACAGACTATTATGAAGAGGCAAGAGCAAAATGGCTTGACAATGAAGAATATTCAGCCATCGCAGAAAAGGTTGATTATTATATGAACGCCAGAGCAAACTTCGGCGAAAACCTTTACGAGATGATGAATACAGGCACAAAGGTGTTTGATATTTGTTGCTACGGCGGCGGAATGTTCCCCCTTTGCAAGGATTATGACAAAACAAACGGCGACGGAATCGTTCACGCAAATTCTGCTTCGATGTGGGCAACCTTTGCAAACGTCGGTGAAACCTTGGGCGACGATTACGTTGCGGCAGGCACATATTGCAACAACCCCGCTCACGACCACATTTCACCTGACAACACAGTTGACCCCACAACAGGTCTTTTGCCCTGCACAACCTGGTACATTAAGAATCAGGATCACGAGAAGCTTCCCCACAATGATGTTGCTTTGCAGATGGCATTCGAGATTATGACAAACGAAAAAATCGTTGACGTTTACAGCTTCCCGGAGATTTATCCCCAGTATAACGAGGGTAGGTTGACTAACACAGTCAAAGAGTATATGGAAATCTGGGAAAATGCAGACAAGGATGCTTATGCACCCGAACAGATTGAATACGTTGAATATGCTGTTTCGGAAATCGAAAGAATGCTCGATGAAACAATTGTTGACAATGCAAGGTGGAAAGCTGCCGAGGAAGAGCTGAGATTGGCTCTTGTCAGCGTTGGTCTGATTGAAGACACAACACCCACAACTATGGACAACACCTTGACCTCGTTCACAAAGATTCTTAACGAATTTTCTAACTTCTTCTTTGATTACGTTTTAAGAGCATAATTCAAGAATGAAACCCCCACAAGGAGTACCTTGTGGGGGTTTGGTATTAAAGTGATTTGACGTGTTTTATTTCAATATCCTTTTCGGTGAAGAAATCTGTTGTTTTCTTTTCAAACTCCTTTGCTGAGAAAAACGTTGAATCATAAAGGTCAATTTTTGCACCGCTTTTTGTAACCAAAACAACGTGCTTGTCCTCAATAAAATCGTCGTGGTAATAATAACCCTCAACAATGGCGATGTAGTCTATTGAAGAATATTTGCATTCCTCTCTGGAAAACGGCAGGCTTTCTTCGCTGTAAAGAAAGCTGTTGTTATAAAAGGTTGTGGTGGAGTTTACCGAAGACCAGAGAAGAGCAATGGCGATTGCTTCAACGGTAATTGTAAAATATTTGAGAAGTGCTTTTGTTTTTGGCGGCAGCTCGGGATTGTTGATTTCGGTTTCGTTCTTTCGTTTGATTTTTCTGCGACTGACTAAATTGAGAGAAATGACAAGACCCGGCAAAAATGCATAGAACGGTAAGAAAATCAGGTTTTCTTTTATACCGAAAACAAAAACACCGTCGTGTGAGACAAGATATACAAGACCGACAAAAATCACTGTGAAAACAGCCGTCAAGGGTATTGCGAGAAGAAATGTTGTCAAAAAAAGTCTGAGTGCACCTTTTGCATCTGTGCCGTGGCGGGACGAGCCCTTTGCGGCAGAGGCATTTTGAACGGCTTCGCTGATTTCGGGCGCCGTGCCACCGTTTGAGAGATGCTCCAGAAGCTTGTCCTCATAAATTGAACGGTATTTTGAGCGTGACAATCGTTTAATAGCTTTTTCTTCCTTGTGGGCATAAAACAAAGCCTGATTTCCCACAACTGCACTCTCAATCTGGTATTGAAAGAAGTTATAGAGCATCATTGCCATAAGCTTGTCAACCTTGCCGCCAAGCATTTCGCTCTGCTCAAGAACGGATGAGCCGAAGTAACTGTTGATTTTTTCTTTCTGTGCAGAAATTAATTTGTTTTTCTGCACGCCGCTTTGCAGAAATTCATCAAATTCGGGCAAAAGCGTGGCGAGAAGTGCAGTTATTTCCTCGAAACAACTACGCATCAGCTCATGTGAATCAACGTAGGTGTAGGTGTAGCAGTTAAAGTCGTTTTCACGGCAAAAGGCAAGAATGTCATAAACTGAAAAAACAAGTAAAGGCTCGTTGTCAAACACAAAAGAAAGCCATATGGTTTGCTGGGCGTATGCTTCCTTTCCACGCTCAATATAGAATATTGAAAAGCTATACCCTTCTTTTTTATAGGTGGCAACGACGCCTGTTTTTGTGGGGTTTTTTCTGCCTGTTGTAAGACTTTTGAATGAGGGACTGTCGATTTTTAGTTTAACGCCGGTTTCACGGCTGAGAGAAGCAAAATATTCTTTTAATTCCATAATATCCTCGTTGTTTTTTGTGGCTGTAGCCAAAAAACTAACCACGTACGTCTGAAATTCAATTCTTTTCGGCTATATTGTACAGGAATACAGCGAATTTATCAATATATAATTTATTTTTCTGTTGCAGAGGTTGGGGCAATAGGTTATTATATATGTAACAGCAAAATACGTGAGGTGTTTTTATGCTTTCAAATAAATTTATTTGTGCTTCACACAACTACACAACCTTTAACCAATTTGTGCCGTCGCCATATTTCAGAAAAAGCTTTGTTGTTTATTCAATGCCTGAAAAATGCACCGTCACAATAGGCACACCCGGCTTCTACGAACTGTATATAAATGGTGAAAGAATCACAAAAGGCATTCTTGCCCCATATATTTCCAACCCCGACCACGTCGTTTATTATGATGAATATGATATAACCCGTTATCTTGCAGAGGGCAGAAATGTGCTGGGTATTCAGCTTGGCAACGGTATGCAGAATCCTATCGGTGGCGAGATATGGGATTTTGACAAGGCATCCTTCAGGGGCTCGCCGAGGGTCGCTTTTGCCATTGAGCTCACAAATCCCGATGGTACAGTCGACGTTATTGAGGCAAACAGAACAGTTAAAACAGCGCCATCACCCCTTATTTTTGATGATTTGCGTTGCGGTTGTTTTTATGATGCACGTCGTGAAATACCCGATTGGTCACAGATAAAGTTTGTTGACGACAGCTGGAACGATGCCCTTATTGCAGAAGCACCTCGCGGTGAAAAACGCTTGTGCAAGGCGGAGCCTATAACCTCTGTAAGGCATATAAGGGCAACAAAAATCCGCAGATGTACAATGGAGGAGTTTCGTTCTGATAACCGTGTTTCAAGAGATGTTTCAGATTACCCCACAAAAATGAAGGATGGCTGGCTATACGATTTCGGCATCACCACTGCAGGCATCGCAAGGCTGAAAATAAAGGGCGAAAGGGGTCAGAAAATTGACCTTCAGTTCGGTGAATACATAGGTCCGGACGGCAAGCCCGACATAAGCAACCTTCAGTTTTTGCCCGAGGGCTTTGCCCAAAGGGATATTTACGTTCTCAAGGGTGAGGGCGAGGAGATTTTTGAGCCCCGCTTTACGTACCACGGCTACAGATATTGCGTTGTTTTCGGAATCACCGAGGAACAGGCAACCCCAGACCTTTTGACGTGCATCGTGTGCAGCTCCGCTATACCTGAAAACGGGGGCTTCCGTTGCTCCGATGACGTTCTCAATCGCTTGCAGGCGATGACACGTAACTCCACCCTTTCCAATTTCTATTATTTCCCCACAGATTGCCCCCAGCGTGAGAAAAACGGTTGGACGGGTGACGCATCTATGTCTGCAAGGCAGACAATTCTCAACCTTGCTCCCGAAAAAAGCTATAAGGAGTGGCTTTTTAACATTCGCAAGGCACAGAACGAGGATGGTATGATACCCGGTGTTGTTCCTACCGACAAATGGGGCTACGGCAAGGGCTTCGGTCCCTCGTGGGATGGCGTTATTGTAAATTTGCCGTATTTTATGTACCTTTACCGTGGCGATAAAGAAATTCTTGAAGAAAACGCAGAGGCGATTTTCAGATACGCTTCATTCCTTTCACGCCACAGAACGAAAAGAGGCACCTTGAACAACGGTCTTGGGGATTGGTGCCCCGTGACAAAGGTGAAAACACCCGTCGAATTTACCTCCAGCGTTGTTGCTATGGATAACCTTTCGAAGAGTGCATTTATTTTTGATGTTCTCAAAATGGAGCTTCAAAAGGATTTTTGCTTGAAGCTTTATGATGAAATACGCTCAGCCGTGAGAAAATATCTTGTAGATTTTTCGTCTATGACCGCTATCGGCAGATGTCAGACGGCTCAGTCAATGGCTATTTATTACAACGTTTTTGACGAGGGCGAAAAGCAGCAGGCGTTCAAGGTTCTTGAGGAGATAATCGCAGAATCCGACGACCATATAGATTTCGGCTTTATCGGTGTTATGACGATTTTCAGAGTTCTTTGTGATTTCGGCAGACAAGACCTTGCGTATAAAATGATTGCCAGAGCGGACTACCCCTCTTTCGGCAACTGGGTAAAAAGGGGCTACACCGCATTAGCGGAGAATTTTCATCCCGAAAACGAGTTCCCCGATTCTCTTAACCACCATTGCTTCGGTGATATTTCCGCAATTTTCATTGAGTATTTTGCGGGTCTTAAAGTAAATCCCTATGGTGACGATTGCAGAGAGGTAAACTTCCAACCCTGTTTTGTGAAGGCGTTGAATCATGCCGCGGCATTCTATGAAACTGTTGAGGGTAAGGTCAGCGTTAAGTGGGAAAGAATCAACGGCGGAATACTTCTGAGTGTTTCGAAGCCCGATGGAGTTTACGGTGAAATACGCTTGCCGGCGGGCTACGTGCTCCGTGATAGCGGGTTATCATACGCAAAGCTTGAAGCAGGTGAATTTTTAGCTGTTGATGTCAACGCCGAGCCCGAAAATATAATAGAGGTTTAATTTATGGAACAACAGGTTAATGTTATTGATTACGGCTTTTTTGAGCATGACGGCTTATCATTTGAATATCACCTCAGCGGCAACCCTGACGGTGACGTTCTTGTGATGCTTAACGGCAACGGCGGTGATTACCGTTGCTTTGAGGGGGATTTATACAAGCCTCTTTCGGAGGAATACAAAATATTAAGATTTTCAACAAGGGGAACGGGCAAAACTCCCCTTGGCGACAAAAAGCTTACCTTTGAATTGTTCTGTGATGATTTAAAGGCATTGCTTGATTATCTGAATTTTAAAAACGTTATGATTTGCGGCTTCTCGGATGGCGGTAACCTTGGTATGTGCTTTGCGGTGTATTACCCTGAATACGTTAAAAAACTAGCCGTTTTCGGCTCAAATCTCAACACAAGGGGCACAAAAACACGTGACCAGCTTGGAATTATAAAGGACCACCGGATTTTTGCAATCAAAGCAGCTCTCACTAAGGACCCCGAAATGGTAAGAAGAAGAGAGATTGAGGGGATGATGGTTGGTCAGCCAAAGCTCAATTACAAAAAGCTCTCGGCATTAAAAATACCGTTTCTTAATGTTTTTGGTGAATTTGATATGATAAAACGCAGTCATTCAAGAAAAATCACCAAAGCCGTTGAGGGTGCCGAAGAGGTTATTGTTTTGAACGGCGGTCACAGCACGGCGTTCAGAAAAACCGATTTTCTCATTCTTCCGGTTGTGAGAAATTTCCTTAAAACAAAATAAATCAGAATCCTTGCAACATTATAAAAGCTGCAAGGATTTTTATTGCTTTAAAACGCCGTTTTTCGTTGCATTATCAAGGGGTTTATGATATGATATATTCTGTAATATTATAATCGGGTGATTTTTTGAACAGAAAGAAATGGGTCGTTTCCGGTTGCGACAAGGACGTGGCGGCAAGCCTTGCGGAAGCTTGCGATATTGAGCCTTTTACAGCCTTTTTGCTTTGTTCCCGTGGTATGACCAATGAATTTGAAATTGAAAGCTTTTTATATGACACCGATTTGTGTGACCCCTTTTCGCTTCCCGATATGGAATTGGCGGTGCAACGAGTTTGCGACGCTATTGAGAATGGTGAAAAAATCACAATTTTCGGTGACTTTGATGCTGACGGTGTTACATCGACAGCGCTGGTTTACTTGTATCTGACAAGCAAGGGTGCAGTTGTGGATTACTATATCCCCGACCGTGCAACTGAGGGCTACGGTATGAACGTTAATGCTGTTGATGTTCTCAAAGGCAGAGGCACACAGCTTATTATAACCGTGGATAACGGCATCAGCGCCGTTGAAGAAATCAGCTATGCCAAATCCTTGGGCATTGACGTTGTTGTTACAGACCACCACAAGGTTGGTGACGTTCTTCCCGAGGCGGTCGCTGTTGTTGACCCCCACCGAGAGGATTGTGATTGTGATTTCACCGAATGGGCAGGAGTTGGCGTTGCCTTTAAATTCATCAGTGCCATTGAGGGTGATGACGGCGAATACCTTCTTGAAAAATACGGTGATATAATTGCTCTGGGCACAGTTGCAGATATTGTACCCTTGAAGGGCGAAAACAGAATAATAGTTAAACGGGGTATAGAAATTGTAAACAACGGCTTGCAGAACGGCGATCTCAGACCGGGGCTCAAGGCTTTGTCAGAGGTGAGTGCTGTCGGCACTGCAATTGATTCGGGCGGGCTTGCTTTCAGACTTGCTCCGAAAATAAACGCCGCAGGAAGAATGTACACGGCTGAAAAAGCGTTGCAGCTTCTTATCAGCAACGATGAAGCAGAATCAATGGTGCTTGCAGAGGAGATTGTAAAAGCCAACTCCGAAAGGCAAAGCACCGAGGGCAAAATAACCGAGGCGGCAATAGAGTATATTGAAAGTAACCCCTGTATAAAATATAGTAGAATTCTTGTTGTTGACGGTGAAGACTGGCATCAGGGTGTTATCGGTATAGTCGCATCCCGTCTTGTGGAAAAATACGGCAAGCCCTGTATCGTTATTTCAAAAAGCGAAGCAGGTGCAAAGGGTAGCGGCAGAAGTCTTGACGGCTTCGATTTATATGACGCTTTGGCTGAATGCTCCGACGTTTTGCGTCAGTTCGGTGGCCACACTCTTGCGGCAGGGCTCAGCCTTGATAATGACAGAATTGACGAGTTCAGAAAACGAATCAACGACTATGCCGCGACGAGAGCAACACCCGTTCCCGTTCTCAAAATTGATTGCAAGCTCAATCCGTTGTATCTTGATTTGAGCATTATTTCTTCACTTTCCTTACTTGAACCCTTTGGTGCAGAAAATCCCCAGCCTGTGTTCGGTTTGTTCAATATGAGGTTTGAATCTGCTCATTCTGCAGGTAACGGTAAATATATGATTCTTGAATTCAGCAGAAATATGCAAACTATAAAAGCAATCTGGTTTTCACCAAAGCTGAATAATTTTGATTTCAAAATCGGTGACAAGGTTGACGTTGCGGTGAAAATCGGCAGCTCTGAATACCAGGGTAAAGAAAGACTCAGTATTCAGATAAAGGATATAAGATTCAGTGATTGTGATGAGGATGCGTTAATTTCGGCTGTAAACGACTATGAAGAGTTTTGCCGTTCAGAAGAGGTTTCAAGAGAGTTGAAGGAAAAAATCAACATCGACAGAGATTTCTGCGGTAGCGTTTACAGAGTAATAAGAGGCAGTGCAGGGTGGAAGGGCAGTGCACATGCGCTTGCAAGAAGCCTGAAGCTTTCTGAAAGCAGAATAACAGCCTGCCTTATTGCATTGGATGTTTTACAGGAGCTCGGTATTGTTGAATGCCGTGACGAAGCGTATTACCCCACGCTCAAGGAGGGTAAAACAAATCTCGAAAATTCAAGGATTTTCAAAAAAGCAACGAAATAGGAGGTGTGGATGATGAGCGAAAATATGAACGTTGAGCTTATGTATGATGAGCTAAAGGAGCAGGCATCAAAGCTTTTTTCAGAAAAAGAAGCCGCTCTTATCGACAAAGCATTCAGAATAGCAGATGAATGCCACAAAAATCAGAAGCGTTCGTCAGGCGAGCCGTATATTATCCACCCTATTGCGGTTGCAACAATAGTTTTAAACTACGGTATGGATTATCAGTCCGTTGCGGCGGCTATGCTCCACGACACCGTAGAGGATACAGATATCACTCTTGACGATATCTGCAAGGAGTTCGGCCCCGAAATAACAGCCCTTGTTGACGGGCTCACAAAATTGGGTAAGGTTCCACTTGATATAAAGGATAAAGAGGAGCAACAGGCGGAAAATGTCCGCAAAATGCTTCTTGCTATGTCTGAGGATATAAGAGTTATTATCATCAAGCTTGCTGACAGGCTCCATAACGTAAGAACTCTTAATTTTCTGCCTGCACAAAAACGACGTGACAAGGCAAGAGAAACTCTTGAAATATACGCTCCCATTGCTCACCGTTTAGGTATCAGAGCAATAAAGGAGGAGCTTGAGGACAGGGCAATCAGCTTTCTTGACCCCATAGGCTACAAGGAAATTGAAGAGTCTCTTGAAAATCAGGGCAAATCACACAAGGAGTTTCTGGAAACAATTAAAAAGCAAATCGGTGACAGAGTCCATGCGGTCATGCCCGATGCGAAGCTTGAAGCACGAATAAAAAGTGTTCACGGCATCTATCGTAAAATGTATATCCAGAACAAGGATTTTGATGAGATATATGACGTTTATGCCGTCAGACTTATTGTTAATTCAACAATTGAGTGCTATGACTGCCTTGGTATAATTCACGATATGTTCACGCCCATCCCCGGCAGATTCAAGGATTATATTTCAACACCAAAGCCCAATATGTATCAATCCTTGCACACCACCGTTCTGGGCAAGGCGGGCATACCATTTGAGGTGCAGATAAGAACGTGGGATATGCATCACACCGCAGAATTCGGTATCGCCGCCCATTGGAAATACAAATTGGGAATAAGCGGTAAAGAAAAAATCGAAGAACGTCTTGCGTGGATAAGGCAGCTTCTTGACAGCCAGCAGGAGGCTGACGACGTCAAGGATATTGTCACAACTATTAAAAATGACCTTGTCAGCGAAGAGGTTTACGTTTTCACGCCCAAGGGCGACGTTATTAACCTGCCCGTTGGCTCAACCGTTATCGACTTTGCCTATGCAATACATTCGGCAGTTGGTACAAAGATGGTGGGCGCAAAGGTTGGGGGTAAGATAGTTTCCCTTGACTATAAGGTGCAGACGGGCGAAATTATTGAAATTCTTACATCGTCACAGCAGGGCAAGGGTCCTAGCCGTGACTGGTTGAATATTGTCAAAACAAGCAGTGCACGAACAAAAATCCGTGCATGGTTCAAAAAAGAGCGCCGTGAAGAAAACATTGCAGAGGGTCGCAACGAATTTGAAAAAGAAATCAAACGAAATAAAATCCGCTTCACCGATGAGGAGCTGGCGGGGGTTGTGGCAACGCTCACAGAGAGAAACCATTGCGCAACAACAGAGGATTTTTACGCCGCAATAGGCTACGGTGGTATTCCGCTTTCAAAGGTTATGCCCTTTGTAAGGGATGAATATCACAAAATAGTCACTTCAAAACAGCCCGAAAAAATCACCATTACCGAAAGCAAATCGAAAAAACACGCTGTTGGTGAGGGTGTTGAGATTGAGGGATTGGATAATTGTCTCATAAAGCTTTCAAGGTGCTGTGCACCTATCCCCGGCGATGAAATTATCGGCTTCATAACAAGAGGTCACGGCGTATCTGTTCACAAAAGAGATTGCAGCAACGTTCCTGCTGACATATCAAATTGTGAAGAGCCCGAAAGATGGGTAAGTGCCCGTTGGCTTTCAGACAACGTCATAAAAGAATTTAAGGCGAGTCTCGCCATAGAATGTGAGTCACGTGTTGCCATGATGGCGGACGTTGCCAATGTTCTTGCTGATATGCGTGTTATGATAAATGCCATTAACACAAGAGATTTGAAAAACGGCAATTCAATTATTTACATTACAATCACAGTAAAAAGCACAGATTTCCTCAATATTGTTATTTCAAAATTGAGAGGAATCAGCGGTGTTGAAAGCGTTACAAGGAGCAAAAACGGATGAGAGCGGTTATACAAAGAGTTTCTGAAAGCTCAGTTACCGTTGACGGTAAGGCTGTGGGCAGCTCTCAGAAGGGATATATGATTTTGCTGGGTGTTGTCAGGGGCGACACTGACGAAAACGCTCAGCTTCTTGCACGAAAAACAGCGGCTCTGCGTGTTTTCGAGGATGAAAACGGCAAAATGAATAAATCCGTTATTGATATTGACGGTGAAATTCTTGCTATTTCTCAGTTTACCCTTTGTGCCGATTGTAGAAAGGGCAACAGACCCTCGTTTACCGATAGTGAGGAGCCGGAAAATGCAAAGCGACTTTATGAGCTTTACTGTGAGGAATTAAAGAGAAACGGTGTCAGACGTGTTGAAAAGGGCATATTTGCCGCTGATATGAAGGTTTCGCTTGTGAACGACGGGCCTGTTACAATCTGCCTTGATACCGATATCTGGAATAACAGGTGATTTTATGGTTCTTAAACATCTGACCCTTGGCGATTTGGGGACTAATTGCTACATTCTTTGTGACGAAGCCACAAAAGAGGGTGCGGTTATCGACCCCGCTGTTTACAGCATCGAAATAGAAAAAGCGATTATTGAGGCGGGCATTAAAAGTTTAAAATATATTATCTGCACCCACGGTCATTTCGATCACGTGGGCGGTGTGTGTGAGCTTTCAAGAAAGCATCCGCAGGCTGAAATTGTTGCAGGTAAAGATGAGGCAACTCTTCTGCGAAACCCAATGCTAAACCTTTCGGGGCATTTCGGCTACCCCTTTGAGATGTTTGATGCAGACATTTATGTTGAAAGCGGCGATTTGCTGGGGCTTGGCGAAAGTGTGCTGAAGATTTATTCAACACCCGGTCACACTAAAGGCGGCATTGTGCTCGTGTGCGAAAATGCAGAAATGATTTTCTCCGGCGATACGCTTTTTATGGGGAGCATTGGCAGAACGGATTTCCCGGGCGGAAGCTACTCGGAGCTTATGAACAGCCTCAATTTATTTAAAAGAATGCCTGAAAGCTACAAAATATATTCAGGTCACGGCCCAGCAACAACTGTGGGCTATGAGCTGAAAGCGAATATGTATTTAAGATGAATTTATATTACGTTTCACATAATTACAGATACGAGGCGGAAAAGCTTCTCAGATTGTTTTTTCCCCTTGAAAAAATCAATGAATTTACAGAGTTTACAGAAGACCACGGCAACTATCTTCTCACCGAGATAAGGGGTGATGATGAGCTTCTTATGATTGCCGAGCTTTCTGTTGACGGCGTGAAAAAAAGAAAAGAAAAAACCGTGAAAAGCGACGAGTGCCGTGACAAAGAGCTGGAGCTGTTGCTTATGGCGTACGAATTGCTTTGTGAAATTTGCGGTTTCACCCCCAAGTGGGGTATTCTGACAGGTGTCAGACCCTCAAAGCTTTTGCTCAGCCGTCTTGCTGAATTGGGGGAAGAGGGCGCAAAGGATTGGTTTATTAATACATACAAGGTCTCGCCCGAAAAAACAGACCTTGCAATGCAGGTTGCAAAGCGTGAGGTTGAAATAATAAAAAAAGCCGGGGCAAATTCATTCAGCCTTTATATCAGCATACCCTTTTGCCCCACAAGGTGCAGTTATTGTTCCTTTGTTTCTCACTCCGTTGCAACGCAAAAAGCAAAGGAGTTAATCCCCGCATATATTGAAAAGCTCTGCAGGGAGCTTGAAATAACTGCAGACAAGGTGAAAGAAAGCGGTCTGCGTCTGACAAGCGTTTATTGGGGTGGCGGTACACCAACAACCCTTGAGCCCTCTGAGCTTGAAATGATACTCGAAAAAATTGAAGAGTGCTTCGATTTGACAGAGTGCCTTGAATACACTGTTGAGGCGGGCAGACCGGACACAATAACAGAGGAAAAGCTTTTTGTGTTGAAAAAACACGGTGTGGGAAGAATAAGTGTTAACCCACAGACATTTTCGGATTCTGTTCTCAAAGCAATCGGGCGCAATCACTCTGCAGGTCTTACAGAAGAAAAATATCTTCTCGCAAGAAGGGTTGGCTTTGACAGCATAAATATGGACCTTATTGCAGGTCTCCCCACAGATACGCTTGACGGCTTTAAAAATAGTGTTGATAAAGCGGTGGAGCTTGGTGCGGATAACATAACGGTGCACACTCTGGCGCTGAAAAAATCCGCAGCAATTGTAACGGAAAATGAAAGCGAAAGCCTTGAAAAAGAGAATATTTCAAAAATGCTTGAATATTCTCAAAAGGTGCTCAGAGAAAACGGATATTACCCATACTATATGTACAGGCAGAGTAAATCTTTGGGTAACTTCGAAAACGTGGGCTGGAGTAAAGAGGGTAAGGAATGCTTTTATAACGTGCTTATGATGGAAGAATATCAGAGCATATTATCCGTTGGTGCGGGGGCAGTTACAAAGCTTCGTGCCGAGGACGGAAGCGTTATTGAACGCATTTTTAATTTTAAATACCCCTTTGAATATATTTCACAGTTTTCTGTTACCGAAGATAAAAAGAAAAGAATTACCGAATTTTTTGAAGAATATAAATAATCGAGGCGGTGAATTTATGTCAAACATCAATAACACCCTTGAGTATATTGTTGAACGTGCTTCTTGCCCTGCGGATTTCGTTTCGGAGTGTGAAGAAACCTACAACAAAAAAATCGACAGAATAGCGGAGCACATAAGGCAAAACAAAAATATCGAAATAGTTATGCTGGCGGGCCCCAGCTCGGCGGGTAAAACCACCACAGCCAAAAAACTGAAAGCCGCTCTTTCTTCAAAGGGTATGAAATGTCACACGTTGTCGCTTGATGATTTTTATCTTGACAACTGCGATGCACCCCGTATGCCCGACGGCACACCCGATTTCGAAACGGTTGAAGCACTTGACATCAAATGCTTTGAAGATACAATGAAAGCACTTCTTGAAAAAGGCGAGGCGGAAATACCGTTGTTCGATTTTATAACGGGCAAGAGAAAGCCTGTTGGCGAAAAACTTTCGGTGGATGAAAACGATGTTATAATCGTCGAGGGGTTGCATGCATTGAACCCCGTTATCACTAAAAATCTTCCCAAAGAATCGCTTTTGAAAATATATATCAGCGTTTCTTCCAGAATATATGACGCTGACAAAAATATTGTTCTTAACAAAAGAAATATAAGGTTTCTTCGCAGAATGGTCAGGGATTATAAATTCCGTGGCAACTCTGTTGAGAATACCTTTAAAATGTGGATTACGGTGCGCTACGGCGAGGATGCGTATCTTTTCCCCTATAAAGATAATGCGGATTTCAGAATAAACACAATCCACCTTTATGAGATTTGTGTTATCAAGGATTTTGCAGAGGAGCTTCTGAAAAGCGTTGAGAAGTCATCACCCTTTTACAAGGAATCTCAAAGGCTTATCAGAAATCTGAGAAAATTTCCGTCTGTATGCAGTAAAGTTGTTCCTGATGATTCCTTGTTGAGAGAATTCATCGGAAAGGAGTAAGCAATGTCAGAAAAATCAATGAAAAAGCAGAACGTTTTAGGCGGTGCAATGGTCCTTGTTGTGGCAACTGCATTGGTTAAAATAATTGGTGCTGTCTATAAAATCCCCGTTACCGGTATTATCGGCTCCCTTGGTCGAGGCTATTTTGGTGCGGCATATAACATCTATACCCCCATATACGCAATTTCAATGGCGGGCTTGCCTGTTGCGGTTTCTGCAATAGTTTCAAAAAATGCGGCATTGGGAAAATACCGTGATGTTAAACAGGTTTTGAAAATAACCTTCCCGCTGTTCCTTATACTTGGTATTGTGGGAACGGGCGCTCTTTTGCTTGCGGCGAAGCCATACGTTGAATCTGTCGGCTCACCCCTTGCCATATACAGCGTAATATGCATTGCCCCCTCAATTCTTTTCTGCTGTATTATGAGCACTTACCGTGGATATTACGAGGGTCTGAGCAATATGTACCCCACGGCGATTTCACAGGTTATTGAGTCGGTGGGTAAGCTTGTGTTCGGTCTTGTTTTCTCATATATGGTTCTGGGCTATGCCACAGAGCAGATTGAAACCACAGGCTCCGTATTTGGTTTTGTTGTTAAAACCGAGGCGGATGAAGCTATAGTTTATGCCCTTGCGGCGGCAGGTGCAATTCTTGGTGTTACCCTTGGCACTGTTTTTGGTGCCATTTACACAATATTACGCCACAAAATCAGAAAAGACGGCATCAATAAAGAAATGCTTGTTAATTCACCCCTTGCCTCACCCAGAAAAGTAACGCTCAGGGAAATAATCGCAATTGCCATACCCACAGCGGCAAGCTCACTTGTACTTAATGTTACAAATTTTATTGACACGTTTATGATTCAGAGCCGTCTTGAAAGCGTTGTCGAAAGAAACTACGATACGATAATGGGGCTGTACGGCGAATCAATAACTGCCGCAGGTATTGCAAAGGAAAACATAGACACATTCCTTTACGGTGCTTATGATACGACACTTGATTTCAGAAATCTTGTTCCCACAATTATGATGACTCTTGGTGTCAGCGCAATCCCCATTGTTTCTGCGGCTGTTGCAAAAAGAGATTATAAAACGGTTAACGGAACGGTTAACACGGTTTTCAGAATGACAATGCTTATTGCACTCCCTGCGGGTGCGGGCTTCTTCGCCCTTTCTGAGCCAATTATGAATTTGCTTTATAAAGGCACAGAGGGTGAAAGTGGTATCGCAATCGCCGCTCCCGTGCTTGGGCTTTACGGTCTTATGATGGCGATTCTTACACTTTCGTCACCGCTTACAAACCTGTTACAGGCAATTGGCCGGGCGGACGTTCCGGCGAAATCGTTGGCATTGGGCTGTGCTTTCAAAATTGGTCTGAACTACGTTCTCATAGGCATACCCGAAATAAACGTTAAGGGTGCAGTTTTCGGCACGGCGTTTTTCTACCTTATCTGTATTGCATATAACTTTGCCGTTCTTAAAAGAGAAACCCACATTAAGCTTGATTTGAAAACGGTTCTTGTAAAGCCGCTTGTTTCATCGGTGCTTTGCGGCGGTGCGGCTTATGGCGCATACGCTTTCCTGAGCTCGGTTCTGACCTTCGGCGACCCTGCATCAAGGCTCAATGGTCAGTCTCTTGCTTGCATTGTTTCAGTTGGTGTTGCGGTGCTCGTATATGCAATTTCGGTGCTTTTGATGAGAACTTTGGTAAAAGATGACATTTTAATGCTTCCAAAGGGAGAAAAATTGGCAGAAATACTTGAAAAATATAAACTTATAGTTTAAAATAGAAGAGGTTTTAAATATGGCTGTTAGCTTTGATTTTAAAGAGAAATACAACTTCAACGACCTTGTTGAGATTGTCAAAATTCTTCGTGAGCCCGGTGGTTGCCCCTGGGATATGGAGCAAACTCACCAGAGCATCCGTGAGAATTTTCTCGAAGAAACCTATGAAGTAATCGAAGCAATCGACACAAACAATCGTGAGCTTATGCAAGAGGAGTTGGGCGACGTTCTTCTCCAGGTTCTTATGCATTCAGACATGGCAAGAACAGAGGGTTGGTTCACTATTGATGACGTTGCCGACGGTATAAGTCAGAAGCTTATTATCCGCCATCCCCACGTTTTTGGTGACGTAAACGTAAACTCCACCGACGACGTTCTCAAAAATTGGGACACAATCAAACGGCAGACAAAAGACCAACGTACCCAGAGCGAGGCTATGGCGGCTATCCCCGCAACGTACCCCGCACTTATGAAAGCCCAGAAGGTTCAGGAAAAGGCAAAAAAAGCCGGCTTCGATTGGCGTGAAGCCGACGGTGCTTTTGACAAAATTTCTGAAGAGGCAGCAGAGCTCAAAGAGGCTCTCGCAAGGGGCGACAAGGCTTCTGTTGAAGATGAATTGGGCGATTTACTTTTCTCAGTTGTTAACACAGCTCGTTTTTGCGGCTGTGAAGCAGAAACGGCTCTTGATAAAGCAACAAAGAAATTTATGGCTCGCTTCAATATTGTTGAAAAGCTGGCTTCAGAAAAGGGTATAGATATGAAAAGTGCATCCATAGAGGTTCTTGACGAGCTCTGGGATTGTGCAAAGAAAAACTAAGTCCATTTAAAATCGCCGTGAGCGATTTGGAAATAAAAAATTATTTTGGAGGATTCTAAAATGAACAAAACAGATCTTGTAAATGCAGTTGCAGCTGCAGGTTTCACAAAGAAAGATGCAGACAAAGCAGTAGCAGCAGTTTTCGAAGCAATCGAAGGCGCTCTTGTAAAAGGTGACAAGGTTCAGCTTATCGGTTTTGGTACATTCGAGGTTCGTGAGAGAGCAGCTAAAGAAGGCCGCAATCCCAAGACAGGCGAAACAATCAAAATTGCAGCTTCTAAAGTTCCCGCTTTCAAAGCAGGCGCAGCTCTTAAAAACGCTGTTAAATAATTGATTTTGTGCAGAACACCCCCGACTTTTTAAGTCGGGGGTTAGTCATTTTTTGCCCACTCGCAGTATCCCTATACAGCGTCGGGGCAAAGAAAAAGCCTTCTGCAGCAAAATCAGTTGGTATGTGCAGAACACCCCCGACTTTTTAAGTCGGGGGTTAGTCATTTTAAAGTGGCAAGTGGCAAGTTGGAAGTGGCAAGTGGCAAGTTTCGGGGGCCGAATATATAAAGGTAAACATAAAACCACCGCGAACTTTATTTTGGTTCGCGGTGGTGCTTATTTATTCTGAAACTATGTTATTTAGCCAGACCTTCTTTTTAACAAGAATGATGCCGATAATAACCTTTACAATGTCGATGCATTGAACGATGGGGAAGGTGTACCATATCGGCAGATGGAACACGTAGTAAAGTGAGAAGGCTATTGGCACGCTGACAGACATTATAAATACGCTGTCCATAAGGAACGTAACGAGGGTTTTGCCTCCGCTTCTTATGGTGAAATAGGTTGCATTTGCAAAGGAGTGCACGGGAATGAATAGCGAGCAGACCTTTATAAAATATGCGGCTAGCTCTTTTGATTCCTCTGTGGTGTTATAAAGAAGGGGGATTTTGTCGCCTATAAGAAAAACACCAACACCGATAACTGCGCTGAGAAATGCCGAGAAAGCAATCAGCTTGCGGTCGGTGTCAACAGCATCTTCGAATCTGTTGGCTCCCAATTGTTTGCCGACGATGATGCCTATACTGCTTCCAAGAGAAATAAAAGCGATGCTTGCAAGGTTCATAACAGTTGAAGAAATACTGTAGCCCGCAACAACAGAAATGCCGTAAAGGCTATATGCCATACTGAGAAGTGACATTCCCAAGGACCAGAAAAACTCATTAAAGAGCAAGGGCATTCCTTTGAGTGTTATATCTCTGAAAACCTTTTTCGGCATTGAAAAGCTTCTGAAAGCACCTTTGAAATAGGGGAAACGGTATCTCTTTTTTACAACGTAGAATATAATCACGGCACATTCAACGTAGCGTGAGATAACAGTTGCCACAGCGGCACCCACAACGCCCAATTCGGGGAAGCCCAGCTTACCGAAAATCAGAACCCAGTTAAAAGCGCAGTTTGTGAGAACGGCGATGAAGCCTGCCACCATAGGCGCCACCGTTTCGCCTGTTTCACGAAGTGTGCTTGAAAAAATCTGGGCTACACAGAACGGCAACAATCCCCAAAGAATAACCTTGAGATATTTTTTTGCATAGGAAAGTGTCAGCGCAATATTGCCCGAATCCCCGCTTTCGTGAAGATAGAGGTTGATAAGTGCATCATCAAACAAAATAAAAACTAACAGCGCAACGGCAAAAAGCACTACCGAAACTATCAGCTTATATCGCAAGGTAAAGCGGATGCCGTCGTTGTCGTCCTTGCCAAAGAATTGGGCGGTGAAAATACCCGCACCGCTGAGAGCACCAAAAACAGCAAGGCTGAACACAAATATCAACTGATTGACAATTGAAACTCCCGACATCTGTTCGGTGCCGAGAGATCCAACCATCAAATTGTCAAGCATACTGACAAAGTTTGTTATAAAGTTTTGAATCATTATGGGGACAGCCACCGCAAGGGTCATTTTATAAAAGGCTTTGTCCCCGACAAATTTTTTAACTAAAGACATATTATTTGATTAAGTCGTGTTCCTTGATGAATTTGATTGTTTCGTCAACTGTTGTGAATGCAAGACCAACAACGGTGTCAGCACCGCCGTAGTAGATTGCGATTTTGCCGCTTTCGGAGTCTGCAAGTGCGGCACAGGGGAAGCAAACGTTGGGAACATCGCCAACAAACTCGTAGGTTTCACGAGGTGAGAGAAGGTAGCAATCTGCT
Source organism: Acutalibacteraceae bacterium (assembly GCA_045649005.1). Lineage (GTDB taxonomy): Bacteria > Bacillota > Clostridia > Oscillospirales > Acutalibacteraceae > DTU089. Next base: position 19,796 of record JAZRPC010000033.1, read on the forward strand.
CTGTGAAGCACCTTCCAGGGCTCGTTGATGTCTGTAATCATAGCACCCATGCTATATGTGAAGCCGTTGCAGCTTGTGATAACGCCGTGATAGAAGCAGAGCCAGCCCTCATCTGTTTCAATGGGGGTGGGGCCCGCACCGACCTTTGTCATTTCCCAGTTCTGCTCAGGCTTTATTACAAAACGGTGTTTTCCCCAATATGTGAGGTCGGGGCTATGGCTGAGGAAAATGTCGCCGTAGGGTGTGTGACCCTTGTCGCAGGGACGGGTGAAAATCATATATTCGCCGTTGACCTTTCTGGGGAAAAGCACTCCGTTTCGTGAAACGGGGAGAACGGCATTTTCTTTTCTGTCCCAGGTTTTGAAATCTTCTGTTATAGCGATACCTATAGACGTGCCTCTGTCGGTGTGGCAAACCCAGGAAAGGTAGTATTTTCCGTCCATTTCGCAAAGACGGGGGTCATAGCCTCTGAAGATTTTTTCATCGTTAAGCTTCCAATGGATGCCGTCATCGCTGAAGCCTGTTACAAGGTACTGCTCACGAGTGATGTCATCCATTCTGAAAACGCCTGCAAAGCCGTCGCCGTAGGGTACAACAGCAGAGTTGAAAATGCTGTTTGCTTCTTTTACGAAGGTGCGGTCAATAATGGGGTTTTCGGTGTATCTCCACACGGGGTCTGTGCAATTGGCGGGTTTATCCTGCCAGGGGATGTTTTTTACGGTTGAGTTTAAAATTTTAGCCATTATAAAATCTCTCCATCAAAATAGTTTAATGTTTCTATAACAAGCTCACCCATATTTGAAATGGTGGCTTTTGTTTCCTGTGTAAGCCTTGTGGGCTTCTGACGTGATTTTTGTGATGTGCCTAAAGAACAAGCGGGGAAACGTTCTTTCGCAAAGGGGGTATAGCTGCCTGTTCCAAGAAGAAACGTTTCAGAAACAGTGGTAAGCTCAAGGTTTTCTGCCGCTTCACAGATGATTGAGGCGACCTCGGTGCTGCCGTTTGTGCCACTGCCGTCACGGTAAATTATAGCGGGCCTTTCAGGGTCCTGAATATCGTCAAGGCAAATAAACGACGTAGGAATATCACGAAATATCCGTTTGTATTTTTTAGCGAATGCATAGGAGCCTGCGTGAGATGAAAAATCGCTGCCTGTGAACAAAAAGCATACCTCTGTGTGCTTGTATCTTAACCCATTCTCAAATAGCTTTTTGGCAACTGCCAACAATGTGACCGAGGGAATTATGCTCGAATATAAACCGGAGGATGTTTTTCTGTTATTTATGAGAAAAATCGCACTCAGGTAAATGGGGATAAACAAAACGCATAGGGTTTGCAGAGTTTTGAACAATGATGAATTTTCGGGTGCACCCAAAAACAGGAATAACAATTGGCTCACAAAAAGCAGAGTATTGCCGGTTATTGCACAAAGGCTTAATATGTAGGGTGTTCTTTTTCCGAAAAAACCAAATCTGTGAACAGGTGCTGAATCTGTTCTGGAAACAAGCACAACACGGGTTTTGGGGCTTTCTGCCGAGTTTTTTGTACCAAAAACGTTTTTACTGCGTTTTGAGGGTGTAATAAAATCAAAAAGTTTTCCGTCAAAAACCACCTTGTATGAAAAAACGCAGAAGCTCAGAAGACTTAGCATAAGGGAAACTGAGGCGGGAGCAACCAGACCCCTGACGGTTGAGATGCAGAAAAGTATTGTTGAAAAAATAAGGAAGCAACACAGAATTTTTTCTAGAAGAGTGCCTGCACCGGGGTGGGTTTTGAAGCCCTGCGTGGTGACGCTGTCGCAATATTTTGAAAGCTCGTGAAGAATAATATTCTGAGCCTGCTGTTCACCGGGGGAGCCTGCACGCCTGTTTTTTGATGATTTGAGAATTTCTTCGGCAGCGTCGGAAGCGTATTGCACATCTGAAGATGAAAGCTTTGGCGTAACTGTCATTTTTATTCTCCGATTATTTTAACAAAGCGTTTATATGCATCTTCCCATTCAGTCGAAAATTCAGCCTCGTAAAGCTTTAGATTTTCACCCTGGGCAATGATTTTTCTTGCACTTGAAATTGAATCAATGGCACCGCTAGACATAAGCTGGATAGCAACATTGCCGAGAGCAGTTGCTTCAATTGGGCCGCCGTAAACGTCGACGTTACAGCTCTGTGCAGTCATTCTCAGTAGCAGCTTATCTTTTGTGCCGCCACCCATAACGTGAATTCTGTCGTAGCTTTTACCTGTGCAATCCTTGATTCCGTCAAAGGTGAGGCGGTATTTAAGAGCAAGGCTTTCGTAAATGCAACGCATTATTTCGCCAACGGTTTCGGGAACATACTGACCTGTTTTCTTGCAGTATTCACGAACTTTTTCGGGCAGGTTACCCATTGAACCGAATTCGGGAGCATCGGGGTCAATAAAGCATTTGAGAGGCTCACATTCCAACGCCAGCTTTTCAAGCTCCGCATAGGAATACTCCTTGCCCTCACGAATCCATTGGCGGCGACTTTCCTGAATGAGCCAGAGTCCGCAGATGTTTTTGAGGAATGCTGTTGTGTAGTTGTAGCCACCCTCATTTGTAACGTTGAGGGCTTTTGATTTTTCGTTTATTATGGGGTCTTTTACCTCGGTGCCGAAAAGTGACAAGTCGGATCGTAGCCATGTCGTTCTGTGA
>JAZRPC010000034.1:0-24906 GCA_045649005.1 Acutalibacteraceae bacterium
GTTGTTTAATTTTCAGGGTTCGTTTTGCGCTCCCTCAAGAGCGCCCTAGTATAATACCACGCATTATACCGTTTGTCAACATCTTTTTTATCCCTTTTTTATTAACCCTTCCACCCTCCCGGGTGTGTCGGGTTCTTCTCCGAAATAAAGAAGTTGTTAACTTGTCCGCCGGCGTTTTGACGCCAACAGTTAGGGATTATATCACCCCACAAACAAAAAGTCAATACCTAATTTTAAATTTTTTCGATTTTTTTTGCGGAATTTTTCGGAAGTATTTTTATGTATTCTTTGCTATATGAATATCCCAAAACATTCATATCGTCATAGAGCTCTGACAGGGGTATCAAAACGAAGTCCCGCTCCCCTATAAGCTTATGAGGAAGAGTTAATTCCTCGGTGTTGCTCTCGTAGTTTTCATAAACAAGTAAATCAAGGTCGATAATTCTGGGACCGTTTTTTATGCTACGCAATCTGCCCATTGTAGCTTCTATCCCAAGGCACGCACCAAGCACCGTCTCTGCCGTGTGAGTTGTTTCAAATTCAACAACGGTGTTATAAAAATTCTGCTGCTCGGTATATCCCCACGGTGCGGTTTCGTATATGCTTGCTTTTCGCAAAACATTAATACCCGGCACCAAGCACAATGCCTCTATTGCATTTTCAATATTTAATTTTCGATCACCGATATTTGTGCCGATTCCTATTACAGCTTTTTTCATTCCATTGACCCCACTACAAGCTGCTCTCTTGTGAGTGTGTCTTCAACAGCCACGTAATCAAAATCAGCGTCGATAGGTGCATTGGGTTTCTTAACCAGAACCGTTACACCCTTGAGCTTGGGATATTCCTCAAGCAATGCTACGCAAACCTTGTTTGCGACGCATTCAAGAAGATTATAGCTTTTTTCGGTAAAAACCCTTTCAACTGTTGCTATCATTTCTGCATAGCTGACAGTATGGTTAAGGTCATCGCTTATCTGTGCTTTTCTCACATCGATATCTGCACAAATATCAAGTATAAACGTCTGCCCCTGAACCTTTTCTTCGGGGAGCACGCCGTGATACGCTTTTATTTTTAAACCTTTGATAACTATTTTTTCCACTCAAAGACAACCTTTCTTTATTGTACTTGCAATCTTAACGGCATCAACCGTGGCGGAAACGTCGTGAACACGCAAAACAGCCGCACCGCTATACGCCGCAACAGCCGCAGCCGCTACACTACCGTTTATTCTCCCTGACGGCTCCTGCCTTGAAACAATCTCGCCTATTACTCTTTTTCTTGATACACCAACGAGCAAAGGTGAATATTCTGAAAGCTTTTTGCATTCGCTAAGAAGCTTAACGTCATCGTTACGACTTTTACCGAAGCCTATGCCGCAATCATAACAAAGACAATCCTCGTTTATGCCGTAATCGGTTGCTTCTTTTTTCATTCGGGCAAAGAACGATAAAACATCATCGGTGACACCGGTTGGATAAACGCTGTTCTCAGCGGAACTTTTTCCACCGGTGTGCATAAAAATCCAACCCGCCCCAAACGCTTTCACAACAGATGCCATCTCGGCAGAAAACTCACCGCTCTCATCATTGATGATTGTTGCACCGCATTTCAGAGCAAACTCTGCCACCCTCGGTCTGAATGTATCAACCGAAACAGGAACAGTTGATTTGTCTATAAGCTGCGGCAAAATGCTCAGACGAGCCAATTCCTCTTCCTCAGAAGCAATCATTGACATAGGCGCTGTTGAACAGGCGCCAATATCTATTATATCTGCACCCTCGTTACAAAGTGTCTCAATTCTTTCCTGAGCTTTTGACAAAGAAGAATATTCACCCCCATCCGAAAATGAATCGGGGGTGATATTGAGTATACCCATTACTAACGGGCGTTTTTTATTTTCTGACAGTTTTTTAAAAGAAAACATTTTCACACCATATATAATATGTATAATTATTTGCCTGTTAAAAGTGCCATAACCTCTGCACGTGTTCTTGCGTCTTTTCTGGCTGTGCCCCTGAGTGCAGAGGTCTGGGTTGATGAGCCCGCCGCCTTTGCTCCTCGCATAGTCATACAAAGATGCTCTGCCTCAATAAGAACAGCAACACTTGTAGCCCCCAATTCATCATGGAGAAAATCAGCAATCTGTGAGGTCAATCTTTCCTGCACTTGGGGGCGCTTTGCATAGACGTTAACAATTCTTGCAAGCTTTGAAAGACCTATAATTCTGCCGTCGGCAGGAATGTAGGCAATGTGAGCCTTGCCCACAAAGGGAAGAAGATGATGCTCGCACATTGAATAAAGCGGAATATCCCTCACAACTACCATTTCCTCATTACCAGGCTCATTAAAAAGCTTCAGATGCATATGTGCATCCTCACTCAGTCCGCTGAACACCTCTTCATACATTCTTGCGACTCTGTTTGGGGTTTCTTTAAGACCCTCTCTATCGGGATCCTCACCTATTGCCTCGAGAATATCTCTGACAGCTCTTTCTATTTTTTCTCTATCCATTTTACACCTCGTTAAAAAAAGAAACAGATTATATTCATATTCTCCTCACGACTGTAAAAAACAGTCGCACCCTCAAGAGTCTGGAGAAGACCTGCATCCTTATATACATTATATATAATACCATCATCAAGCAATGTTGCTTTAGCCTGTGATGCAACATCTGCGTCAGTAAAGCGTAACTCAACACTCTTGTAGCCTCGTTGCAAGGCTTTGTGAACCGCATTTGTGACCTGCAACTCAAAATCTTCACCCACGCCCACGTCCAGATAAGCGTTTTCACGAGTAAAGTAATTGTTTTCATTTTCTGTGACAAAGGACACCGTCTGCTCTATGCGATGCTCGAGAAGAATATCCTCGGTGTCAACGTTAAAATAGGTGTGTCTGAGGGTCTGCACTTCGCCTTTAGGGTCATCCCATGTGACGTCGGTAAAATAACCGTCACCGTCGATTATTACATAGTTCCACATATGACCTATATAATTCACGCCATCCTCTGCGCACTCGCCCGTTAAAAGTCTGTTGTCTATATCCAGCTTATTGAGTATATACTGAAAAGACCTTGAATAACCCTCGCACGATGCTTTGCCCTCGACAAGGCAACCGTAAACGGTATTGCCCAAGGGAGCTTCCGCCACATCATAATACTGGCAATTATTGATTATGTAGTCGTGAACAAAAAGCTCTTTTTCATAATCGGACGTGTATGCTTTTGCAGAACTGACAATACTGTCTATAGCTTTTTTGCTTTGCTCAAGCCTGTTTTTATATTCATCGTATGACATACTGTACTCGGGCTTAAAAAAGAACTTGCCATTTGATTCAACAACGGTGCATTTCAAACCAAGGCAGAACAAATCAGGATTATCTCTCGACAATGCTCTGAAAATAGCTGTCAGGTCACCCTCGCCCAAATCGGGTATCTCAATTTCCTCGGGCATATCATAAATGCTTTGCAGAATCACACTATATACCTTTTGCTCATCGAGGGTGAGTTCGTCATAACAATGCCTGTAATAACCCGTGCCGTCACCCGACAAAGGCTCAACAAATTCGAACTCAGGTGCTTCAGGCTCCTTTTGTATTAAAGAATCTGCAAAAAAGCCACCAAATACGACCGCAAACACCGCAACGGCAATTAATATAGCCGCAAAAATTATTTTACCGTTTTTTTTATTATTCATCTGTAAGCTCCTTAGAAGAAACAAATACCTTTAGTTTTTCCTTTGACGTCTGTGGCAAAAGAGATTGCATTTCATCCTTTGCATTTGTGTAGTCCACAATCGAAATATCGGTTTGTGTCTGGTTAACAAGCTGTGAAAACAACGAATCACCATCAACAAAATTATCTGACGTATAAAAAGCAACAAACGCCGCCTCAATAATACGGGCATTGAGCTCGGAACACTCGTAGCCCTTTTTTGTTTCGCAGACATATTTCATATATTTATATGTTTTTTCAGGCGTTAGCTCATTTTGACCCTTGAACATTTCCAGGAACATATCGGGTGTATCATACTCTATATCTTCGGAAATGTTAACAGTAATGTTACCCAATATTCTGAAAATTGATTTGTAACCCGTATCGGTAACGCTGATATACCTGCTGACGTCTGTTCCGTAATATGCCCCGATGAAAGCACCGAGCTCCTTTATCCCCTTATTTTTGAAAACTGCCGAACAGCTTTCTTTTGTTTCTGAATTTTTTATATTCAAATCCACGGGGATGATTTTTATGGTTTTTTCAGAAAGGTCTATGTCAACAAGATTCACAAAGCGAAGCTGTGCCGAATCATCGGAGGTAACGGCAAGAAGAAATCTGTAATTTCCGGAATATGAAGCCTGCGAGGTTGGCGGTGCAGTTGTTTCAACAACACCCGTAGTTTCATCTGATTTCTGAAAGAAGTTATTAAAATCATAATTAAGCGATTTCCACAACATCAAAAACGAAGCTGAACCCAAAATAAGAGTAAAGCACAAGAATGCACAAACGAAAATAAGCTTTCGTTTCTTTTTGTTTTTTGCTTTATTTTTTCTTTGCAAATCGAAACCATAGTTTGCCAAGCGAACACCTCATCGTTATACATTTGTATATACACATTAAGTATAATAAATATAATGCAAAATTACAAGATGATATTTAAGGCAAATTTAAAACCGCCCCACCGAAACAGTAAGGGGCGGTTTGACATTGAAATGTGCCTGCACTAAACTGCACTGCAGTTTACCGGAAACAGCAAGGTGAACATCCCATGTATATCACAACAAGGGAATACACTTCCCTTATCCCACACACTTTTTAAAAAATCCTGCTTCTGGTAAAATCGCAGGCCAACCTTGGAAAAACAATGTAGTAATCTTTTTCATTTAGACCTTGGCTTTGATATCAATGCTGTAATGAGTGCCGCAACAATAACAACGGTAATGCCGCCTGCACCTGCGGTGAGCGGTCCTGTGAGAATCCCCATCCAGCCATCTGTATTTATGGCTTCCTTTGTGCCTTGCACCAATGCCCCGCCGAAGCCCACAATGGGCACAGTTACACCGGAGCCCGCAAACTCTTTCAAGGGTTCAAAAACCCCGAAAGCGCCCAGCACAACACCGCTGACAACAAAAAGAACAAGTATCCTTGCAGGTGTGAGCTTTGTTTTATCAAGCAAAATCTGACCTATGACACAAATAATTCCGCCAACTACAAAGGCTTTTATAAACATCATAATAAACGCACCTCTCTTGTGCATTTATTATTAGCAATAAGAAGAAAAAAATACTCCCCGCAATGCGGGGAGTATTGAATAAATTATTCTGCAACTGTTTCGCTGATAAAATCTTCATCAAGGCAGGAACAAGAAACATAATTGTCTTCATCATAACCCTGAGGAGCATTTTTTGCTTTGATTTTTTCAACGATAACGTAAACTGCTGCTGCCGCCGCTGCGATAGCTGCGATGATACCGATAATCTTTAAAAGCTTTTTCATTACTGTAAGCCTCCCAAAACATTAATTAAGTTAATACAATTATACCATAGCGACTCTAAATGTCAAGTAAACAATTATTAAAAATACAATAATTATTCCACCGTAAGGGTGTGTGCTTTATCGTCTGCAGGTATGGTAATCTCAAGAGCACTTTCATCCCTGATAACATAGTCAATTATCTTCCCGTCAAGCTTTGCAAGATAATCTTTTTTCTCTGAATCAAGCGTTACAATAACTGTATATTTTTCACTGTTGCCGTGATAAACAAACGTGGATTCAAATTTTTTGTTATCCTCGGAAAATTTCTGTTTTTCAACCCAAACATCCAGACCTGTATTAAAAGTACCGGGCTTGTAATATGCCGCCGCCCACAGATTAATAGGTGCAGAAAGACCACCAAAGTTATGGAACCAGCCACCCCTGCCTGTTACAACGTTAACCATTTCAAAGGTGTAATAGGAATAATCAACCTCTCGCTTCCATGTATTAAGAGCGGTTGATGCTATTTTGTACGCAAAGTCACTTTCACCGGAGTCAAGCATAGCTTTCCAGATAAACCATTGGTGTGGAAACCACACGTTGCCGTTCCAATAACCGTTAACCACAAAATAGCCTGCGCTCATATCAACGGCGCTGATTCCGTATTGGCACCACATCTCTTCAGGGTTTTTGAGATGATCGGTTATGCGTTTTTTCTGATTTTCGTCGCAAACACCTGCGATTATGGGATAAATACCGTCCAGACCCTTATTTACGTTTTCACCGTTTTTAGTTCTGAATATTTCAACCGGCTCATAATTTTCATCGTGAAGAACGTATGAATAGTAACCGCTATCCTCGTCCCAAGAATATTTATTAAGCGCATCGCTGACACGCTTTATATCTTTTTCATACTCGACACAATCCTCAGCTTTACCGAGAACAAGAGCAACCATTCTGAGGATTTTCGCACATCGGATAAGCTGTGCAGAGGATATTACGGGTGCAGCCTTGTCACGAACATTTTCATTCATCATTGCGACCTGTGCGGGGTAATCATCCATACCGCTTGATGAATAGAAATAATCGTATGTGGTGGTGAGTCCACTTTTGAATTTAGCTGTTGTTGACCCCCTGATTTTACCCGCAAGGAAATCGTAATACAGCTTCACTCTGGGGTAAAGTGCCAGAAGCCTTTCTTTGTCGTTGTGCTTTTTAAGAAGCTCAAGATAGAGATACATCTGCACGGGTACAGGTGAACCGTGATGCAGAAATGCGTAATCGGGGTTGCTTTCTTCACTGAGATAGGTTTCAAGAATGTAATATGCAAACTCATCTGAAAGCTCCGTCATACCAAGACCGATAAAGCCCGAATCCCAAGTATAAAGGCAATCCCACCTTTTGCCGGGTGTGTGGTGGATAATATGCTCACCGTGTTTATATATGGGGTAAACAGTATTTGTGAGCAAGGTTGAGGCAAGAATGGTATTGCTAAGCTCATACTTTTTACCATTTTCATTGTAATCGAACTTAACTGCCCCCGCTTTTCTTAACAAATAAAGCTTTTCACACTCTTCCCCGGAAAGTTTTTCTGCCTCACCTTTTGAAAGAACGGCATACTCAACAACACTTTCACCGGGTTGAACAAATAAGGTGTGCACAACGGTATTATGAAAGAAACCGTCATCACTGTGCTTTCTTGAAAATGTTTCGGTGAAGCTTTCAAGAACGTCATCAAAGGTAACGTCGGAGTTTGAGAGGCGGGCAGAAAGGCAATCCTCCAAAGCGCCTGTTTCAATTTTTCTGAATCGTGTGTTGTCGTTGAAGGTTTTTAAAATATATTCACCCTCAATATTTTTATATCTTAGCCTTGCGGTGTAGCCGCTATCCTCGTTTTTATTTTCTTCTATCACAGGAAATGTGTCGTTAAACTCCTTGAACACATAAACCTTGTCTATATCACTTTTCTCAACGATGCAGAAGAAGTCGAACTCTGCCGCACCCATTCCTTCGGAAACGAGTTCAAGGTTGAAATCACCTTTTTTAATCTCACCCAAGCCTATTGCAGTAATTTTCAATTCATCCGTCGGAGCAAAATCGAGAAGCAGGTCGCCGTTCATTTTAAAAACAGCCATATCCTCACCCGGAATAAGGTTAACACCAACCATTTTACCCTGTTCATAGTGAATATCGCTTGTTCTGTAGCGAACGAGAAGAACAGCATCACTGTAATCATCCGTCACGTCAAAGGTGTATGACACTCTGTCGCCTTTTTCTGCACCAAAGGGTTTAATAACCTTGTGGGGCATATGCCATTTGCCGACTCTGTCGCCAAGACCGCTTTCGTTAACAAAATCACGGCTTCTGAACTCACCCTTTTTCAGACCATCTGGATTTTCTCCATCCCAGGGTCTTGGGGAGTTATATATGTATTCGTCATAACAAACAGCATCCTTATAAACGAACTTTTCGGGGGTAACGAGTCTTGTGAAATAAGGATACGGATATTCAACAGAACTGAAATAGTTAATAAGACAATTCTGCATAATCTCTGAATTATTAACTATCTCTGTTCTGACAAGAATACTTTCGTCGTCTATTTTTGAATATGATACGTCAGCATAAACTTTATCTTTCCACTCCAGATCGTAACGGTATGAGAAGAAAGAATAATCACCGCTTGCAAGCCACGGATGACACCCTGACGGAACTGTAACGTTTGGAATTTTGACGTCTGCGCCGAAAACCGCAGGCACCACAGTAAAATCAAAGCGAATACCGCTTTTGAAGCTGTGCTCGGCAATACGGGATATACCCATGTATTTTTTGCCGTAAGGTCCCCAAGCAGGGAAGCATTTAGAATAAACCATATAAAACATCCTTTCAGATGAAAACTATCCCGTTCATTATACCATTAAATTCAGCAAAAAACAATGTGTATATGGTTTATATTAACCTAAATTTATAACCCTGAGAAAGGGCATAATCAATAATATCGCCGAGAGCATCTGCATTATCGTGTGAAACGGCGTGCAAAAGCAACACGCAACCGGGGTGGAGCCGTGACGTCACAGTCTGAAAGGCATAGTCTTTACCTTTAGGGCTTGAAACGTCCCAATCCGCATAGGCACTTGACCAGAAAACAGAAGTAAATCCCACGCTTTCAACAAGCTCCAATGCATTCTCAGAACAGGCACCCTCAGGAAATCTGAAATAATTAGAAGAATAACCGAATTTCTCTCTTAGATAATTGTCAAGATTTTGTATTTCCCTTGCCATATCCACCCTCGTTATTTTTGAAAAATTCGGGTGAGAATCGGAGTGATTACCAACAACGTGCCCTTCCTTTATCATCCTTGCAATTAACTCAGGGTTAGCCTTAACGTTTGAAAGAGTAACAAAAAATATTGCTTTGACGTTTTTTTCTTTCAATGTGTCAAGTATTTTTTCCGTGCAACCGTTTTCATAACCGCAATCAAAGGTGAGGTATATAACCCTCTCACCGCTTGTGTCAAGACAAATGCCACCGTATTTTTCATAAAGCTTCTGATTATTAACCGAGATTTCGTGAGGAACGCCACCTGTGGATACACCATAGCTGTGATTATGCTCTTCTTCTGAAAGCCTTCTTAAATTCTGTGGGTCAACAACAGGGAGTTGAACCGTGGGAAGTGGCTCGTAACCTGTAAAGGTTTCTTTTGTGCCTGTATTTTTGCCGTAAATTGAAATTGGTTTGACCTTATTTTTATCCATTGGCGCAGGCTCCGGTGAAGAATTGCTTTCGCTGGATTGAGCCTGAGTTGTGCTTTCTTTTTTCTCTGTTGCTTCGGATGTTGCGGCTTCGGTTGAAAAAGACGTGCTCTCCCCGGGAGTATCTTTACCGCAAGCGACCGAACAAGCTATGAGAGAAACACAAATTAAAGCAATAATATATTTTTTCATAACAACCTCATTCAAAAAGCCTGCATAGCAGGCTTTTTTTACTTCATCATATTATCAAGAATGCTATCCATTGTTTTTGCCGTTTTTTTGGCAATTTTTTTCATTTTGTTTTTTGTGCTTTTTCTGCTGCTCACAACACCTGCAGTAATTGCGGCAACTGTTCCCATTGCCATTACCGCACCACCGATAACAGCAGCATTTTCCATTTTGTTCATCATACACACCTCCCGAAAAAAGTTTTCCCTGTTATTTTTTTATTTCTCAAAACTTATTGAAAAAAAATATGGAAGTGCTATAATCTTTTGCGTGAATTTTGTTTTTCGGGAGGTTTTTATGGAGAATCAAAAAAGACTGATTGCAATAAATGACATTTCCGGTTTTGGTAAATGCTCACTTACGGTTGCACTCCCCATAATATCAGCCGCAGGAATTGAAACAATATGCATGCCCACTGCTGTTCTTTCAACTCACACAGGCGGTTTTACAGGCTACACATACCGTGACCTTACTTGTGATATGCCGGAAATGGGAAATCATTGGAAATCCATAAACCTTAATCCCGATGCTATTTATTCAGGGTTTTTGGGTTCATTCGACCAGATCGAGATAGTTAAAGATTTTGTAGACAATTTCAAAACCGAAAACAATATTTTTATTGCAGACCCCTGCATGGCAGACCATGGCAAAATGTATGCTGTTTTTGATAAAAAATTTGCCAAAGCAATGGCGGATTTATGTGCTAAAGCAGACATCATTCTCCCCAATATAACAGAAGCTTGCTTTATGACAGACAGCGAATACATTGAAGGCGTGCAAACAGAAGAATATATCGTTTCCCTTTTAAACAAATTGCTCGATATCGGCGCAAAAAACGTTGTTCTCACAGGTGTCACGTTTGAAGAAGGCAAGCTTGGTGCCGCTTGTATCGGGCAAGACAGAATCCCTCAATTCTATTTTGCCGAGAAGCTTCCTGGTGCATACCACGGAACCGGCGACGTTTTCGCAAGCTCATTCTGCGGTGCTCTTCTAAACGGCAAAACAATCCTTGAAGCAATAAGCATTGCCGCAAACTATGTCTGCGATTGCATCAAAAGAACTCAGTCTATGAATAATCCCATAACCTACGGTGTTGATTTCGAGCGAGGAATCCCCTATTATCTCAAGGAGTTAGGCAAAATATGAGCGAGCTTAATATTGTTCTTGTGGAGCCAGAAATACCTCAAAACACAGGTAACATCGCAAGAACCTGTGCCGCAACGGGTGCAAGGCTTCACATTATAAAGCCCATGGGCTTCACAATAGATGACAAAAAGTTAAAACGTGCGGGTCTTGATTATTGGTATCTGCTCGATTTAACCTATTATGAAAATCTCGACGATTTTTTCAAGAAAAATCCCGACGGTAAATATTTCTTTTTCACAACAAAAGCACGAAAAGCGCACTCCGACGTCAGTTATGACGACAAATCCTTTCTTTTCTTCGGAAAAGAAACAAAAGGGCTCCCCGAAGAGCTTCTGCTTGAGCACCCTGACGAATGTGTGCGCATCCCAATGATTGACGACGCAAGAAGCCTGAATCTTTCAAATTCCGTTGCTATCGGTGTTTACGAGGCACTAAGACAAATGGGCTACCCGGAGCTTTCAAACAAAGGTCAGCTACACAACCACAAATGGGAAGATAATGAATAATACAGAAAGAGGCTATCCGCCGAAACGGATAGCCTCTTTTATGTTATGAATGGAGTTTACTCATTATTTGTTTGACAACCGCAAGAACAGTTGTTTTTTGAAGCACATTCGTTGGCATAGGGGCAACCAATACATTTTGCACCTTTTTTCTTCTGCTTTATTATGTAAAGTGCGGCAATTAAAATGACAATCACCAGAACTGCAACAAGCAAAAAGTTATCCACCGAATCACCTTCTTTTATTTATTGTTTAAAACCTTTTCTGCTTTCTTTTTATTTTTGAGAATTTCGGCTTCTTTATTTCTTTTATTATTTTTGATAACGAGGTACAAAAGAATACCTGCAAAAACCAAAACTGCTATCAAACCGGGAATAAAGCCTTCACCTAACGAACCCGTTGTAATCAATGTACCTAATTGGTAAACAAAATAGCTGACCGTGAACCCTGTGCCAAGCTGGAAGCCTATTGCACCCCAGAGCCATTTTGCGCTTTTCATTTCTGCATTCATTGCGCCGATAGCCGCAAAGCAGGGAGGAGTGAAAAGAGTGAACATAAGGTATGCAAGGGCGGCAACCTTGGTAATAGCGAAGGCTGAAGCAACCTCGGCACCGGCTCCCTCCATAAGTGCAAGCTCTTCTGTATCAATAAAATTCTCAAGACCAACAAAGCAAACCGCCAATGTGCCGACAACATTTTCTTTCGCAATAAAGCCTGTTATAGCCGCAGCCGCAAGCTGCCACGAAAGAATACCAACCACAGGTATAAGCAAATATGCAAATGGACCCGCAATGGAGGCAAGTATCGACCTATCGGCACTTTCTGCAACGGTGAAATTCCATGTAAATGTCTGCATTATCTGAACTACTGTGTTACAAAGAAGGATAATTGTCGCCGCTTTTACTACATAGGATTTACCTCTTGAAAGCATTGAAAGAGTTGCTCTTTTAAGGCTTGGGGCTTTGTATTCGGGAAGCTCAATAATAAAGTAAGATTTTCTAACCTTGTAGCCAGTAATTTTATTTATCAGCAAAGCACCGAAAAAGATAATCAGAATACCCAAAAAATACATAAGCGGACCAACCCACGTTGCGTCGCCGAAAAATGCACCTGCGAAAAGAGCAATAACAGGAAGCTTTGCTCCGCAAGGCATAAATGGTGAAAGCATTGCCGTTGCCCTGCGCTCACGGTCATTACGAATTGTTCTGCAAGCCATAACACCGGGGATAGCGCAACCTGTACCTATAACGAACGGAATAACGGATTTGCCGGAAAGACCAACTTTTTTGAAAATAGGGTCAAGCACAACGCTTACACGTGACATATAGCCGCAATCCTCAAGAAGAGCAATGAGGAAATACATCACCATAACAAGCGGAAGGAAACCCACAACCGCAACCACGCCACCGATTACGCCGTCAACAAGAAGAGCTGAAAGCAACGGATTTGCATCAACAAAGAACCCCGCTACCCAACCTTGGAACATTTCAAGCAACGTCACAAGCCCGGGGATTGCTTTGCCGCTCGCAAATTCATAGCCTTCGGCAATCCACACACCGGGGCCTGCCTGTGAAATCCAGAACACAGCAAACATAACTACGGCAAAAATCGGAATGCCAAGCCATTTATTTGTGAGAACGGCATCAATTTTATCCTGACTGTTTTTATCTCTAGTAAAGATGGTTCTTTTTTCAACCGATGCAACAACTGTTTTAACAAAAGCGAAACGACGCCTGTCTGCAGCCTGAACCGCCTTTTTATCTGCAAGATTTATATCACCCTGTATATATGGAGCATCCTGAGTTTTGCCGTTTAATTCAACCGCAGCTTTAACAACCTCACCAAGGCCCTCGGCAGATGTTGAAATTGTGTTCACAACAGGGCAACCAAGAATTTTTGAAAGCTCATCGGTGTTTATAACTGTTCTTTTCTTTTTATTAACGTCACTTTTATTTAATGCAACAACAACCGGAACCCCAAGCTCAAGAAGCTGTGTTGTAAAGAAAAGGCTTCTGCTCAAATTCGTTGCGTCAACAATGTTGATAATTGCATCAAGCTTTTCATTTTGTATGTATTCGCTTGTAACGCTTTCTTCAGAGGTAAAAGGTGACATTGAATATGCTCCCGGAAGGTCAACAGCAACCAATTCCTCCGAGCCGTTATAAAGGCTCTTTTTGATTGAGCTTTCTTTTTTTTCAACCGTTACACCTGCCCAGTTGCCGACTTTTTCATTGCGACCCGTCAAGGCATTGTACATTGTGGTTTTACCACTATTAGGGTTGCCTGCCAAAGCAATTCTCATTACATTTCCTCCTAAAGCTTTCACCAAGCAAGTTAGCTGACGCTAACTCAAAACTCAAAAAAAGGACAGTTGGCTGTCAAAATTAAATAATAATGGCTTCTGCCAACTGGTTATCAATACTATATCTGCCATCCTTTATAGAAACGACACAACCACTTTTGTTTCTTGAAACAACCGTTATAGGCTCGCCGCTGTAACAACCCAAAGAAAACAGAAATGAGTCAAGCTCTTCATCATCTGTGACAACGTTCTTGATGATGTATTCAATTCCTTCCTG
Source organism: Acutalibacteraceae bacterium (assembly GCA_045649005.1). GTDB lineage: Bacteria > Bacillota > Clostridia > Oscillospirales > Acutalibacteraceae > DTU089. The sequence continues at coordinate 13,677 of JAZRPC010000034.1, forward strand.
AGCATTCTTTAAATTCATTAGATTCGCCTCTGACAGTGTATTGAGTTAGCCTCTGCTAACTAGTGTTATTATATCACAATCCCATTATTTGTCAATATACTAATTTCAACTTATTGAAGTTTTGGCAAATCCACCAAACACTTGAATTGTGAGCCGTTTTATGATATTATAATTTGACAACAAACAAAATAAAAGGAGGTCTTTATATGCATTTGCAAGAATCAGGCGAGATGTATCTTGAGACCGTTTATATACTTTCAAAAAAGCTGGAAAATGTCCGTTCTATTGATGTGTGCGAATATATGGGTTATTCAAAGCCCAGCGTCAGCCGAGCCATAGGTCTTTTAAAGAGCGGTGGCTTCATCACAGTTGATTCTAACGGATACCTCACCCTCACCCCCGAGGGAAGCTCTGTTGCAGAAAGTATGTTTGAGCGCCACACAATTTTAACAGAATTCCTTGTTAAATTGGGCGTTGACGAAACAATTGCAAGTGAAGACGCCTGCAGAATCGAACACCACATAAGCGAAGATTCTTTTAATGCTATAAAAAACTTTTCGGAAAAAATCAGCAATGAAAATAGGTAATTTAGAAATCAAAGAAAAAGCGGCACTTGCCCCTCTTGCAGGTGTTGCAGACAGAGCCTTTCGTGAGCTGTGCCGTGGTTACGGTGCGGCATACACGGTTTGCGAAATGGCAAGTGCAAAAGGCATCAGCCTCGGCGACAAAAAAAGTGCCGAGCTTTTGTCAATTACAGAAGCCGAGCGCCCCGCAGGCTCACAAATTTTCGGTAATTGCCCCGAAACAATGGCAATCGCCGCACAGAAAGCGCTGGAATACAACCCCGATTTTATAGATATAAATATGGGGTGCCCCGCTCCCAAGGTTGCTTCCTCTGGCGGTGGCGCTTTACTTATGAAGGACCCTGTTCTTGCCGCCAAAATCGTTAAAGCAGTTGCAGAGGTTTCAACAGTACCCGTAACGGTAAAAATGCGCTCCGGTTGGGATTTCAACAACATCAATGCCGTTGAGCTTGCAAAACGCTGTGAAGATGCCGGTGCTTCTCTTATCACCGTTCACGGCAGAACAAAGGTGCAAATGTATGCACCACCCGTAAACACAGACATAATCCGCCTTGTGAAGCAGGCTGTCACTATCCCCGTTGTCGGCAACGGCGACGTTGTTGACGGAAAAAGCGCCGCCGAGCTGATGGAAAAAACAGGTTGCGATATGGTAATGATTGGCAGAGGTGCCTTGGGCAGACCATGGGTATTTTCACAAATCAACGCCTACCTTGACCACGAGGTTATTTTACCCGAGCCCCCTGTTGTGGAAAAAATGCGAGTTATGCTCAAGCACATCGAAACCCTTTGTGAATACAAGGGTGAGCGTGTTGGCATCCGTGAAGCACGCAAGCACGCCGCATGGTACACAAAAGGCTTGCACGGTGCGGCAAACTACCGCTCAAGAATGGGTCTTATCAACTCAGTTGATGAACTTAAACAAATTGCTCTTGAGCTTATAGAACAGAACCTTTGAGGGCGTTTCCAATATTTATGCAATGAATTCTACTCACCCCGTATGGTAAGATTTAACCATCCGTTTTTTGCGGAAATCTTCCATACGAGGTGATTTTTTTGAAAAAATCCATCAGTTTTCTATTGGCGATAATACTAAGCTTGTCTATGTTTATTTATTCGCCGCAAGCAAAAGCATCTGCAAACATCAAGGGGGCGGGCAAGGTTACAACCTCCTCAACATCGTTAAACGTCCGTTCATCACCCTCAACCTCATCTTCGATTAAAAAAACGTTGAAAAAAGGTGCGCTCGTTACCCTTGTTTCAAAAAGCGGTGACTTCTGGCGTGTACGTTATTCTGCTGACGGCTACGGCTATTGCCACGAAGATTATATCAAAACAATATCCACAAACATCAAAGCCGTTAAAACTGCTCAGGGCAGATTACGTGTGCGCTCTTCTGCTTCATCATCTGCAGAAATCAAAGGCTACCTTTCATCGGGTACAATCGTAACCGTTATCTCTGAAAAAGAAAACTTCAGCCGTGTTTTATATAACGGCTCGAAAACGGGCTACGTGCATTCGGATTATCTGAAAAAGCCTGCCGCCGCAAAATACAAAGCCATAAAGCTGAGCGTCCCCGATTACAAACAGACCGACTCACGCTGGGCCAACGTAACATTAGGCTCGTCGGGTCAGTCAATCGGTAAAATCGGTTGCGCAACAACTGCGTTAGCAATGACAGAAAGCTACAAAACATCCTCAACAATCTACCCACACCAAATGGCAAAAAAGCTTTCTTACACCTCAGGTGGTGCTGTTTATTGGCCCACAAGCTACAATATAATAACAAGCTCTTCAAACTATCTCGGAGTTATATACGAAGCATTAAAGGCCGGCAAACCGGTTATCGTGGGTGCAAAAAAATCCAACGGCAGTCAGCATTATGTTGTTGTAACCGGTGTCAAAGAAACCTCTGCCCTTTCACAATCCTCTTTCTATATCAACGACCCCGGCTCAACAACAAGAAAAACTCTTAACCAATTTTTCGACGCATATCCCAACTTTTATAAAATGTTATATACTAAATAATCTTATTAAAAATATTTCACGTTTATGCTAATTTACTCTTCCTTTTTTTATACAAAAGTGTTATACTATAGCCGACGGGAGTTTAACCCCGTACGCCTAAAATTTAAATCTTTCGGTACATCACGGCGTTTTTCGCCTTGATATACGTCAGTATGTCTGCGCCGAAGAAACACCCTGCTGCACCAAAATCTTTATAATTTTAGGTGCTTGCAGTTTTGTAAGGCAAAAATTTTTGCAATAACAAGGAAAAAACCGAAGGAATACTGTCGTATTTCAAGGTTTTTGACGAAGTTAGTGCGGTAATTTGCCTTTCAAAACCGTGCGGTGTTCAACTCTCGCCGGCTACAGACTGAACAGTTGTGTTTATTTTTAAAATTTCTTCTGCCTTTCGGCTTTATGTATAAAACAAAAATCAAGGAGTGTGGGTTATGGAAAAATACGTTATCCATGGTGGTAATAAACTTAACGGCACTATTAATATAAGCGGTGCGAAAAATGCCGCTCTCGCTATTATTCCTGCGGCTCTTTTTGCAAGAGAAAAATGTCGCATTGAAAACGTTCCTGACATCAGCGACGTCAGAACAATGACAAAAATCCTCAAATATCTCGGTGCAGAGGTTTCAACCCCCGAAAAGGGCGTTCTTGTTATTGACGGTAAAAACGTCAAGCCCCTCACCATCACCGACGAAATGACAAGAAAGCTCCGTGCTTCATACTACCTTTTGGGTGTTCTTCTCGGCGAATTCGGACAAGCCGCTGTTGCCCTGCCCGGTGGTTGCTATTTCGGTGTGCGTCCCGTTGACCAACACATCAAAGGCTTTGAGGCTCTCGGTGCAACTGTCAGCACAGAAAATGCCGTTATAAACGCCACTTGCGATGAGCTTGTTGCATCTTCTATATACCTTGACGTTGTTTCTGTGGGTGCCACAATGAACGTTATGCTTGCCGCTGTTAAAGCGAGGGGCAAAACCATTATAGAAAACGCCGCAAGAGAACCCCACATCGTTGACCTTGCAAACTTCCTTAACTCTATGGGTGCAGATATCCGAGGAGCAGGAACCGAGGTCATTAAAATCCGTGGCGTTGAAGAATTACACGGTTGCACATACTCAATCATCCCCGACCAGATTGAAGCAGGTACTTATATGGTTGCCGCCGCCGCAGTTGGCGGTGACGTAATTATAAACAACGTTATCCCCAAGCATCTTGAATCAATCACAAACAAGCTTGAGGATTGCGGAGTCACCGTTATTGAAGAGGATGAAAGCGTGCGTGTGATTTCCGAGGGCTGCCGCCCCCGTGCCTGCCGTGTTAAAACCACTCCCCACCCCGGCTTCCCGACAGATATGCAGCCACAGTTTGCAACTCTTCTTTGCACCTGTAACGGTACAAGCACCGTTGTTGAAGACGTATGGGATAACCGCTTTAAATACGTTGACCAGTTACGAAGAATGGGTGCCAACATAATTGTGAATGGTGACACGGCATTGATTACCGGTGTTGACAAGCTTCACGCCGCACCCGTTGAGGCAGATGACCTAAGAGCGGGTGCCGCAATGGTCATAGCCGGTCTTATGGCAGAGGGTGAAACCTCTGTTGGCAACATCAAGCTCATTGACAGAGGCTATGAGGACCTTGTTGAAAAGCTCACCGCCGTTGGTGCAGATATTTCAAGAGTTACTTTCGAAGAGGATTAATAAATATGATTAGATTTTGCCCGCTGTTTTCTTCAAGCAGCGGCAATTCTGTTTACATTGGTGAACGTGACGGCGGAATCCTTATCGATGTAGGCAGAAGTGCCCGCCAAACAGATAATATGCTCAAGCAAATTGACGTTGAGCCCGAAAAAATCAAAGGGATTCTTTTAACACACGAGCACACAGACCACGTTTGTGGGCTGAGTGTTTTTGCCGCCAAGCACAACATCCCTGTATATGCTTCACCCGGAACGCTACTTTCTTTAAAAACAAAGGGTATTTTAACATCAAAGCATATCGACGTTTCTCTCAATGAAGACGATTTGTGTATAGGTAACCTTAACATAAAGCCCTTTAAAACATCCCACGACTGTGCTGACCCAAGGGGTTACATAGTGACAGGATCCGACGGAACAACCCGTGTTGCTGTTGCAACTGACACAGGCTACCTTTCAAGCGATATGCTCTCAGGTCTTACAGGCTGCAAGCTTGTTTACATAGAGTCTAATCACGATGTTAATATGGTAAAAACCGGGCCCTATCCCTATAATCTTCAACAAAGAATACTGTCAAACATCGGGCACCTTTCAAACGATGCCTGTGCAGATGCTCTGAGAGCATTGGTAAACAAAGGTACCACACATTTTATACTCGCCCACCTCAGCCGTGAAAACAACACGCCTGAGATTGCCTATGAAACAGCAACGTCAGCGATGCTTGAAATGGGTGCACTGGAAAACAGGGATTATATTCTTAAAATCGCAGAGCCCGAAAACAATGATAAAATGTTAATAATATAAAAATAAACTCAGTTACCGTAACGGTAACTGAGTTTTCTTTAATCAAGTTAGTGAATTAATTGCCTTTGACAATTCCTCTTTTATTATCTGGTGACCCGCTGCTGTGGGGTGCACACCGTCTGCAAGCCAATATGCCGTGTTACCGTCTGCAGAAGCTTCATCAAAAATATTCTGAAGCGGCACAAAAGCGAGATTAAACTTGTCTGCAATACGTTTTGCTGCAGCCGCACGTTTGAGAAGCTCGGGGCGAAAATCATCATAATATCGTTCTGTTCCGCTGCCTTTAAGAACAAACGGCTCAAGGATAATTATTTTTATCTCGGGAAGAGCTTCGAGAATTTCCTCAATAAGCATCCCGTAAATCTTTTCATACTTTTCTGCATCAACACCGTTTTGTTCATTGAGCTCGTGCCAGATATCGTTAACACCAACAAGAATCGACATCATATCCGGTTTGAGATTTATAATATCCTCTTTTATACGGGCGTAGATATCAACAATTTTATCACCGCTGATTCCCATGTTTATAAACTCAAACTCACCTTTTCTGTTCTTCATATAATCTGCGGCAACAAGTAGAGGATAACCATACCCCAAGCCGAAATTATCATCACGGTCACGATTCCTGTCTGCATCTGTTATTGAATCGCCTTGAAAAAGATATTTTATCATATTAATACTCCATTCGTATTGCTAAAAAGTTCATTTAATGGTATAATTAATAGACTTACTTATTTTCTCCGTTGTATAATTCTTCAACGGATTCAACCCAAGGGCATTCAATCTCAGGGAGGATTTTCTCCGGCGCTGCCCAATGAACAGCATTATTAATAACTTTTTGTACTTCGGGTATATAGTAAGTGGGATTCTCCTCGTGACCGGGTTGGAAATAGAAAACTCTGCCAAGGCCTCTCTGCCAACAACAGCCGGAGCGGAAAACCTCGCCACCCTTGAACCAACCAATGAAAACGAGTTCATCAGGCTGGGGAATATCAAAGCGTTCACCGTACATCTCTTCAACAGGGATGTTAAAGCTTTCGGGGATACCCTTTGCAATGGGGTGTGAGGGATTTATGCACCACACTCTTTCACGGTCACCATCCCTCCATTTAAGTGAACAGGTTGTGCCCATAAGTCTTTTAAAGGGCTTTGAAAAATGAGCGGAGTGCAAGGCAATAAAGCCCATACCGCACATAACACGGTTATAAACCTTTTCAACAAGCTCATCCGGAACACATTCGTGAGCCATATGTCCCCACCAGAGAAGAACGTCGGTGGTATTAAGAACATCATCCGGGAGACCGTTCTCAGGGTCATCAAGTGTTGCGGTTCTTATATTGAGTTCTTCATCTGTACTAAGAAAATTCTTTATACAGTTATGAATACCATCGGGGTAAACCCTTGCCACAGATTCGCTTTCTTTCTCGTGGCGGCCTTCGTTCCAAATTGTTACGTTTATCATAGTGAACACCTCTCTGTGATTGTTTCAATGAATAAATTATATAACATTTTCTTGTATATAGCAAACAGCTTTTTGCATAAAACTACAAGCTGTTTTTTATATAAAATGTGAGTTCGAAACCATCCTCACAAAAAACAAAACTATGGAGTGATAAAAAATGAAAAACAGAAAAAAGGTTATCAACATCGCAACCGCCGCAATAACAGCAACGGTTTACATTGTCCTCACCTACATTGCATCGGCAATGGGTCTTTCAAGCGGAGTTATCCAGGTAAGATTTTCGGAAGCATTAACAATCTTGCCGTTATTCACACCCGCCGCTGTTCCCGGGCTGTTTTTGGGGTGTCTTCTGTCAAATATTCTGACAGGTTGCGCTTTGTGGGACGTTGTTTTCGGTAGTCTTGCCACCTTATTGGGTGCTTTAGGCACACGGCTTCTGAAAAAGCATGGTGTTCTTGCAGTTATCCCACCTATTGTTGCAAACACGTTAATTATTCCGCCTGTTCTGATGTACGTTTACAATTTCCCGGGTAGTTATATTTACTTCACGTTAACTGTTTTCATCGGTGAGGTTATTTCCTGCGGAATTCTCGGAACACTTCTAAGAAAAATTGTTGAGAAAAATAATTTATTTCGTTACATAAAAAATAATTAACTCTTAAGGGTTTATTTTTTCTGTTTCAAGGAGTATAATTTTAATATATATTTTTGAAAGGAACTTTCAAAATGCTCATAGACGACGTTATAAAATCAGCAAAAAGAATACACTTCATCGGCATCGGCGGAAGTGGTATGTGTCCACTGGCAGAAATTCTTCATTCTCAGGGTCACTACCTCACAGGCTCCGACAATAACGAATCCGACACCTTAAAGCGTATCCGTAATCTCGGCATACCCGTAACAATGGGTCAGAAGGCAGAGAATGTTGAAGGTGCCGATATGGTAGTTTACACTGCAGCACTTTTGCCCGATAACCCCGAGCTTGTTGCCGCAAAAGAAAGCGGTATCCCAACCTTTGAAAGAAGCAAGCTCTTTGGTTATTTCACAAGAAAATACGATAATTGCATCGGCGTTTGCGGAACACACGGCAAAACAACAGTAACGTCAATGCTCACCCACATTTTGCTTGATAACGACTTCGACCCGTCTGCTGTTATCGGCGGCAAGCTTCCCCTCACAGGTACCAACGGCAGAGTGGGCAAAAGTGATATTCTTGTCTGCGAGGCTTGTGAATACAAAGACACATTTCTTGATCTGACACCGGATATCAGTGTTATTCTCAACGTTGACCGTGACCATATGGAATACTTCAAGACTCTTGAAAACCTTGAAGCATCATTCAGAAAGTTTGCAGATATGTCAACAAAAGCCGTTATCTACAACGGCGACGATAAAAACACCTTGGATAGTATTGCAGGCATCAGCGATGGTAAAAAGCTGATTTCCTTCGGAAAAAATGAAAGCTGTAACTATGTTGCCAAAAACATTGGATATATCAACGGTGCTTTCCCCTGCTATGACCTTTATATTAATGGTGAAAAATCCGAGCATATTGAACTGAGTGTCCCCGGCGAACATAATGTTCTTAATTCACTTGCGGCAATAGCTTCGGCTATGTATTGCGGCGCAACGGCAAAGCAATGCAAAAACAGCATTCTCACCTTCAAGGGTGCGGGCAGACGATTTGAGTTCCTCGGCACATATAACGGTGCAGATATTGTTGACGACTACGCTCACCACCCCGCAGAGCTTGAGGTTACCCTCTCTGCCGCTAAGAAGATGGATTATAAACGTGTGTGGGCTGTTTTCCAGCCATTCACCTTCAGCAGAACTCAGATGCACCTGAAAGCCTTTGCAGAAGCTCTTTCTATTGCAGATAATGTAGTTCTCACCGAAATTATGGGCTCAAGAGAAATCAACACCTATGGCATAACAACACAGGATCTCGCAGACGAAATCCCGGGCTCCGTATGGTTTGATACCTTCCCAAAGGTTGCTGATTATCTTAAAGAAAACATCACCGAAGGCGACTTAGTCCTCACCCTCGGCTGCGGCGACGTTTATAAAATTGCAAAAATCATTTTAGATAAAGAATAAAAAACACTATCCCCCTATCAGATGACTAACCTCTGATAGGGGGATAAATTTAAAAGTGCCTGACCATAAAGGTCGGGCACTTTTGCTTAAATTATACTAATTCAAGAATGCACATCTCTGCTGCGTCACCACGGCGAGCTTCAGTCTTGATTATACGGCAGTAACCACCGTTTACATCTTTATACTTGGGAGCGATCTCGTCAAAAAGTTTTTTAACGACATCTTCCTTTGTAATGTATGCCAAAGCCTGTCTCTTGTTGTGGAGACTGTCGACTTTTGCGAGGGTGATCATCTTTTCAGCCATAGCGCGAACTTCCTTCGCTCTTGTGACTGTTGTGTTCATCTTACCGTTTTCGAGTAAAGATGTAACCATGTTGCGAAGCATAGCATCACGATGATCGCTCGCTCTGCCGAGTTTTCTTGTACCTGGCATCTAAATCACTCCTTTGCAGTAAATAGGGACTTATTCGTCCTCGTCACGAAGGCGAAGATCAAGGGAAGCCAATTTAGCAACAACCTCATCAAGAGATTTTCTGCCAAGGTTTCTAACCTTCATCATATCGTCTTCAGTTTTGTTGATTAAGTCTTCAACGGTATTGATACCGGCTCTCTTGAGACAGTTGAATGAACGAACAGAAAGATCGAGCTCTTCGATAGTCATCTCAAGAACTTTTTCTTTTGAGCTGTCATCCTTAACAACCATAATCTCTGTGTTTGAAACTTCATCAGAAAGCTCAACGAAGAGGTTAAGGTGCTCTGTAAGGATTTTTGCAGCAAATGAAACGGCCTCTTTAGCAGAGATTGTTCCATCTGTCCAAACTTCGATTGCAAGTCTGTCGTAGTCGGTAATCTGACCAACACGAGTATTATCTACTGTGTAGTTAACCTTCAAAACAGGTGTATAGATCGAGTCAATTGCGATAGTGTTAACACCGGCATCAATCAACCCTTTGTTTCTGTCTGCAGAAACATATCCTCTGCCCTTGTCTGCAGTGAGCTCCATTGAAACGTGAGCATCTGCATCAAGTGTAGCAATATGGTGGTCGGGGTTGAGAATTTCAACCTCAGAATCCGCTTTAATATCACCTGCTGTAATTTCGCCGGAGCCGTTTGCTTCGATATACATCGTTTTGGGACCGTCTCCGTGTATTTTGAGAATAACGCCCTTAAGGTTAAGAACTATCTCAGTAACATCCTCTTTTACGTTCGGGATCGTTGAGAACTCATGAAGAACATTATCAATTTTAACAGAAGTAATAGCATATCCGGGAAGTGATGAGAGAAGAACTCTGCGAAGGCTGTTACCAAGTGTTGTACCGAATCCTCTTTCGAGGGGTTCTACAACAAATGTGCCGTATGCTGAGTCTTCGGCAGATCCGATAAACTTTACTTCAGGTTTCTCAATACCAATCATACCAAACCCTCCTTAAAATTACACAGAATAACTGCGTTTTTGTTATGCCTGTAAGGCATGAGGCTAAAGAGCATTATTTCGAGTAGAACTCGACGATAAGATGCTCCGCAACAGGAGCTTCAATCTGATCTCTCTCGGGAAGGTTAACAACCTTTGCTGAGTTAGCATCACGATTGATATCGAGCCAAGCAGGAACGGGACGACCGCTGTTTGCTTCGATAATTGCTTTGAAAGAATCAGTACCTGCTGATTTTTCTTTTATTGAAATAACGTCCCCTGCCTTGCAAAGGTATGAGGGAATATCAACTTTTTTGCCGTTAACACAGAAATGACCGTGTGTAACAAGCTGTCTGCCTTCTGCACGGGAATCAGCCCAGCCGAGAAGGTAAACTATATTGTCCAAACGGCTTTCACAGATACGAAGAAGGTTTTCACCTGCTTGACCCTGCATTTTTTCAGCCATAAGGAAATACTTGTGGAACTGTCCCTCAAGAACGCCGTAGTAACGTCTTGCTTTCTGCTTCTCACGAAGCTGCATGCCGTACTCGGAGATCTTTTTACGACCCTGACCATGCTGGCCGGGAGCATAGGAACGGCGCTCGATAGCGCATTTGCCTGTATAGCATCTGCCACCCTTTAAAAAGAGCTTCTGGCCCTCTCGGCGGCAAAGCTTACATACCGCACCGGTATATCTTGCCATAATTCGTTTCCTCCTATTATGTTATACACGTCTTCTTTTAGGCGGACGGCAGCCATTGTGAGGAATGGGTGTTACGTCTTTAATAAGTGTAACATCGAGACCGGCAACCTGTAATGCTCTGATTGCTGCTTCTCTTCCTGCACCCGGACCTTTAACATAAACTTCAACAGTTTTCATACCATGCTCAATAGCAACCTTTGCTGCTGTTTCTGCTGCTGTCTGTGCTGCGAAGGGAGTGGACTTACGAGAACCTCTAAAGCCCATTTCGCCGGCACTTGCCCATGAAACTGCGTTGCCCTGAGTATCAGTTATTGTAACTATCGTGTTATTGAAGGTGGATTGGATATGAGCCGCACCGCGTTCAATATTTTTACGTTCACGACGCTTGCGTGTTCCGGCGTTTTTCTTGCCGGTAGCTTTTGTAGCCATACTAATACCTCCTTCGATTACT
>JAZRPC010000035.1:0-11584 GCA_045649005.1 Acutalibacteraceae bacterium
ATTTTTGCCGATATCGTGAACGTCGCCCTTGACGGTTGCAAGAATTATTTTACCCTTGCTTTGTGAAGCGCCGTCACTTTTCATAGCACTTTTTATCACATCAAAGCAGGCGCCTGCCGTGTCTGCGGCACGTATAAGCTGCGGAAGAAACATCGCTCCGTTTTCAAAGCCCTTGCCCACGTTATCAAGAGCGGGGATAAGCATTGTGTTGATAACGCCTTGTGCATCCTGTTTTTTAAGCTCTTCCTCGGTGAGCTTCACCGCAACACTTGTGATGCCCTTTTCAACTGCTTCTGAGAGAGTCAGTTCTTTTTTCGCCGTGCTCTCGCCCTTTTCGCCGGAGGTGTATTTTATATATTCCGTTGCGCCCTTATCAACGTTGTGAAGCACCTTAAACGCTCTGACGGCTTTCGTCATAGAGTCGCTGTTGGGGTTCATAATCGGTAAATCAAGTCCGTTTTCAAGAGCCATCGTTACAAATGCGGTGTTCACAGCCTCTCTATCGGGCAGACCAAAGGACACGTTTGAAACGCCCAGCGTTGTTTTCACGCCGAATTTTTCTCTTACCTCTCGCATTGCTCTGAGGGTTGTTTTTGCCGCATCCTGATTTGCGCTGACGGTCAATGTCAGACAGTCGATTATAATATCCTCACGTGGGATTCCCTCTTTTTCGGCACGGAGTATTATTTTTTCGGCAATTTTCACACGCTCCTGCCACGTGTCGGGAATACCGTTTTCATCGAGGGTAAGCCCCACAACCGCCGCACCGTATTTTTTCGCAAGGGGCAACACCGCAGAAAGTGATTTTTCCTCTCCGTTTACGGAGTTTATTATTGCCTTGCCCGTGTAGGTGCGAAGCGCTTTTTCGAGAACGTCGGTGTTGGTGGAGTCAAGCTGTAACGGCACTCCGAGAGAGCCTTGAAGAGAGGTTACCACCCTCTCCATCATTTCTTTTTCGTCTATTTCGCTGTGGCCCACGTTAACGTCGAGAATTTCTGCGCCGGCCTCAACCTGTGAAATACCCTGACCCAGAATATAATCAAGGTCGTTATTTTCAAGGGCCTGCTTGAAAAGCTTTTTGCCCGTGGGGTTTATTCTTTCACCGATTATTCGGGGCTCGTTAAGCCTTATAACCTCACTCAAGCCACATACCACATCGGCTTCGGGGATTTTTGTTTCGCCTTTTTCGGTGTTCGCAAGAACATTTTTCAGTTCCTTTATGTAAGCGGGGCTTGTTCCGCAACAGCCACCGAGAATTTTAACACCTTTTTTGTAAAACTCTGCCATCAACAAAGCAAAGTTTTTTTCATCCATTGAATACTTCCCTGTTTCTGAATCGGGAAGCCCTGCATTGGGCTTTACGATTACGGGAAGATGGGAATACTTCAGAAATTCGTCAACAACAAGCGATAATTTATCGGGTCCGAGAGAGCAATTAAGACCGACTGCGTCTGCCCCCGCACATTTAAGGGCAATCGCCGTGGCACCGGGTGTATTGCCGCCCATTGTTTTACCGTTTTCATCAAAGGAAAGGGTAACAAAAGCGGGCAAAGATGTGTTTTCTTTAACCGCAAGAAGAGCGATTCGTGCTTCTCTTAAATCTGTAAAGGTTTCAAGGCAGACTAAATCCGCCCCCGCCTTTTCGCCACAAGCGGCAACCTCTTTATAAGCCTCGTAGGCTTGCGTGAGAGTCAGCTCGCCTGTTGGTTCAAGAAGCTTTCCCGTTGTGCTGACATCGAGGGCAACAAGTGTATCGGTGCCCTCCGCCGCTTTTTTTGCAATAGAAATTGCTTTATTTATTGATTCTTCTACTGTATAGGGCGATTTTTCAAGCTTTATTCTGTTTGCGCCGAAGGTGTCGGCAAGAATAACGTTACTGCCCGCCGCAATATAGTCGGAGTGTATCTGCTCCACCCAATCTGGGTGGGTGAAAACCGCCGAAGCAGTATCTTCGTGGGGCATAAGCCCTTTTTTTATAAGCTCCGTACCAAAGCCGCCATCAAGAAGAATATCTTCTTTTTTTAAAAGCTCTGTGAATGTCATTTGATCACTTCTTATACGTTATTGTTTTTAACTCTCTCTAAAAAGTCTGAGCAAGCGGGCACAACAAAGTTAATGCCCTTTTCAACAATTTCAAAGGTGCATTCTGTAACAAAATCACACTCACCGTCAACGTTCATTGCGGCAAGCTTTTCGCTTTTTATGGTGATTTTTTTGCCACGCTTGAAAATTGTTCTATCCCAGCCGAGGTGCTGACCCTTTTTATAGGGGTTGATAAGTGTGAGAAGCTTGATTCTCAGACAGTCTTTTTTAACAATGATAAAGTCAAGAAGCCCGTCATAAGTCAATGCCTTGGGTGCTGCCATATAGCCGCCGCCATACCAACGGGAATTACCCGCAACGCAGAAAAGCACGTCGCTTGTAAATGGCTCTTCATCATCAATCTGAATAGTGAAACGGCTTTTCATTCTGCCGATGAAGCAATAAAGCAGAGCCGCTGTGTATGCCGCCTCGCCCGAAAGAAGGGGGAGCTTTTTGAAATCGACCTGCTTTGCGCAAACCTCAGCATCAATACCCATTGAGCATTGGTTAATTGCATACTGGTCACCGCATTTTATAAGGTCAAACTTCATAGGTGTGCCGTTGACGTGGTCGCTGACATTTCGAAGGCTTCTTTTATCACCGAAAATGCGGATAAAGTCGTTACCGCTGCCAAGGGGATATGCCGCAACCTCTGCATTGTCGTGGCAGGCACAGGCATTGACCACCTCATAAAGCGTGCCGTCACCGCCGCAGGCATAAACTCTGATTTTTTCACCCTTGAGCACTTCTTTTTTTGCATATTCGTAGCCATCTCGGGGGCCTGTTGTTATATGAATTTCGTAATCTGTAATCCCGGCGGCGTTCATTGCCTCGATAATACCATTGGAGCATCTCTCTTCAGAAAAGCCTTTACCGGAAACGGGGTTAACAATAAAAAGATGTTTCATAATTTTACCTGCCTTTATTTAAAATACATGTGAAGTCTGCATTTAATCATACCGTTGTAGAGCTTGCGGCTTTTATCCGCTTTTCTGCCGAAGCATTGCTCAAATTCCTCGTCGGGAGTGATAACGTAGTAGCTCCAGCCGTGGGCTTTGTCGAAAACCCTGCCCATTTCTTTATAAATACGCTGAGCCTCCTGCAAATCGAGAAGTCTTTCGCCGTATGGCGGGTTGCAGATTACAGTACCTCGCTCGCTGTATTTTTTGAAATCCTTTATATCTCGTTTTTCAAAATGAAGCTTTTTGCCGATTGGGAGTCTTGAAGCGTTTTCTACGGCAATTTTTATTGCCTCGGCATCAATATCTGAGCCGTAGCCCACAAAATCGGTATCAACCTTTTCAAGGCTTATTGCCCTTTCTTTTTCTTCCTTCCATATATTTTTAGGAAGAACATCGAAGCGCTCCGCCGCAAAATGACGGTTCAGACCGGGGGCAATATTGTGGGCATAAAGAGCGCCCTCAATGAGAAGTGTTCCGCTGCCGCACATTGGGTCATAAAGTGTGTGATAATGCCTGAGCTTTGCAAGGGCACATATTGAAGCGGCGAGAGTTTCTTTTATGGGAGCGCCGTTCTGTGAAAGCCTGTAGCCCCTTTTGTGAAGCCCTGCGCCCGTTGTGTCGATGAGCATTGTGACCTCGTCGTTCATTATTGAAAACTGAATTTGGTGAATGGGGCCGCTTTCATTGAACCATGATATGCCGTATTTTGATTTGAGCCTTTCGACCACCGCTTTTTTTATGATTGCCTGGCAATCGCTGACACTGAAAAGTGTAGATTTGAGAGAATAGCCCTTAACAGGGAATGCGTCATCCTTGCCAATCCATTCCTCCCAGGCGAGGGCTTTAACGCCCTGAAAAAGCTCTTCAAAGGTTTTTGCGGTAAAGGAGCCCACAAGAATCTGCACACGCTCTGCGAAATGGGAGCAGAGGTTGACTCTTGCCAGCATATTTTCATCGCCCGAAAAAAGCACTCTGCCGTTTTGCGCCTGCACTTTTTCAGCACCGAGAAAGCGGAGCTCGTCGGCTATGAGCCCCTCAACACCGAGAAGGCAGGGTATTACAAAATTAATATTCATCAGATTTCCCTTTCAAAACGGTGAACCAGAAGGTTACGCCGTTTTCTTTATTTTCAAAGCCACATTCGCAGCCGTGATTTTCTGTTATTGATTTTACAATTGCAAGACCGAGACCAAACCTGCCCTCGGCTCTTGAGTGCGCTTTGTCTGCACGGTAGAAGGATGTGAAAATACCGTCCTTATCCTTTTCGTCAACAAAGCTACCCGTGTTGAATACGTTTATTCTGAATGAGTTTTCAAGCTCCTCAACGTCAATTAAAATTTTCTTCTCACCCTTAGCGTGGGAGCAGGCATTGAGAACAATGTTTGAAAGCACCGTCGTCATCTGTGATTTATCGGCAAAGGCTATCTTGCCGCCTGTTTTTTCATAATGAACGCTGACTCCCTTTTCTTCAAAAATCGGGGTTGCGGTTTTAAGGAAGCTCTCAACAAATTCATCAACAGCGAACTCTGTTATTTCGGGCTCCTTCCCGCCCGAGGTGTAAAGGGATTGCTCAAGCATATTAAGAACAAGGTTATTCATTCTGTCGGATTCGTTCATTATAATATCGCAATATTCGTTTGCTGCTTTGTTTTCTTCATCCACCGACATTTTAAGACCCTCCGCATAGCCTCTTATTATGGCTATGGGAGTTTTCAGCTCGTGGGATGCGGCAGAAATAAAGTCAGAGCGCATTTTTTCAATTTTTCGCTCCTTTTCAATATCCTGAAGAAGCTGAGCATTCTTTTCCCGAAGCTCTGTAAGTGCCGCACTCAACGAATCCGAAACCGTGTTTATATTGTGAGCAAGAACGCCGATTTCATCGTTTCTTTTAACGTCGCACCTGTCGGAGAAATTGAGCTCAGCTATGCGGTTTGTAACCTGACTCATTTCAACAAGGGGCTTTGTGAAGCGTTTTGAATAAAAAAGAATGAAGAGCAGAGCCACCACAAGGGCAGAAACCGTAACGATTGTTGTAACGCTTGTTGCGGTTTTAGCGCTCTCCTGAATGGGGTTCTTCTGGGTTGAAATTTCAATATGGTAGCCGTTGGCAAAATCCTTACCGAAAACAATATACTGTGTTGCACTGCCCTCGGCGCTGACAATATTGAAATAACTGCCGTCTTCATTTTCTGTTCGGCTGATTATGTTTATTCTGTTGCCCGAAACAAAGTTGCCGCCGCCCTCATAAAGGAAATTATCCTCGTTGTCATACAGATCGATGCTGACACCCTTTGTGCGTTCAAACTCCGCAAGAAGGTAAAAGTATCCGTCACCCGCCTGCTCCGCCTGCTGAGCCATCTGGTTCATGCTTCTTTCAGCATTCCAGATGTATACGTTTTCAACAAGGCGGGAGTTTGCAACGGCGATACCGATAAGGCAAACCGCAATTATGGCTCCAACCTCGAGAAAGAGCCTTATTCTGATACCGAGACCTTTCTTTTTCACACGGTTTACCCCCTTTTAAAAGTGATCTTTCAATCGTATTTTGGAAACCTTTTCGTTTTCCAATCACTGTTTTTCTATCTTGTAGCCTGTGCCGTAAATTGTTTTTATGTTTTCGTTGCCCCACTCGCCAAGCTTCGTGCGAAGCCTTGCCACATGGGAGTCCACCGTTCTTGTATCACCATAGTATTCGGGACCCCACAAATCATCAAGAAGCTTTTCTCTTGAAAAAACCCTGCCGGGTGACCGACAAAATTTGCAAAGCATTTTGAATTCCTTTAGTGTGAGGTTTATTCTTTCACCCTTCAGGCGTACCTCATGTGCATAGGGCCTTACAAGAAGTTCCCCGAGAATGATATCATCAGGGCTCACCTTCTTTTCAACGGGGCTGGCTCCACGTTTTAAGAGCGTGTCAATTCTTCGGGTAAGCACCGCCAATGAAAAAGGCTTTGTTACATAGTCATCTGCACCGCTTTCAAAGCCCATTATTTGGTCAAAATCCTGTGAGCGTGCCGAAACGAGAATAATGGGAACGCCGCTTGTTTCACGTATTCTGCGGCAAACCTCCCACCCATCAACCTCGGGCATCATAATATCAAGAAGCGCAAGCTCGATATCGGGATTTTCAAGAAACAACTCCAGCGCCTGCGATCCGTTTTCGGCTTCGAGGACGGTGTGACCGTCTTTTTTAAGGCAATCACCTATGAGCTTTCTGATAAGCTGTTCATCATCTGCAATTAAAATTTTTGACATAAATATTTCTCTCCAACTTATTTAGTACGCCAATACGATAAGTTGTTTCGTTTTTCTTTGTTTATTTTTTGCCCACCGGGCAAACCTTCATACAAATTCCGCACACCGCACCTCTGCCGATTTTCTGGTATGCTTTTTTCATATGCTCGCTGCAAAGTGCAGCGCCGAACATCTCTTCACGGGTTATTCCCTCGTGATACATCGGGCCGAGAATTGCCCCGGCGGGGCAAGCCTTCACGCACAAATCGCAGTTTTTGCAAGGGTTTTCTGCCATAACGCTCTCACCCTCAAGTGGGCAATCGGTGAAAAGTGTGCCCAAGCGCACCCTTGCACCATATCTTCTGTGAAGAAACAGCGAGTTTTTACCGATATTGCCAAGACCCGCAAGGCAAGCCGCCTTTTTATGAGAATACCTGCCGTTAAAGGGTGTGCCGGGCATACTCTGTGATGCGGCAACGGTAATATATTTGTAGCCCATGCTCTGCAGAAGCATCCCCGTTTCAAGAAGGCAACGGTCAATGAATGCGTTAACTGTTCTGTAATGGTTAAAATAGGTAGCTGTTGGTGCACCGTCTATTTCATCAACGATAGCATCCGAAAGGTGCACGACGATACTGATTGCGTATTTCAGCTCGCCTGTGTCGGCGTCGGTAACCTCTGAGAAGCCAACATCCGCCACGCCCTTTGAGAGTAAAAATTCTCTGATTTCTCTTTCAATCATTTTTAACCCTCATTCTTTCCATACACAAAAGAACCTTTTCGTTCATTTCGTGACATTCCGTTAAAAATTTCTTCGTTTTTTCGGGGTTGAGAATAAATTCAACGGCACTTCTTGCCTCGTTGCCCATAAGGATCTTTTTATCCTCGTCTGCCTTTATAAGGGTTTTTTCGCCCTTGTTATCGAAAAGATAAATTTCATCGGTCTGAGAAATGCTGCCGATTGTCACGGTGCCCTCGTCACCCATTATCTGTGACGGGCTTCTGCTCTGACCCACCTTTGAATAGGTTATGGTTACCATTTTATCGCTGTATTTAAAAACGGCACTTCCGCAACCGTCCGCCCCGGAAGAAAGAAAATGCTGAGCGGGGATTATTTTTTCAGGCATACCGAACAAATCAATTACCGGGTAAACGCAATAAATACCCAAATCATTGAGAGCGCCCGTCTTCATTTCGGGGTTGAAAATATTCGGGAGCTCCCCCCTTTTAAGTGCGGGGTATTTTGAAGAAAGCTGTGAAAAGTCAATGCTTGCGCTTCTCACGGTGCCGATTTTCTTAACCGCTTCTTTTAAAAGATATCGTGCAGGATTATGCATATACATAATCGCTTCAAAATAAACGACGCCATTTTCTTCTGAAAGCTGACAAAGCTCATTAAACTCCTGTGCTGTAACAGTTACGGGCTTTTCGCATATAACGTGCTTTTTCGCCGTCAGCAAGGCTTTGCATTGCTCATAGTGACAGCTGTTGGGGCTTGCAACGTAAACAAGCTCCGTATCTGACGAAGCGAGCTCTTCAAGAGAGGTGAAAACACGCTTTGCGCCCACTTCATTTGCAAACTCCTCGCCCCTCTGACTTGTGCGTGAAAAAACGCCGTCGAGAGAAAGCTCATTAACAAGGCTGGCGCCGTCTATAAAGGATTTTGTTATCCACGACGTGCCGATAACGGAATATTTAACCATTTTTTATTATTCCTCGATATGTAAAAATTGCTTGATTGCTTTTTTTGTAAGAGTGTTTTTGAAAAAACCTACTGTATCTGCAACCCTGTTGGCGGGTAAAACGTCCCAATCCTTTTTGGGTGCGGGATTTATGCCCATTCCCCTGAGAATGTCGCAGAAAAATTCGGCAGATTTCAAAAAGCTCTGATAGTTTTTATTTTTTGCACCGTTCCACCCTGTTTCGGCAACAGCCATCCAACGGGGGAAGCATTGGTAACACATTTTGTCAAAATCTCTGACATATTCTGTCCATATAGGTGACTCAACGCCCTTTATCGATGCTTTACCGAGAGAAGAAAGACCCTTGTAGCCCTCGGGGTCAAACATATAAACGCTTTTCAATGGGTGCATTCCGTAGGGATAATCCACGTAATATGGTGTGAAATTTTCCGCAATAACGGGGTTGCCGGAATTTGCCCATTCGGCGGTTTTGTTTGTTTTTTCAGACCAGAGTGCAACGGTAACGTTATCGTGGTCAACGTTGCCACCCCTTATTGCCTCGTTCCAGCAGATTACCTTTTTGCCCTTTTTCTTGAGATAATCGGCAAAAGTGTTCACCATGTAGCCCTGCAATTCATCCATTGTGTGAAGACCCAGCTCAGAGAGCTTCTTTTTGCATTTTTCGCACTCTCTCCACCTTGATTTTGGTGCTTCGTCGCCACCGATGTGGAAATATTTACCCGTAAATACCTCGCAAAGCTCATCAATAACCGCTTCAATGAGCTTGTAGGTATCGTCATTACCCGCACAAAGAATATCGTCAAAAATGCCTGCACAGGTTTTTGGCTCGATTTTTTCACCCCTGCAGGAAAGCTCGGGGTATGCGGCGATTACGGATGTTGTGTGACCGGGGATATCGAACTCGGGGATAACGTCAATGTGACGTTCCTTGCAATATTCAACAATTTCACGAAGCTCTTTTTTTGTGTAGTAACCGCCATAGGGATTTTCATCGTTTTCGCCCCTGCCGAAATTTGACGACGGTCTTACAGAGCCAACTGTTGTCAGAAGCGGATAGCTTTCAATCTCTGCTCTGAAGCCCTGGTCATCGGAAAGGTGAAAATGAAATTTATTGAATTTGAAATAAGCCGCACCGTCAATCATCCTTTTTATTTCGTCAACGGTGAAAAAGTGACGGCAGGGATCAATCATAAAGCCACGGTATGAATACCTCGGCTCGTCATAAAGGTATAAATACGGTAAACAACCACGGTAATTGAGCATAATCTGCCTGAGAGTGAGCTCGCCGTAATAAAGACCCGCATCATCCGCACCCTCAATAAGCACGCCGTTTTCATTGATAATTATGCGGTAGCTTTCTTTTTCGAAAAGTGTTGCGGGCTTTGTTTTTTTAACCTCTGGCATTTCACCCACAGGGAAATACAGCATCCCTTTTTCAAGCTTTAAGGTTGTCGGTTGGGGACAAAGATACATAAGCTCACCTCTTGTTATAACTAAATATAAATATACATAATAATCATACTATTTATAAGGGTAAAATGCAAGAATTTTTTTAGATGCCTGATGAGTGCACGGCGGATTTTTAATGGGTAATGCTTCATTCGTAATTGTAGGGGCGCAAGTGCGAAAAAAGTGCGAAGCGAAAAACGCAGAAACTGATTCTTTTTCTTTCTCTCTCAGGTACTGTATCAATATCGGGAACTATTTCTATAACAATATCATTTTCATTTTCATTTTCTTTTTCTATATCTATATCTATATCCGCTACAAATTTTAGCGATTGGTAGCGTTCGCTAGGCATTTCGTTGGCGCAGCTTTTAGGTACCCGAAGCTTGCCACTTTTAAAAACTTTTCATTTTGGGTTGAAATCGCAAAAATCGGGATGTATAATTTTAGTGAACGTTTGTTCTGTATATAAAAATCCACGCACAAAATTGTGCGTGGAAATGGAGCTTTTTAATTGTTTTCGCCCTTGCAATTATTTCTGCTTTTCAAAATAATCCGCAAGGTATCTGCCTGTTTTTGCCATAAATTTAGCGCAATCCTCATAAAGCTCAACGGGCTTGTTGTTGAAGAAGTTGTCAGCCTCAAAGGTAAGCTCGCCGTCGTAGCCGATTTCTGCAAGGGCGCTCATAACCTTGTGCCAATCAACAACGCCGAAGAAGGGCAGGGTGTGGCTGTCGTTAGTGCCGTCAACGTCGTGGACGTGCAAGCATTTCAACCTTTTTGCACCAAGCTTTTTGATGAATTGGTCGGGGTCCTCCCTCACAAGGGCGGCGTGACCGATGTCAAGACAGGCAACAAAGCAATCATTGTTGAGCTCGTCAAGATATCTTATGAATTCATCGGGACGTGAGCAGGTTGAATGGTTTATCATCCCCGTGTGCTGCCACATATTTTCAAGGGCCACCTTTATGCCGTATTCCTCACAATAGGGAACAAGCCTTGAATAGAAATCCATATTGTATTCAAAAAGAAACTCGGGGTTGCCGGGTATGTTATATTCCACATGCTGACAGGGGTGAACAATGATGTTTCTCACACCGAGAAGCGATGCCCTTTTCATAGCCGTTGTTATTTCGGTAAAGCGCTTTGCCGTGCGCTCCTTGTCAGCATAGGAGGAGCTGAACGGAGCGTGTGACTGGTTAAAATAAACGCCCTTTGACTCTGCATATTTTCGCAATTCGGTGTAGTAATCGTCACCGAAATCGGCATTATATATCTCTTTGTCAAATTGTGAAAAATCAATGGCATCATAGCCCGCCGCAGACAGCATATCCACAGAGGATTTAAGCCCATATTCAAGAGCAATTTTGTCGGTAGTTGATGATATTTTCATAGCTACACCCTCGCAATTCCTTCCCATTCCTTTGCAGGCGGCACGTCAAGAAGCTTTGCAATGGTTGCCGCAACGTCTTTTATTGATGCTTCGGGAATTTCGTTGTTTTCGGGGAATTTTCTGCCACAAAATACTATGGGAATTGTCATATCCTCGGGCATATCTGAACCGTGGCTTCTTTCGTGGCCGCCGTGGTCGGCAAGAAGAATTATTGTGTAATCCTCAGAAATTGCACTCTGCAGCTTTTCAACGCAGGAAAGTGCCTTGCTGACGCTTTTCATATATTGCTCGCTCATCCAACCGCAATCGTGGCCGCCGACCTCGTCGGTTTCGCCGAGATAAAGGAAGAGAAAATCGGGTGCTTCCTCGTTTATATATTTAATAGCCGCATCGGTGATTTTTATGTCTGTGTCAGACTGTTTATGCTGATTAATGCAGAGCGCTGTGTGGAGGTGGTCGGGTCTGCCAAGGTCACGAAGCTCCTCCCAGGTGTAGAAGAATGCGCATTTTTTGTCGTAGTCGTCGAAACGGTCGAACATACCCTTTATGGGGCGAACCTGGGGAACGTAGCCGTTTGTTGTGATGCCGTGACGCTGTGGGTCAACGCTGTGAAAAAGCGACATATGGCAAGGAAGGGTAACAGAGGGCATAACCGTTCTTGCTTTAAGACAATATGTGCTTTTTTTGAGAAGCTTTTGGGCAAACGGGTTGCCGCATTGCATCATTCCGTCGGGGCGCATACCGTCAACTAAAATGAGAATTAC
>JAZRPC010000036.1:0-12049 GCA_045649005.1 Acutalibacteraceae bacterium
ACTGATTGTGCTTTTATTTCAAGGTTGGTATATGGTGTTGTTGAACGAAAAATAACACTTGATTATATTGTTTCCAAAGAGCTTTCTAACCCGATTAACAAGGTGAAAAAAGATGTTCTTACGATTCTCAGAATGGGTGCCTATCAATTAGTTTTTATGGATAAGGTTCCCCCGAGCGCCGCAGTCAACGAAAGCGTAAAGCTTGCCAAAAACAACAAATGCGGTTACGCCGCAGGGCTTGTTAATGCAGTTCTGCGTAAGGTTTCCGATAAAGGCTTTGTTATTGATGAAGCTCTCAATGACGTTCAGAAAGTTTCAGTGAAATATTCTGTTCCTGAGGAGCTTGTTTCGTTTTTTACATATCATTACGGCGCTCAGAATACAGAGGCTTTTCTTGAGGCATCACTTGAGCCGAAAAAAATTACAATCCGTGTAAATACTGTAAAAACAAACGCAGAGGATTTGAAAAAGCTTCTTATGAATGAGGGAGTTGAGGTCAATGAAACAGATCTCGAAAATGCTCTTTATATATCTTCCGACATTGCCGTGTATAACCTTGATTGCTTTAAAAAAGGGTTGTTCCACGTTGAAGATATTTCCTCACAATTGTGCGTTAAAGCCCTTGAGCTGAAAGCGGGGTGCAGGGCAGTAGATATCTGCGCCGCACCCGGCGGAAAGACTTTTACTGCGGCACAATATATGAATAACAACGGCATTTTGTACTCTTGTGATATTTACCCTTCTCGAACACATCTTATTGAAGAAGGCGCACAAAGGCTAGGTCTTGATTGTGTTAAACCCACCGTCAACGATGCTACGGTATTTAATGAGGATTTTACAGAGGTCGATGCAGTTCTTTGCGACGTTCCTTGTTCGGGACTTGGCATAATTGGTAAAAAGCCCGAAATAAAATATAAAAAACTGGACGATACAAAAACACTTTTGCCTGTTCAGAAGCAAATCCTGTCAACCGCATCTCGATACGTAAAATCGGGCGGAAGGCTGGTTTATTCAACCTGCTCGGTTAACCCCAACGAAAACAGAAAAATCTGTGATTGGTTTTTAAAAGAAAATACCGATTTTGTTTCTGTAAAGGTTTTGCCCGATGTTAAACGGACTGTTGATGAAGGCGACTATTTAACGTTATTTCCGCATACTAATGGTTGTGATGGCTTTTTTGTTGCGGCTTTTATAAGAAAGTAAGGTAATATGGAGAAAAAAGATATAGTTTCAATGAGTTTTGATGAGCTTTCTTCAGAACTCAAAAATATGGGGCTTCCCGCATTCAGAGCGAAGCAGATATATGATTGGCTCCATAAAAAGTTAGTTTCTTCCTTTGAAGAAATGACAAATATTTCAAAAGATCTCATTGCAAAACTTAATGACAATTTTGTCATATTTGGCTGTTCTATTGAAAAAAAGCTTGTTTCAAGTTATGATAATACTGTAAAATATCTGTTCGTTTTGCCCGATGGTGAATACCTTGAATGTGTAGTTATGGATTATAAATACGGCTACACAATCTGTGTTTCCACCCAGGTCGGATGCAAAATGGGTTGTGCTTTCTGTGCCTCGGGTATCGGTGGCTTTAAAAGGCAACTATTACCCTCAGAAATACTCGGTCAGATATATGCCGCACAAAGGGATTTAGGTGTTCGTATTTCACGCATAGTTTTAATGGGTATGGGCGAGCCACTTGATAACTTTGACAACGTTATGAAGTTTCTTGAGCTTGTCAGCGATGAACGTGGTCTTAACATTGGAATGAGGCATATTTCCCTTTCAACAAGCGGTATTGTTCCACGTATTAATGATTTGCTTGACAGAAGGCTTCAGCTTACATTGTCGGTTTCTTTGCACGCTCCAAACGACGAAATCCGTTCAAAAATAATGCCCGTGAACAACAAGTGGAGCGTTTCAGAGCTTCTGGATGCCTGCAGAAGGTATGCAGATGTTACTTCCCGCAGAATTTCATTCGAGTATGCGATGATGCAGGGCGTTAACGACTCTGCGGAATGTGCCGCCGAGCTTGCGGCGAAACTGAGAGGCATTTTGTGTCACGTTAACCTTATTCCTGCAAACGAGGTTCCCGAAAAAGGGCATAAAAGAAGTAATGATGCAGATATTGAGAAGTTCAAGGCTATTCTCGAAAAAGCGGGGCACACCGTCACAATAAGACGAACCCTGGGCTCCGATATAAATGCGTCTTGTGGTCAGCTACGACGTGAAAAAATTAAAGAAGACAATCTTAGAAAGTGAGGTGATTTGTTATGAGGATATTTTCAAAAACCGACATTGGTAAAACGAGGGAAAATAACCAGGATGCATATGATTGCGGCGTTTTTCCCGACGGTAATGCCTGGGCTGTCGTTTGTGACGGTATGGGCGGTGTTTCCGGTGGGCAGGTAGCAAGCTCAATATGTGTTGATGAGGTTTCAAAAGAGCTGAAGAATGGCTTTAACGGTGATATGACTGTTAGCGACGTGAAAATCCTTTTGCGTAATGCTGTTGAAAAAGCAAATACCGCTGTTTTTGACAAAGCAACGGGTGACATTTCTCTTAAAGGAATGGGCACAACGGTCGTTGCAACAATTATTCTTGGCACAACCGCAGTTATAGCTCACGTTGGCGACAGCAGAGCTTATGTTGCCGATATAGAAAACGATAAATTTAATCCCGTAACAAAAGACCATTCACTTGTTCAGTTTTACATTGACAACGGCAGAATAACCGAGGAAATGGCAAAAACTCATCCCGACAGAAACATAATAACAAGAGCTGTCGGAATTGAGCATAGGGTGGAAGCGGATTTTAACGCTGTTTCTATTGATGGTAAAGTTCTTCTTATCTGCTCCGATGGTCTTAATGGCTACGTTGATGATGAAGATATTTTTTCGGTTATTAAATCTGATGTTCAGAACTCAGCTGAAAAACTTGTAGAAATTGCAAATTTGGCGGGCGGGCGTGATAATATAACGGCTGTTCTGGTTGATGCAAGCAAAGGAGAGTAAGTTATGGAAAATTACGTAGGAAAACGTCTCGACGGCAGATACGAAATACAGGATATTATCGGTGTCGGCGGTATGGCGGTAGTTTATAAAGCCTATGATAATATAGATGACAGAATTGTTGCGGTTAAGGTTTTGAAGGATGAATTTCTTGCAAACGAAGAATTTCGCCGCAGATTCAAAAACGAATCAAAGGCTATTGCGGTTTTGTCACACCCGAACATAGTCAAGGTTTTTGACGTCAGCTTCGGTGACAGGTTGCAATATATCGTTATGGAGTATATTGAAGGAATTACTCTCAAGGAATACATAGAAAAATGCGGTGTTATTGATTGGAACGAAGCGTTGTTCTTCATTATTCAGATTCTCCGTGCTTTGCAGCACGCTCACGATAAGGGCATTGTTCACCGTGACGTAAAGCCTCAGAATATTATGCTTCTTGAAAACGGAACAATAAAGGTTGCGGATTTTGGTATTGCACGTTTCAGCCACAGCGAAACAAGAACCGTTACCGAAAAGGCTCTTGGTTCCGTTCATTATATGAGCCCCGAGCAGGCAAAGGGTGAGTTGACCGACGAAAAAGCAGACATTTATTCTGTTGGTGTTGCTCTTTATGAAATGCTTACAGGCAAGCTTCCCTTTGATTCGGATACACCCGTTTCAGTTGCTTTGATGCAGATTAATAATGAGCCCGAATTACCAAGAACAATTAACGAAAAAATTCCCGTAGGCTTCGAGCAGATAACTATGAAGGCTATGCAGAAAAATGTTCGTGACCGTTATCAAACTGCGGCTGAGATGCTTCTTGATTTAGAGGAATTTAAAAGAAACCCCAACATTAAATTTGATTACCAGACATATTTTGTTGATAAAGAGCCCACAAGATATATTGGCAAAATACAGGAGAAGTCAAAGCCGATTATAACCGATGACGACGTTAAAATTGCACCGCCTATTGGCGGAGGCAGAAGCGTTGTTCCGCCACCGGTAAGAATTATTGATGCTTCTGAAATGAACAACGAATCTGTTATTCAGGATGTTTCAGCAAAAAAATTCAACACAAAAACAGTTGCAATAGTCGGCGGCGTTTGTGTAGCTATTATTCTTTTCGTGGTAGCACTTATAATTATATTGGCGGGCGACGGTAAAATCAGCTTTGGCGGTAAAATCGAAACCGACAGATTTATTGGTCTTAACTACGAAACCCAGATTCTCACAAACCCCGAATATGAAGAAAACTATAATTTTGAGGTTTATTATGCAACGTCATCTGACGGTGAAGAGGGTTGCGTTTATGACCAGGACCCTAAAGCGGGAACAGAAATTCCCAAGGGCTCCACAATCCGTTTGTTTGTTGTTAAAGCGGGCGAGGGTCAGGTTGTTCCCGATTTCTCAGGAATGAACTATAAGCAGGCCTACGACACCCTTATCACTATGGGCTTCAGTGCATCTGTTATGCCTGTTGAGGATGAAAGTGTTCCTGCGGGTCAGGTTATAAGAACTGAGCCTGCGGCTAATTCAACCGTGTTGGCAAATGCTCATGTTACGGTTTATTATGCTGCGGATACAAACTCCGGTAAGCTTTTCAAAATGCCTAAGCTTGAGGGTAAATCACTTGAAGACGTTAAAGAAATTCTCAGTAAAAACGGTTTGCTTCTTTCAAAGACAGAGGTTATTGACAGCACTGTCACAAAAGACTATGTTATCAGTCAATCTCCTGCAGACGGTTCACCTGTAAAAGAGGGTGACACAGTTACTCTTACAGTCAGCTCTGGTTGCCTTACGTATCAGAAGCAACTCACACTTCCTCGTCAGAACAGCTTGAGTATCAAGGTTGTTCTTGATGGCGAAACGGTTAAAGCTGAAACAATCAGCACTGTTTCAAACAACATCTACACAATTTCTGTCAGCGGTGATCAGCCCGATTCCGAGCTCAAGGTTTATCTTAACGATGCTTTGTTCTATGACGCTAACGTTGACTTCACAAGAAGTCCCGTTAAGGTTAATAAGGAAGCAACAAATGACGTGGCTTTCTATGAAAATGTTTTAGGTCTTGGTGAAACAGAAGCTGTTAGTAAACTCAATGCGGCGGGTTACAATAACGTCACGGTAGTTTATGAAGAAAGCTACCAGGCTGAAGGCACGGTTATTAAACAGTCGCCAGAGTATTCAACGGCACCTCACCTTGATAAAACAGCGGCTATTGTTTTAACTGTTTCAAAAACAGAGGTTGTGGTTGAACCTTCTCCGGAGCCGACTCCCGACACCGAAGTAACTCCGGAGGAACAGTAAGCTTCAATGGAAAAGATTTTAGATGGTATTATAATTAAAGGCATCGGCGGTTTTTACTATGTAGAAGCCGCCGGTGAGGTCTATGAATGCAAAGCGAGAGGTGCATTCAGAAAGAAAAAAGTTACACCTCTTGCAGGTGATAACGTCAGAATAACGGTTCGTGAAGATAAAGAGAACACTATTGATGAAATCTTTGAACGGAAAAATCATCTTATGAGGCCGCCTGTTGCGAACATCGACACGCTTGTTATCGTTTCATCTGTGAAAGAGCCTGTGCCGAGCCTTTTGATTATTGACAAATTAACTGCTATTGCGGTTGATAAAGGCATTAAGCCCTGTGTTGTTTTTTCAAAAAGTGATTTGGGCGAAACAGCTGAGCTTGAGGAGATCTATAAAAAAGCAGGCATACCTTGTGCTTCGGTTTGCTGTAAAACAGGCGAGGGCGTTGAGAAGGTCAAGGCAATGCTCGGCTCTGGTATTACCGTGTTTACAGGTAACACGGGTGTTGGCAAATCCTCTCTTTTGAACTGCATTGATGAAAGATTTTCTTTGCAAACGGGCGAAGTAAGTGACAAGCTCGGTCGTGGACGACACACCACAAGAGAGGTCACGCTTTACCATGTTGGTGATGGTCTTGTTGCAGACACACCGGGTTTTTCATCTCTCGATATTGAGCAAACAAGCGAGATAATCGTAAAAGAAAATCTCCCTTTTTGTTTCCCTGAATTTAGTGATTATCTGGGGAATTGTAAATTCTCTAGTTGTTCCCACACCGTTGAAAAGGGCTGTCTGATTATTGAAGCATTAAAAAACGGAATAATTGATCAATCACGCCACAATAGCTATATCTCAATGTATAACGATGTAAAAGATTTAAAGGATTGGCAGTTGTAACACTTTTGGTCACCACTCATATTATATAGTAAACGAAAAGGAGTGGTGATTTATGAAAGTTGTTGTTTACCGCAGTCCAAAGGTTTTGAGAGGCATACTAAAGCTCGTTTTTGGCATAAAGGATTAAAAATACATAAAAAGCTCAGCAACCGTGATGGCTGCTGAGCTTTTTGTTTAGTGTTATTTGCTGAAATCCGTTATCGTACCTGCGTTATATTCCCAAGCTTCAAAGCCGGCATCGAAAGCGGGGGAGTTTTTTGCCAAGGTGAAATCACGTGCATCAATATCCTTGAAAAGTGGGTCTGCAAGAACAGCGTTGTTGTAATAGCCCTTACCGTACATAGCTAAAATGTTTTCGCTGTTAAAGAGGTTTGTTGAACTGCCCGAATAAATTGTTTTACCCTTGGTGTTGTAGTCCCAATAAAGATTTTTGTCGTCCTTGAACCAGTTCATTGCTGTGGTTTCCCAATACATTGCCGTATCGTCACCGACTAGTATATTGTTATAAAGGAAAAGTGAGTTGTGGTCTTCTTTTCTTGTTATTCTGAACTGACCCTCGCCACCAAAAGCAAAAATGTTGTTTTTAATCATATTGTCTTTGCCATAGTGTTGGTGGAATGTCTGTGAAGAGCAATCATAAACAAGGTTTTTCTCAACAAGCATACCGGATGAGCCCTCGTCAAGGTAAATACCCCAACCGCCGTAGCCGTAGCTACCCTCATCGCAGCCTACGTTGTAAATAATATTGCCTGAAATAACGGTGTCGGGCTGAATACCCAGGGTGTAAATACCACCCATATCAGAAAGCCAACCGTTGCCGATGTTGTAAATGAGGTTATTGCTTATATTGATGTTGTTTGTGGGATTGTCTGTGTAGCCCCAGTTCCAACCAACGGAAATACCTGTGTACCAACCATCGTGAATTTCGTTATTTGTAAGGTCACAATCAACAGCGTGGGTGAGCAGAATACCGATAGCATTGTTGAAAATTCTGCCGTAGTAACCAATGTGGCAATCGGTAACGTTAATGTTTTTGGTGGAAGCGGGCACAACAAATTCACCGTGTATGAAAATTGCGTTTGCACCGATTTCATTAAAGAAACAGCTTGTTATGTTGCAGTCACTCGAAGCTTTATCGAATTTAACCGCCGTATAAGATATATTTTCAAAACTGCAATCTGTGAAATTAATATCCTTAGAATCGGAAATGTTGATTGAAGCAGGAACCTCGAATGCCGCCTGGGGATGCTCAGCACCATATTTGATTGTTTTATACAAGGGGTGAGATTCTTCAAAGGGGTTGCCTGTGTGGGTGCCATCAATATGATTCCAGTCTGTATTTTCAAAATTAATACCTTGAAATGATATATTGTGAGCATTGTTTATTGTGAAGAATTGCTCGTTTGAACCGGCATAAACAACGGTGTTTTCGGGGGTGTCGCCATCTTCAGGTATGTAGTAGAGCTTGCCTTCGTTGCGGTCAAGATACCATTCACCGGGAAGAGAAAGAGCCTCTTTAACATTTTCTAAAATATAGTTGTCATCAACTCTTGCTTTCATTGCGGTGGGCTTGGTGGTGGTGATTTTACCGTTAGCTTTGTCAATGGAATGCACCGGCAATAAATCCTCGCACCAAAAATGCATAAGCTTGACATCAATATCTGTTTGGTTTGCAAAATTAAGCAAATCCTCGGGGTGCGCATAAAAAACAGGTGAGTGAACAAAGAAATTCGGGTCCCACTCGGAATCAAATTTCTCATCTGGATTTGGTTCAGCCGCAACCTTTAAAACATCTGCTTTGGGGTAAGTTGAACGTGAAAGTCTTTTTCCGTCCTTGAAAAGTGAACGGAAATAATCATCGTCGCTTTTAACGGGCATATCGGTTACAAAAGCATCTACACCGTTGATTTTTGTTGTTTTCCAGTTGCCGCCAATTTCCTTTGAGCCTGAAAAAATAACTTCTTCATTGGGGTATGAGCGATAAAGTACATTGCCCCTGTCGTTTTCGTCAAAGGCAACGGTGTCATAGAAGGTGTAAGTTCCTTCTCTGAACCAAACTGTTACGGCTTCTTTTTCCTCAACGCTCATTGCTTTGAGCTTTTCTTTTGCACCATTCAGGGTTTTTAAGGGCTTTTCAATAGTTCCGTCGTTGCTGTCGTCACCATTGACAGATACGATTAAATCATATTTACGGGGCTTGTATTCGCCCTCGTCAAAGGCTTTCTTTTCGGGCTTTTCAACTACTTCAGAGAATACCGGCGTTCTTGTGTCGGGCATATTAGCAATAAAGGCGGCGATACCCGCAACAACTGATAAAACGAGTATTACCGAAAGTGAAATCAAGGAAACCTTCTTGATTTTCTTTTTGTTGATTTTCTTTTTCATAATAGACACCTCAGAATTTAACTCTTTCGCCTGTGTGAGCGTTTACGATAGCCTTGTGAACACCGATGTATGTGTTTGAAATGTATTTATCCAGATGCAGGCTGCCGAAAAACCACCTGTCAAACTCGCTGCATTTTGAGAGCTCGTCGAAATATGCGTTGAGGGTTGTGACTCGAACAGCTTCATTTTCGCCAAGCTTTAAAAATCCTTTGATAGTCGTAGAGGGCTCGTGGGTGATGATAACGTCGATTTTACAATCGTGGTTTTCAAGGTTGTTCGCACCTTCAAGCAACTCATCCTTTGTGGGGATTTCATATTTTAACCAAGGGTTATCCTCAAGTCTTGAATCAAGATCAGGGCTTTCACCGCCACCCATGGTAAAAATTTTCAAACCGTCAATTTCAAAAATCTGACCACGCATAAGGTGAAAGATGTTGTCAGAAATTCTGTGAACCTTGCCGCTGTTCCATGTGGTGAGGGGGTATGCGTTTAGAAGGTCAAAGTTTTCGTGAGTCCCGTCAATAAAACATATATTATATTTTCTCTTCGAAAGGGCTTTGAGCACCTTTTGCTCTGATTTTGATTTATCCCATATAAAACCGAAATCACCGCACACAATGAGTGTGTCGCCCTCTTTCAAAGATTTTAATGCAGACTTTGAAAGTCTTTCGGGATCGCCGTGTGTGTCACCGGTAACAAAAACCATAATTTGCTGCTCCTTTTTTCATAAATACTATTTCATTTTGAAACAAGAAATGGTATAATGCGCTTATAAGTATATTCTATAACATTTAACGGTGATTGTCTATGAAAAAATTACTGATTTTAATATTTTGTTTTATTTTATCACTTGCTCCTTTTTCAACCGTTGCCTTTGCGGCAGGTGATGAAGGTGTGAAAACAAACGGCACGGGTTATTATATTGAAGAAACAACCTTTGATACCGAAATAGCTCTTCTTGTCAATGCAGATACAGACACAGTTGTTTACAGCAAAAATGCAGATAAAATCACGGCACCTGCCTCTTTAACAAAAATTGTTACCGCTCTCGTTGCCCTTGATGAATGCGATGACCTTCAGAAAAAAATCACCTGCTCCTATGATGCCGTTCATAGCCTCGACGGAACAGGCAGCTCTGTTGCGGGTCTTATTGCGGATGAAACGACAACCTTTGAAATGCTTCTCTACTGTTTGTTTTTGCCTAGCGCCAACGATGCCGCTGCTGTTTTAGCTGAGCATTTCGGTGGGGGTGATACACAGAAATTCGTTAATAAAATGAATGATTATGTAGCAGCGTTGGGTTGTAAGGATACATATTTTGCCAATCCCCATGGTCTTGATGATGAATCAGTTGTCGGGTTTGATAGTGAAACTCAGAACAGAACAACCGCAAACGATATGTATCTTATTGCAAAAAAAGCTCTTCAGAACGACACGATAAAATTTATGTCGTCAAAATACGGTAAAACTATGCCGGCTACAAATAAAAGCGACGTCAGATATCTTTACAACACAAACCCGCTTCTTAACGACGTTTCGCCCTATTATTATGAGGGGGCAATCGGTTTGAAAACGGGTACGACCGATAAAGCGGGCTGTTGCCTAATTTCGAGCGCCACAAAGGACGGTTATACCTTCATTTCAATTGCAATGAAGGGCACTTATGACTACTATTACGAGCCGGCAAACCTTAATGAAGCAAACACAGCATTTTTGATGTGCAGACGTATGCTTCAATGGGCATTTTCAAACGTTAAAATGAAAACTCTTGCCGATGAAAGCTACGTTTTAGCAGAAGCGGGCGTTAAATACGGCAGGGGAAGTGACTATGTGGGTCTTGTTCCCGCAAAACCCATTAACGCCGTTGTTCATAAAGATATTGCCATTGATGATTTGACTGTGAAATTGCCCGATAGCTTTGTTGCCGAGCTTGACGCACCCGTTGAAAAAGGGCAGATTGTCACAACGGCTTCGCTTATGTACAATGACGTTAAAATTGCAGACGTCGAGCTTGTAGCTGTTCAGACGGTTAAGAAAAACTATCTTTGGGCGGCTTTTAACTGGGTTGAAAGTATTGCATCGTCAAAATATTTCTTTGTAATTCTGGTAATAATTGTGGTAGTGATTCTTGTTTTGCTCAGAGGGACCAAGAATAAACGTAAAAAGAAAAAAAGGTTGAAAAGCCAGATTAACGTTGTGAAAGATTACAGTAATCTTGCTCACAAGTAGTTGAAAATACACAAAAAGGGTAGCAAAAATTGTTGCTACCCTTTAATTTTTTTGAAATTTACATTTCAGAAAAAACAAGAAAACGAGAGAAAAAAAGAGTAAAAACAAGATAGTCTTGATTATTTTAAATTTGTTGCAAAAAATCGTTGACAATTGATATGCCGTGTGGTAATATATCAAGGCATTAAAGAAGGGGAAACCCAAATATTACGGAGGTAACTGTTATGTCTACTTATATGCCTAAAGGCAAGAGCGAACGTCAGTGGTATGTTCTTGACGCTGAAGGCAGAACTCTCGGCGACGTTGCTGTTGCTGCTGCTGTTCTTCTTCGTGGTAAACACAAACCCACTTTTGCTCCTCACGCAGACTGTGGCGACAGCGTTATCATCATCAATGCTGCTAAGGTTGTTCTCACAGGTAACAAGCTCGAAGACAAAATCTACTATCATCACACCGGCTACGTTGGTAACATGAAGTCTGTTAAATACGGCACTCTCATGAAAGAAAAACCCGAGTTCGCAGTACAGAAAGCTGTTAAGGGTATGCTTCCCGACAACACACTCGGCAGAGCTGCTATGGCTCGCCTTCGTGTTTACGCAGGTGCAGAACACGATCAGGCTGCTCAGAAGCCTATCGTTAGAGAATTTTAAGGGAGGAGGCAATAATTATGTACGAAAGCAAAGCATATTTCTACGGCACAGGTAGAAGAAAGAAATCAGTTGCTCGTGTTCGCGTATATCCCGGCACAGGCAAAATCATAATCAACGACAGAGATATCGACAATTATTTCGGTCTTGAAACACTCAAGCTTATCGTTCGTCAGCCTCTCGCTCTTACTGAGACACTTGGCAAATACGATATCGTTTGTCGTGTATCAGGCGGCGGTGTTACAGGTCAGGCAGGTGCTATCCGTCACGGTATAGCAAGAGCTCTTCTTCAGTCCGAGGATGATGTTCGTCCCGTTCTTAAGAAAGCTGGTCTCCTTACAAGAGATCCTCGTATGAAGGAAAGAAAGAAATACGGTCTCAAAGGCGCTCGTCGCGCACCTCAGTTCTCAAAGAGATAATTTCTTATCTTACAGAGTATTCAAAAACCCCGAAACCATCACGGTTTTCGGGGTTTTGCTTTTTCTATAAATTGAATTTGGTGCTAATTTGGTGCAAATACCAAAAAATGCGATTGTTTTATTTGTATTTTTTTCACACAAGAAATTTGTGTGGATTTTTTTGATTTCGGGAATA
>JAZRPC010000037.1:0-16603 GCA_045649005.1 Acutalibacteraceae bacterium
ATGTTCACGTTCACTCTGCGGATTGCACCATTCTTGTGCTTGATGCCGTAGATTGTGTCAATGCTTTCAAGCACATATTCGATAGGATTGTTCACAGGGTCTTCGCCAAGTTCAATCGCCAAGCGTTTATGGCCCATATCCTGAAGGGCAATAACTTCAGCCTTTATTTCTTCCTGTGTGAGTTTTTTTCTTGTTATGCACTTGTTGCCGTAGTGGTAGGGGCAGTATGTACATCCGTTTACGCAATAGTTTGAAAGGTAGAGGGGCGCAAACATAACGATTCTGTTGCCATAGAATTTTTGCTTTATATCATTTGCGAGAGCATACATTTCTTCAATTTTCTCTTTGTTTTCGCAAGCGAGAAGCACAGCCGCATCCCTGTGTGTGAGACCTGTGCAGCGGTAGCCGTTGCCCTCCTTCACAGGGCGAGCCTTTTCAAGTATTTCATCAATAAGCTCAAAGTTGTTTTTGTTTTCTTCGGCATATTTTATTGTTTCTAAAATTTCGCCGTCGTTAATAAATTCTTCCGCTTTAAGGGATTTGGGGTTGTAAATTGCCATAATATCAATCCTTTCGTATATCTCCTCGGTCTGTTACTATTTCGTAGCCGATTTTTTCCATTTTATTTTTTAACTGTGCAATATGAAATGCATTTTCTGCACCTGTGTTCAGCTTGTTGTTATAAAGCTCGTATTTTTTTCTTGCGCTTTCGGGGGAGAGGTTGGGCATAACAACATTTGCGCCCGAAAGAATACCGAGCTCCCTGCCCTCGGGGTGAATTGTTCCCAGGGCTGTGGTTGAGGGAAGCAGAATGTTCGGCTTTATAAGGCGGATTATTGAAAGCAAAAAGCAGGTCAGCTCTACTCCGCCACCGGGGTATTCGCCAAATGGTGTGTCCTTGTGGGGAACAAAGGGTCCGATACCGCACATTTCGGGCTGAAATTCTTCAATAAATTTTAAATCCTCTGCAATATGGCGATTGTTTTGGAAGGGTGCCCCCACCATAAAACCGCACCCCGTCTGAAAACCAAGGTTTTTAAGAACCTTCAAACAATCTGTTCTTGTTTTTAAAAGCATTTTTTCGGGGTGTAGCCTTGAATAAAGCTCATCGCTTATTGCCTCGTGCCTGAGAAGATAGCGATCTGCCCCCGCTTCTTTAAGAAGACGGTAGCTTTCCTCTGAGCGCTCACCCATAGAAATGGTTACGGCGCAATCGGGGAAAAGTGTTTTTATTCTTTTCACAACGTCGCAAAGAACCTCGTCGGTGAAAAAACCATCCTCGCCACCCTGCAGAACAAAGGTGCGAAAGCCTAGCTTATAGCCGTTTTCGGCACAGCTTAGTATTTCGTCGGTTGTGAGCCTGTATCGCTCACAACTGGTATTGCTTTTTCGTATTCCGCAATAAAAACAATCATTTTTGCAAATGTTGCTTATTTCAATGAGCCCACGTATAAAAACAGCGTTGCCGTAAACTTTTTTGCGCACATTTTCTGCTTTTTTTCGCAAATATTCGGTTGCTTCTTTACTTCTGTTTTCTAAAAGAAATTCGTATTCTCGGGCAGAAAGTGAATGCTCCTTTTCGAGCTTATCAATTAAATTAAGTATATTATTCATCGCTAATCACATTTGAAAAAACAGTTTTTGCACTTATGCCCGAAAGGTTGCCGATTTTTCCGCTGAGTGTTGAAATAACATCCTGCGGGGCATCAATGGCAACACTTATAAGGCTGATGCTTCTCTGACGGTATGGGATACCCATTCTGCCGATGATGTAATCACCATAGCTATGAAGAATTGAGTTGAGCTGTTCAACGGAGTCGTTTTTTTCAACGATGATGCTGATAACTGCAACACGAGATGCCAAAAATATCACTCCCAATAAAAAATGACGCACCAATGGTAGGTGCGTCATTAGTAAATCTTTGCGCCTACCTTTCCCTCAGGGCGAAGCCCTTTATGTCAGGTACTACAATAATTATACAATATTTAAAAAAATATTTCAATATCGGTCAGGCTTTAATTATTTCCTTTTTCCCGTTCCATATAATTTCAACGGTTACGGGGACATTTGATTTGACGGTAACAACAGGCTTCTCGTCTGCAGAAAATCTTTTTTCGCATATTAAGGTGAGCTCACCGTTGTTGCCGAAGGGGTATTTTTCAATTCCGTGTTTGTCAAGGAGGTTTATGTACCAGGTTATTTTGTTGCTTGCGGCATCCGGCTTAATGCCGAAAACGTATTCAAACATAACGGAAATGGGGATAAGCCCCGTCCAACCGACAAAATCCGACATTGATGTGTTGCCCCTCATAAACTTGCCGTTGCTTTTTTCGGGTGCATAGTTTTCGAAAAGTGTGCCGGTGTCTTTGAATACGCTTACTGCCGCATCGAGGTGAGTGCAGGCGATTTCGTGAGAAAGAGCGTATTCACCATAAGCATCAAGTCCCTTTAAAACCATATAGTTTGTGGGTGCCCATACAGAGCCGCACCAATAACCGCCCTGGTTATCGTATTCGGGATGGTCTTTTGAAAGAGTGGGAACTCTGTGCTCTGTTTTAAATTCCGATTCGTTATTCAGGTGGGCAATAAAAACATCTTTTCTTTCATCGGGGACACATTTTGCAAGAAGTGCCCAGAAAGCGCCAATGTGCTTAACACCATTAAAGGTATCATCATTTTTAAGGTCATAATAGAAGCCTGTTTTTTCATCCCACAGCTTTTCGTTAATAACCTTAAATAGATGGTCGCTTTCTTGCTTTAATTCGGGTATGAACTCCTCTCTGCCCAATTCCTGTGCCATTTTTATAAGAAGGTTGCAGGCGTTAAGCTCCTGCATGCAGGCATCCACCCAAATCATATGACCGTGGCTGTAGCATACGTGGTATTTTTCGTCGAGTCTCGGGCAGTTATCCATTCCGCAACCGTAGCCCGAGGAAAAATATGTTCCGTCACGCCAGGTGAAATGCTCCTGCATCCATTGGTGGTATGCAACAAGGCAGGGAAAAACTCTTGCCAGCCTTTCTTTGTCACCGAAATTAAGGTAGTATTCCCATTCGCACCACGTCATAACCTCGGGGCCGGTTGAAGCCGGGTCATGGCGGGCGAAAACGTCACAGCCCGTTTCTTCTTCAATCTGGCGGCAGATAAAGCCGTCAATATGTTGGTGAGAGTAAAAATTATCAAATGTTTCCTGAAACTTGAAAATTCTGTCTGCGTATTTTCCGAACATAAGCATAAATGCGGAATCCCACATAAAAATACAATTATTGAAAGCCGCATCGATGTAATTCTTAATAAAACCTGTGCCTTCCTTGGGTTGACCGAGGTTTTTAAAGGCTATTTCCCACGCCTTCCAATAACAATCAATATAGTCCTTGTGGTTTTCCCAAATCGGTTGGGGGAGCTTTCCCTTTTCTTCGCTGAAAATCGGCAAGGGAGAGGTGTCAACAGCTGCACCGATAAAAGAATTTTCTTCCATCAGTTCTTTGTCGTCGTATGTAATTTCGTTATTTTGTTTGAATGCTATCATAATATCACCTGAAAAACGACCCCCTCAAAAGAGGGGGGCTATTTTTATTCTACTCCAAAATATTTTACAGCGTTGTTGTAGGAAATATCCTGCACAACCTTTGAAAGGAATTCAATATCCTCGGGGTATTTGCCTTCTTCCACAAGGTCGCCGAGAAGCTCGCATAGTATTCTGCGGAAATATTCGTGGCGGGGGTAAGAAAGAAAGCTTCTTGAGTCGGTGATCATACCAACGAATTTTGAAATAACACCAAGGTTCATAAGTGTCTGCATCTGTGTTCTCATGCCGTCGTAGTTGTCGTTGAACCACCATGCGGAGCCGAACTGTATTTTGCTTTCTGCTTCATCAGACTGGAAGTTGCCAAGCATTGTGCCGAGAACGTAGTTATCCTTGGGGTTAAGGGTGAAAAGAACGGTTTTCGGGAGCTTGTATTCTGTGTTCATTGCATCAAGGAGCCGTGAAAGATTAACGGCTATTTCATAGTCTGCAACAGAGTCGTAGCCTGTATCGGGGCCAAGCTTTTTGAACATAACGCCGTTGTTGTTTCGCATAGCACCGATGTGAATTTCCATACCCCAGCCGAGGCGGGCATATTCGTTAGCGAGGAAAATCATAAGCTCGGTTTTGTATTTATCAATTTCTTCTGTTGAAAGCGCTTCGCCCGAAAGACGTTTTTTGAAAATAGCGTTGAGCTCACTTTCATCAGCTCTTTTGTAGGGGACATAGGTGAAAGCGTGGTCGGAAGCTCTGCAGCCCATTTCTGCAAAAAATTCGATTCTTGAAAGGAGAGCTGCTTTGAGCTCTGTAAATGTGGGCACAGCCTTGTCCATAACGTTTTCAAGGGCTTTTACCCAATCGTTGTAGCCGTCAAGCTCAATTCCTAAAGCCTTATCGGGGCGGAAGGCGGGAAGAACCTTGCATTTAAAGGATTTATCTTCAGCCAAAAGCTTGTGGTATTCGAGAGTGTCTGCCGCATCGTCTGTTGTGCAGACAAATTTAACGTTGCTTTTTTCAATAAGCTCACGGGGAGTGAAGCCGCCCGCCTTTATTTTTGCGTTTGCCTTTTCCCAGATTTCGTCGCAGGTTGCGGGTGAAAGGGGCTCGTAAATGTCAAAATATCTTTGCAGTTCAAGGTGGGTCCAATGGTAAAGGGGGTTGCCGATAAGGTTGGGCATTGCACTTGCCCATGCCTTGAATTTTTCATAGGGTGTTTTGTCGCCTGTGATGTATTCTTCACTTATACCGCAGGAGCGCATACCACGCCATTTGTAGTGGTCGCCACCAAGCCACAGGTAGGCAATGTCTTCGGGTGTTTTATTTTCATATATCTCTTTAGGCTGAAGGTGGCAATGCCAGTCGAAAATGGGCGTGTTTTCACAAGCCGCATAAAGCTTTTTTGCAGTTTCGGTGGAAAGAAGAAAATCCTTATCCATAAATTTTTTCATAAAATCGCCTCCGAAAAATTTCTTTTAATATATTATCACACAACAGTAATATTTTCAACGAAAAGCCTAAAAATAAAAACAATAACATTATTTAGCAAGAGGTGATGTTTTGTTTATTGAAAGTGGCGGAGTTATTGATGACGAAAGGCTTTTTGATATCATAAAAAAATCTGTCGAGGGGAAAATATTCAGAAAAGTTCTTCTTTTGCCACCCGATTATACAAGAATGTATTCAGGTGCAGGCAAAATAACAAATATGTATTATAACCTTCTAAAAAACACCTGTCAGGTTGATATTATGCCCGCTCTAGGAACACATCGCCCCGTTACCAAAGAGGAAAGCGAGGTCTTTTTCGGTAAAGATATTCCATACGAAAAGCTGATTGTTCACAACTGGCGAACGGATGTTGTTAAAATCGGCGAGGTTCCGTCGGAATTTGTTAAAAGCGTTTCAGAGGGGCTTGTTGACACAAAAATTGACGTTGAAATAAATAAAAGGTTGTTAGATAAATCCTATGACCTTATTATTTCAATCGGTCAGGTTGTGCCCCACGAGGTAGTTGGTATGGCAAACTACTCGAAAAACATTTTTGTCGGGTGCGGCGGCAGCAGTATGATAAATTCCTCACATATGCTGGGTGCATTTTACGGGCTTGAACGGATTATGGGCAGGGATTTTTCCCCCGTGAGAAGGGTTTTTGACTATGCCGAGGAAAATTTCATTAAGGATATTCCGCTGATGTATGTTCTCACGGTTACGACAACAAACGAAAAAGACGAAACACTCCTCCACGGCATATATATCGGCAGAAAACGTGAGCTTTTTCAAATGTCTGTTGGTAAAAGTCAGCAAATGAATATGACCAGGCTTTCAAAGCCCATTAAAAAGGCGGTTGTTTTTCTTGACCCGAGGGAGTTCAGAAGCACGTGGTTGGGTAACAAAGCGGTTTACAGAACACGAATGGCGATGGCAAGCGGCGGCGAGCTGATTGTGCTTGCACCCGGTGTTAAAAAGTTCGGGGAGGATGACGAAAACGACAGGCTCATAAGAAAATACGGTTACGTTGGCAGAAAAAAGGTTCTTGAGCTTGTGAAAGAGGAGGAAGAGCTGAAAAATAATCTGTCGGTGGCGGCGCACCTTATCCACGGCTCTTCTGACGGGAATTTCAACGTCACCTATTGTACAAAGTATCTCACAAAAGAAGAGGTGGAAGGTGTGGGCTTTCGGTATATGCCATACGATGAAGCCGTGAAGAAATACAACCCCGAAATGCTGAAGGATGGCTACAACACGGTTGACGGCGAAGAAATCTATTATATAAGCAATCCGGCACTTGGGTTGTGGACGGTTTAATACAATAAATGTAGGGGACGGGCTTGACCGTCCCGCTTTAAGAAAGGAATAAATCAATGAAAAAAGCAGATATAGCACTTATCGGCCTTGCAGTTATGGGTGAAAACCTTGCAATGAATATGGAGAGCAAGGGCTTTACCGTAGCGGTATTTAACAGGGAAAACGGCGTCGTTGATAAATTCATCAACGGACGAGGCAAAAACAAGAACTTTATCGGCAGCCATACTTTAGAGGAATTGGTTGAAAGCACAGAAAAGCCGAGAAAGATAATGATGATGATAAAAGCGGGCTCGCCCGTTGACGAGGTCATAGAAAAGCTCATACCTCTTCTCGAAAAGGGCGACATTATTATTGATGGCGGCAATTCGCATTTCGAGGATACCGAAAGGCGCACAAAATACGTTGAAAGCAAAGGTCTTCTATACATCGGCACGGGGGTTTCCGGCGGTGAAGAGGGGGCACTCAACGGACCCTCTATGATGCCTGGCGGCTCAGAAAAAGCGTGGGCGAGCGTAAAACCGATTTTTCAATCCATTTGTGCCAAAACAGACGACGGCACACCCTGCTGCGATTGGGTAGGCTCAGGCGGAGCGGGGCATTTTGTTAAAATGGTTCACAACGGCATTGAATACGGCGATATGGAGCTCATAAGCGAAATATATCATTTTATGAAAGTGATTCTTGAGTTTTCCGCCGAGGATATGCACAGAGTTTTTTCTCAATGGAGTGAGGGCAGACTCGGTAGCTACCTTATTGATATCACTGCAGAAATATTCACCGTCAAGGATGAGGACGGCACACCCCTTGTTGAAAAAATACTCGACTCTGCGGGGCAAAAAGGAACAGGTAAATGGACCGGTATCACAGCCCTCAGTGAAGGCGTGCCCCTGACACTTATAACCGAATCGGTTTTTGCAAGGTATCTCAGCTCAATGAAGGAGGAGCGCACAGAGGCATCAAAGGAGCTGACAGGACCCTTTATAGATTTCAAGGGCGAAAGGGAAGAATACGTGGGCAGAATGGAAGAAGCCCTTTATTGTGCGAAAATAATTTCCTATGCTCAGGGCTATTCATTGATGAAAGAGGCTTCACGAAAATACAACTGGAATCTTAATTTTGGCGGGATTGCCCTTATGTGGCGTGGCGGCTGCATAATCAGAAGCGTTTTTCTTGACAAAATCAAAGAGGCTTTTGACAAAAACAAGGATTTGAAAAATCTTCTTCTTGACGGGTATTTTAAAAACGAGGTTCTCAGCGGAATGGAAAGCCTCAGGAAAATTACCGCTATTTGTATGCTCAATGGTGTGTATTCTCCGTCTCTGAGCGCCGCACTCACTTATTTTGACGGCTACCGCTCAGAAAAGCTCCCCGCAAACCTTATTCAGGCACAAAGAGATTTTTTCGGTGCCCACACCTATGAAAGAACAGATTTCCCAAGAGGAAAATTTTTTCACACCAACTGGACGGGTAAAGGCGGCAACACAGCCTCAACAAGCTATAATGCGTGAAAAAGCGGATGGGGCGTTAGGGTGCTACACCCGTCGTATAGTTGTCACTGTCCACTTGAAAAGGAGTACAAATGATAAAAATAAAATCCAACTACAAATATGCCCTTGTTGTTCCCACCAGTATGGGAGTGCGGCTTTTGCCACCGGACAGGCAGACTGTTTTTTCTTCAGAAATATTTTATATGCAGGCAACCTCTGCGGAAACCAACGTTGCATCTGTCAGCTCCTATCTGGGCCTTCCCGTAAAGGTGCTCACAGCCTTTGTGAAAAACAGCCCCATTGCACATTTTATAAAGGCAAATCTTCGCTCTCGCAATATGGATTTCGAGGGTAAGGAGGTGGAGCAGGGCGGCCCTTGGGGTTATCGCCATCAATTTAATATTGCAGACAGCGGCTTCGGTCCCCGAGGACCCAGAGTTCACAACGACCGAGCAGGCGAGGTGGGCAAAACCATTAGCGTTAATGATTTTGATTTGGAAAAGCTTTTTGGTGAAGAGGGAGTTGGTGTGCTTCACCTTACGGGACTTATATGCGCCCTTTCAAAGGAAACGGGGGAATTTTGCCTTGAACTTGCAAAAACGGCGAAGAGATACGGCACAGTTGTTTCTTTCGATTTTAATTATCGTGCATCATTCTGGGAAAATCGTCAGGAAGAGCTGAGAGATACTTTCAAAAAAATCGCCGATATTTCAGATATTATAATCGCCAATCAATCGGATTTTGAGCTGTGCCTTGGCTTGAAATTCAAGACAGAATTTTATAAAGACGGCATGACACCCGCCCAACAATTTAAAGAAACCGTCAATCAAGTCAAAGAAAAATTCCCCGGTGTAAGCGTTTTTGCAACAAATCTTCGTGAGGTGAAAAATGCAAACCGCCATTTATGGGGTGCGGCTATGCAAAGCGGTGCACAATGGACGGCAATCGAGCCAAGAGAAATTTCGGTAATTGACCGCATCGGTGGTGGCGATGCTTTTGTGGGCGGCTTGCTCTATGGTATTCTTAAAAATTACACACCCGAAAAGCAACTGCAATTCGGTTGGGCGTGCGGCGCCCTTGCCTGCACCTATTTCACCGATTATCTTCAACCCGATAACGAGGAACAGATATGGGATGTATGGGACGGAAATATGCGAGTAAAAAGATAGAATAGTATCTTTTAGCGCAGAAGCCTTTTGCTCGCTGATGAAACGAAAAACTCCAAAAATTACAAAAAACTGCCCGAAAATTACATTCGGTGCAGTTTTTTTGTTTTGTTTGCTATGCTATAGACAGCAAAGGAGATGTTCAGGAATGAAAAAACTAAATTCTGACTTACAGTTTATTATAGGCTTTTTAAGCATAGAGTTAATGTGGTTCACAGGCGTATTTTCAGAATATGTGTTTTACACAGAAAGCTTGTTTTTGTCGTGCATTCTTCCTCTTATAGGAGCAATGCTTATCCCGATTATGGTGATGGTGTTTGCGTATATCAGCAAAAAATATTCTATGAAGCTTATGTATATTGCGGCTTTGACAGCTTCCGGAGTTCCGTTATTATCAAGTGTTTTAAGTGCAATTTTTAGTGACGACGGCAGCATTTTGTCGTGGATATACGGTTTAACCATTGGTTGGATGCTATATCCGTTTTCATTATTGAGCGGGTTTGTTTTTGAGGGTGCTTCCTCATTCTTCTTCGT
Organism: Acutalibacteraceae bacterium; assembly: GCA_045649005.1. Classification (GTDB taxonomy): domain Bacteria; phylum Bacillota; class Clostridia; order Oscillospirales; family Acutalibacteraceae; genus DTU089. Next base: position 9,517 of record JAZRPC010000037.1, read on the forward strand.
TTTTACTGAGGAGTTTGTAGGTGGCGACAGCTTGAAGGTGTTAATGGTTGTTATGATAATCGCATCGCTCATAGTCTATAAAGTAACAAAGCCTGTGAAAAAATGCCCGGAATAAAGCTTGAAGGAGGTGTTTATTGTGAGCAACAACAGTACATCTGAAAAACTAAAAACTATATATAAAATATTCACAGCAATTTTTAGTGTATCATTGGTTGCAAGCATAGCAAATATTTTAATAGAGGCCTTTTGGATTGAATCACCCTATGTTCTTAGTTTCGTTTTTGGTGGCATTACATATTTCTTTGGCTCCGTTAGTGGCTTGGGAATTGTTCCGTTGTTTATAATGGTAACGCTTGTGCTTGTGAGTACGATTTTTGCAATCAAAGAAAAAAATCACAAAAACATTTTGAATATCGGGCTTTTGAAAACTCTGGCAATGATTACAGTAAGCGCAATTTTGCAGAATATTATTTTAACATAAATGATTTTAAAAATATTGCGGGAAAGGAGATGTTCAGAAATGAAAAAAATGAATCCTTTTTTACAGTTTCTTATAGGCTTTTTCAGTATAGGTTTATTGTGGCTCGCAGGTGTAATTTCATTTGAAACCGAAAGCTTGTTTTTGAGGTATTTTATTCCCCTTATAGTAGTAATTCTTATCACCTCGGGGGTGATGATATCCGCAGTCGTTGCCAAAAAATATTCTATGAAGGTTATGTACATTTCGGCTCTGGTGGCTTCCGGTGTTCCATTGATATCGAGCATTTTAAGTTCAATTATTTGTGATATCAGGAACGGTTTAGAGTGGATATATTATTTTACCATTGGTTTGCTGTTACATCCCTTTGAAATGTTGAGTCGATCTGTTTTTGACAGTGCTTCCTCGTTTTTTGATGTTTTTTTATATGGCTATGTAGAAAGCGACGGTTTACAAATGTTGGCGACTATCATTATCATCTCATCGCTTATAGTCTATAAAGTAACAAAGCCTGTAAAAAATTGCCCGAAGTAACGCTGAAAGGGGTTGAGCTTATGAAGAAAAAAGAAACTGAAATTGTAGAAAATCTGAAAAATTTTTTAATTGCACCATACATATATTTTACACTTCTGTTGGGCTCTCTTCTTTCGGCCTGTGTTTTGTTTGAATTTGGCGTGCTTGAGACCATTAAAGAACTTTTAATGTATTTGTTCGGGATATTGTATATGGCAGGGTTTATTAACGTTCTTTGGTTAATAATTTCATTCGTTTGGTGTGTGGTTATATGCTGCAAAGAAAAAAGCAAAAGAATATTATTTAAACCATACGTTGCAGTAGCGTTTATTCTGATGACAGTTTTTATAATAGTTTATTTTTCAAGACCTTGGTATTGAGAATGGGGGGCTCAGATATGAATAAAAAGACAGTTTCACAGAAAGTGAAGAAACTTTGCACACCCTTTGCAATGATTTACGGGGTGGGGATATGGTTTGTAGCGATAACAGAGATATTAAAAAAGCTCGCTTTTGATTTTGGTGTTAATGAATGGTTTATTGATTTAATAAATGAAATCATATTCGATTCATATTATCCATTGATTATATCAATGGTTTTCTTGAGAGAAATTGTGTTTTTGCTTCCCGTAGCGGCGGTGTTGGCGTTAATTATTTTTGGCGTTGTTTATGCACGGCGTGAAGGGAATATAAGAAACATTTTCAATGTTTATATATGGGGAACAAGCGCATTGGTAATTATATCTGCTACAGCCAGGTATTTGATATTGTATGAATTTTTCTGAGTTTTATTTTTAAAAGGTCAGGTGAGATTATGATTAAAAGATTCAAAGAAAATGAACGTGCCCAGATTGTTTTGGGCGTTGGAATATTCAGCGTTTTGTGGATTCTTGCTGTTTTGTTTGCAGGTGAAATTTCTTTTGTTGACACCGTAACCCTTTTCACAAGTGAAATGTTCCCGCCGTTTTTTAACATAATACTTCCCTTTGTTTTTGTACCCCTTTTGTGTATCGTAGCGGTTCTCAGTAAGCGCTATGGCTTGAAAAAGTTTTACAAAAGTGCATATCTTGTAGCTGTGATTCCTATGGCGGCAGGGGCAATGGCAGTTGTAGCTTCAGCTGTTTCAGAGCTTTTTATACACAGGCTTGAGTGTGTTGAGTGGCTTGAATTGATTTTGGAAACAGTGTTAAGTATATATATGTTTTGCTCAATGCTTGTGGCGATTCCCGTGACGTCTTCGGCAGTGGCTTTTAGTGAGGGTGTAAGTTTTTATACAGAGGGTTTGATTGTGGGAGAAGAGGTGGGATTGATGTATTTTATTTTCGGCTTTTTCTTCTTTGGCATAATCTTTTCTATGCTGAGCTACGATTTAACCGAAGAAAGGCAGAATAACGATATTCAACTTCACACATAAAAAACGGTGGCAATAAATAAAAAGATATGTTATATTAAACTATGAGGTGGGAATATGCTTAAAATTGCAATTTGCGATGATGAGAAAACTGTTTGCGATTACATAGAAAAGCGCACAAGGGATTACCTTGCAAAAATTGATGAGGATGCTGTTCTTGCGGTGTTTCACGACGGGGCACCGCTTGTCAGAAATTGTGAGGAGAATCCCACGGCATTTGACATCATTTTTCTCGATATAAAAATGAAAACCGTTAACGGGGTGGACTGTGCAAAACAGCTTCGTGATTCGGGGGTAGGGGCTCTTATTGTTTTTGTTACCTCGTCGGCAGAATATGTTTTTACGGGCTACGAGGTAAAGGCGTTTCGCTATATTCTCAAAACGGACCTTGTCAACGCTTTTGACAGAATATTCGGCGAATGCTTAAAGGAGATTTCAAAGTCAGATGACAGCTTTTACACAATTAAAACTGCCTCCTCCGTAAACAACGTTCCCTTGAATGATATCCTTTATTTCGAAAGCAACAAAAGGGTGCTTGTTGTTCACACAAAAAATGCACAATACAGCTTTTATGAGAAGCTGGACAAGGTTGAAAAAGACCTTGATGGCAAGGATTTTATAAGAACACATCAAAGCTATCTTGTAAATGCCCGAAAGATTAAAAGCCTGTCAAAGGATTGCGCAGAGCTTCACGGCGGCGAAACCGTGCCCGTCAGCAAGAGTAAGTCCGCTGCAGTTAAAAATGCGTATCTTTGGGCAAAAAGGTGATGAAAAATGCTTGAATTTATTGAAACTACGCTGTTTTATCTCATAAGGCTGTTTTCATCAACCCTTGAAATGTTTTTTGCATTTCTTCTGATGAACGCCTTTTTTGATGAAAAGTATAAAAGCAGAATACCCAAATGGGTTGCGTTTGTTGCAAGCGCCGGCATTCTTCTTGCGTTGCAGGAAACCGGTCAAAGCGGTAACATAAAAACCGCTGCGCAGATGCTTCTGATTTTTGTTGTGTCATTATTTATTTTTGACGGCAAAAAACGGTTAAAGGGTCTTTTCTGCGTTGTTTATTCGCTTTTTGTTGCACTTTCAAAGCTTCTTTCATATTTTGCTTTTTCGCTGTTTATTGACAGAGTTTTTGAAAAAATACCGTATCTTGAAACGAACAGCTTTTTCTACAGAATCCTTTCTATTGAACTGCCGAACATATTTATGCTTGTCATAATTATGCTTTTGGGTATGTTCACAAAATCAAAAAACAAAGCCGTTCCGATAAGATATTGGCTTCTTCTTCTGACTGTTCCGGTTACAACTCTGGGTACACTTACCGTTTACCAATACTATATAGACAGAATGGCACCGGGCGAGGACATAAACATCTACATAATTGTTTCAACCGTGGGACTTGTATTTATTAACGTGCTTGTTTTTACGCTGTTTTCAAAGCTTCAGAATCAGCTTGAAATGCGGCGTAATGCAGACCTTCTCAGCACGCAGATGCGCCTTGAAAAGGAATCCTTCAAACGAATTGAAGAAAGCTACAACAGAACAAGAGAGCTTCGCCACGATTTGAAAAATCATATATACGTTCTTAAAGGCATAACAGAAAACGGAACAAAGGAAGAGGTGCTTTCATACCTTGAAAAAATGACCGATGCCGTTGAAGAAGCAACGTATATTTCAATGAGCGGCAATTCAGCGGTTGATGCAATACTAAACGAAAAGCTTATTGATGCGAGAAAAAACGGCGTGTCAACACAGTTTGATATCACACCCTTGCGGGAATTGAAAATATCGGCCATGGATATCTGCACAATTCTCAGCAATGCTCTTGACAATGCTGTTGAGGCTTGTGTGAAGCTTGAACAACCCGGCGACAGATATATTGACATGAAAATTGAGGACGGGGAAAATGAAATGATAATCTCCGTTAAAAATCCGTCTGCAGAAGCACCGAAGCGCAGAGCGGGTGCTTACGTTTCACGAAAAAAAGACAAGGAAAATCACGGGCTTGGTCTTAAAAGCATTAAAAGGACGGTTGACAAGCACAAGGGTGATATGCTTGTTAAATACGAGGACGGAGTTTTCAATCTTGTTATTTCATTACCGTATTAATAAAAGATAAAGGAGCTGTAAAAAAACGAACGTTTTTTTACAGCTCCATTTTTTATTGTGCAATATCAGAAACAATCCTTGAACCGTCAGTCATCATTTCAGAAAGTCCTTCCGAAACGTTTGTGATTGCATCACCCAAAGCACCGTTATCATCGGTACCGGAAACGTCTGTTATCATTCCCGAATTTGTTGTTGAGGGTCTTTCTGTTGTCGAGGATGTTGAAGTTGTTGATGTCATACCCTCGTTCTTTTCCTCACCGCAACCGGTAAAAACAAACGCCATACAGCCGACAAGCAGGATTACCGCAAAAATCGCAATAAATTTCTTCATAAACTCACGTCCTTTCCGGAGAAAACTACCTGAAACTCCTTTATAATTATCCCCCGAAAATTCAGAAATATTACTTGCTTTTATTTTGTCAGCACACCCCTGTCAGAATAAAGCAGAATAAGAATATCCTTTTCCGCTCCTGTGACGGGGTCAATATAAATAAGCACTTCCTGAGAATTTTCGTCTTTACAGCGGTATTCATAGGTAAATTCCTCAGTTTCCCATTCTGTGGGGATATACGCCTTTTTAGACGAAATAATCGTTAGCCCCTCTTTAATCAGCTTTTCACCCGATTTTAAAGTGTATTTGATATTTTCGGGCAACGTTCTTTTTGTGTGATTCATAAGGTAGCCCGTTGCATCAAAAGCAATAATTTCACCGTTATCAAGTGCCACACTGACCTTTATAAGGTCTGTGTAGTACGTGACCCCGCCCTCATAATAAGCAAAATTCACGGTGCACACGCCGTCTGTGATGCTGTAATAGCTGTCCTTGATGCTTTTGTAGCCCTTTTTCCCGAGATATTCCTTGGCTTTTTCAATTGCTTTTTCAGGCTCCAGCTTACCCTCTCCCACAGCCCTCGATGAAAGCACAAAGGAAACAAAGCCACCCTTCTGCGTTACTGAAACCGAAGTGTCGGCTGTATAGAAATTATAGGTGCTCAGGTTGCTGTCCGTCTTGCCGGAAAAATACAATTTATCTTCTCCGACACCAAGAAAATCCGCCGCTTTTTTCATTGCTTCCTGTTGCGATATTTTCTCTGATTTTTCTATCATAACAGATTTTTTATTTGCGATGTGGTCCGAAAAAGGTCCATCGTAAATAAGGGTGGGGTAATCCTCAAGCACCTGATTTGTGTCATTGAGCTCGTTTCCCAGATAAAGCTTTTCTTCCCCGTCGGATTGAAGTGTGCTTTTTACCTGTTCAAAATCAAGCCCGCCGCTTTCCTCTTCATCAATTAGGTAATTAACGGTTTGTGAAAGCTTTTCGGAATATCCCTTTAATTTTCTGAGATTTTCCGTTTCCTCCTTTGTCAGAGTCTTCCCTGCGGCGATTTTGTTATTAAGAGAAAGTGTATATTCCCCAACCTGTGACAAAAATTTATAAACGCCCGAAATCTCTGTGTTGCCGTCTGTTATTTCAGACAGACTCTCTTTTGCCGATGAGCTTGAACGCCACAGCTTTGATGCAATATCCATAAGCATCTCGTCACTGCCGGCGTACATGCATTTGTAAAGATTAACGTCAATATCGTCAAGGTATGTTCCGAGCTGGGTAAGTGCCCTTTCTCTTGATGCTCTCATCTGCAGCTTCATAACACCCACTTTATATGCGTTTGCTATCCCCCAGGCGCCCAGAGCTACCACAAGAGCCGTCGCAAAGCTGATAATTCTGACGGTTTTTCTTCTGCTTTTATACATTAAAATTGCTCCTTCACATTTTATGTGAGAAGTTTTCCCGAATGTTAATAAAATATTCAATAAAAATACACTAAAAGTTCACGCAAAAGCATTTACAAAAACCGCATATATATAGTATAATAAAGTGATTATTTACGTGTTAAAGGGGGAGATATTTCTGATTGCATATTTTGACAACAGCGCAACAACAAAGCCTTGCGAAGAAGCAGTTGCCGCCGCAAACGAAGCAATGACATCTCTCTGGGGTAACCCATCCTCCCTCCATGAATACGGCACAAATGCAAGCGACAGGTTAAAAACCGCCCGCAGGCAGGTTGCAAATCTTCTGAAGGTTCCCGAAAATTCTTTTTTCTTCACTTCATCGGGCACAACAGCCAACAATACCGCTGTTTTCGGTGTGTGCGAAAAAATGCGCCGTGAGGGCAACAGAATAGTCACCACAACAATCGAGCACCCAAGTGTTGCTGAGCCTGTAAAAAAGCTTGAAGCAGCGGGCTTTGAAGTGGTTCGCATAAACCCCGACAAAAACGGTAAAATCTGTGAGGATGAATTTTTCTCCGCAATAAACGACAAAACAATTCTTGTATCGTGTATGGCGGTAAATAACGAGGTGGGCTCCGTTTTACCCGTGGGCAAAATCCGCTCTGCTGTAAGGCGCAACAAAGCCCCCGCCGTGATACACTCCGATTGTGTTCAAGCTTTGGGTAAAATCGCCGTAACTCCCCGTGACGTTGATGCCGACATAATCACCGTAAGCGGTCACAAAATACATGCTCTCAAGGGCGTCGGCGGAATATATTTAAAAAACAAAAGCCTCATAAAGCC
>JAZRPC010000038.1:0-2320 GCA_045649005.1 Acutalibacteraceae bacterium
GTGACATTGCCGCCGCATCGGTTGAGCCGAGCTCAATGGGTCCCACCTTAACATCAAGACCGATATTGTCAGCCGCATTTTTCATAAGAGCTACAACACGCTTGTCGTTTTTGACCATACCTGTCATATCTTTTTCATAGATTTTTGCAAACTCAAGCTGGCAGATGGTGTCAATGCAAACGAAAACGGTTTCAACGCTTTTGTCGTTCAGCATATCAGCATACTGTTTTGCGAAAGCCTTTGAGCCCCTCAGACCTGCCTCCTCACCGCCTGCGAGAAGAACTGCAACCTCGGTGTTTTCAAAGCGGATGTCGTTGTCGCTGAGGAATTTAACTGCCGCACTTGAAATAAAGCAGCCTGTAAGGTTATCTGTAACACCGGGGACAGGCATTTTGTAATTAACAAATCTGAAAGCCATAGCAAGAACGGGAACTGTGATATACATAAGCACAGCAAGAATTTTGAGAACGAGGTTACCCTCTTCACCCCAGACGATGCCACCTGTGACACCGCTGAAATGAATCATTGCATAAATATTGGAGCCAAGGCCGAGAAGAATTGAAATAACCGCTGTGACAATTATAAGAGCAACAACAGGTCTGCCGCCTTTGTATGTATAGGTCCACTCGAAAGCAGAGTCGGTGTGACCGCAAAGAATAATGCGTTTTTTTGTTTCGCCACCGGCTTTTCTTACGCCATAGACGTTGCCGCTCGTTACCTTGGGGAAGAACACGTCAAGAACAGGCTTGTAAAAAATGAACTCACCCAAAATAAAGAAGAGAGTTATTGCGGAAAGCGCAAGACCCGCAACGGGGATACCGACAGTAAACATAATAACGTTTAATATCATAAGAACAGAACCGATTTTCACCCAGGACATAAATGCCTTGTCGCTGCATTTATACTCCTTGCGCTCAACCGTGTCGCAGAATTTTTCAAGGTCTGACTGCATATACTCCTGTGCTTTTGCTTCAGCCTCGCTGCCAACGGGGCGGGGACCGAAATTTTTGCACACATTTTTTATGCTTTTTATTGCATAGTTAGTGTATTCTCTGACTTTAATGTCAAAATTAGGTATGCTTTCGTTTGATTTCATAATGTACCTCTTTTCTCAAACTATTTGTGACAATTATATAACACTTTAAAACTTTTTACAACAAGGGTTTTAAATATTTTCCCGTATATGATTTTTTGCATTTTACAATCTCTTCGGGTGTGCCCTCGGCGACGATTTCACCGCCACCGCTACCGCCCTCGGGTCCAAGGTCGATTATATAGTCGGCGGTTTTGATAACGTCAAGGTTATGCTCAATCACAACAACCGAGTTGTTGGCATCCACAAGCTTGTTGATAACATCAAGAAGCTTTTCAACATCGGCTGTGTGAAGCCCCGTTGTTGGCTCGTCAAGAATATATATGGTTTTGCCCGTTGATTTTTTCGAAAGCTCGGTTGCAAGCTTCACTCGCTGAGCCTCACCGCCCGAAAGCGTTGTTGCAGACTGACCGAGAGTTATATAGCCAAGACCAACGTCGAAAATTGTTTCAAGCTTCTTTCTTATTTTCGGGATATTTCCGAAAAATTCAACCGCCTCTTCAACAGTCATATTAAGAACATCGCTGATGCTTTTGCCCTTGTATTTAACGTCAAGGGTTTCTCTGTTGTATCTTGCACCACGGCAGACCTCACAGGGCACGTAAACGTCTGAAAGAAAGTTCATTTCGATTTTTATAATGCCGTCGCCCTCGCAGGCCTCACAGCGGCCACCTTTGACGTTGAATGAAAAACGGCTCATATCGTAGCCCTTTGCTTTTGCATCCTGAGTTGATGCAAACAACGCTCTGATATCGTTAAAAACGCCTGTATAGGTAGCTGTGTTGGAGCGTGGTGTTCTGCCGATTGGTGACTGGTCAATGTTTATGACCTTGTCAAGGTGCTCCATACCCTTTATTTCATCGTGCTTACCCGCAAACTTTCTTGCGTTGTTAAGCTCGGTGGCAAGCTTTTTATAGAGTATTTCGTTAATGAGCGAGGATTTGCCCGAGCCCGAAACACCCGTAACACAGGTGAGCGTACCGAGAGGAATGGAAACGTCTATTCCCTTCAGATTGTTCTGCCTTGCGCCGCGCACGGTGAGAAAATGTCCGTTGCCCTCGCGTCTTTCTTCGGGAAGCGCGATAAAGCGTCTGCCCGACAGATAGTCTGCGGTAACAGAGCCCTCGCACTTCATTACCTCCTCGGGAGTTCCGCTTGCAACAAGCTCACCGCCGTGAACACCTGCACCGGGGCCTATATCCACGATATAGTCCGCCTCAAGCATCG
>JAZRPC010000039.1:0-6360 GCA_045649005.1 Acutalibacteraceae bacterium
TGTCATACCAACATCTGTAATATAAGCAGTACCTTTGGGTAAAATCTGTGCATCAGCAGTCTGCACGTGGGTATGAGTACCTAAAACTGCAGTTACTTTGCCATCAAGGTAAAAACCTAAAGAGCGTTTTTCTGCAGTTGCCTCTGCGTGAAAATCCACAATTATAGTTTTACAACCATCTGTTTCTTTTAATGCTTTATCAATTTCAGTAAACGGATTGTCGAGAGATTCCATATAGACAGTACCCATTAAGTTGATTACTACAACTCTCAATCGACCTTTTTCAATAATTCCTACACCTTTGCCCGGTGCACCATCGGGGAAATTATACGGTCTTATTATTGTAGGGTCTTTGTCTAAATATTCTAAAACTTCCGGTCTTTTGAATGAATGATTACCGAGAGTAATAAAATCAACACCACTGTCATAAAGCATTTTACAAGAGAATGGTGTAACACCATTACCTTGTGCAGAATTTTCGCCATTTGCAATACAAATATCTACACCATTTTCTTTTTTATAGGTCGGTAGTTTTTTCATTAAAAATTCACAACCACCCTGACCTACTACATCACCAATAAATAATAAACGCATTTTTATACTCGTTTCTATGGCATAAGCCGAAAATAAATATAATACTAAATACAAAAACGGAACAACTTTTAAAGGAGTTCCGTTTTTATTTTCAACTAATTATTTCTAATTACTTCGCAAAGTCAACTGCGCGACTTTCTCTGATGATATTAACTTTAATCTGACCAGGATATTCAAGTTCGTTTTCAATCTTGTTTACAATATCTCTTGCAACAATTGTCATCTGGTCATCTGAAATAACATCAGGTTTAACAATAATTCTGACTTCTCTACCCGCCTGAATTGCGAATGATTTGTCAACACCTTCAAATGAAGTTGCGATTTCTTCAAGTTTCTGAAGTCTTTTAATGTATGTTTCAACATTTTCGCGTCTAGCCCCTGGTCTTGCAGCAGAAATAGCATCTGCAGCCTGAACAATAGCGGCAATAAGTGTTTTTGCTTCAACATCACCGTGGTGAGCGTGAATTGCGTGAACAACCTGTTCGCTTTCTCTGTTTTTCTTAGCTGCTTCAACACCTAACTCAACGTGAGAACCTTCGTACTCATGGTCAAGTGCTTTACCGATATCGTGAAGAAGACCTGCACGCTTTGCAAGCTTGACGTCGGCACCAAGCTCAGCCGCCATAAGACCGGCGAGATATGAAACCTCGAGAGAATGGTTAAGAACGTTCTGACCGTAGCTTGTGCGGTATTTTAGCTTACCAAGAAGCTTGACAAGCTCGCCGTGGAGACCGTTCACACCGGCGTCAATAACAGCCTTTTCACCTGTCTGACGAATGGTGTTTTCAACCTCACGTTTTGATTTTTCAAACATTTCTTCGATTCTTGCGGGGTGAATTCTGCCGTCGGAAACAAGCTTTTCAAGAGTAAGTCTTGCAATTTCACGGCGAACAGGCTCAAAGCAAGAAACTGTGATTGCCTCGGGTGTGTCGTCGATAATAAGGTCAACGCCCGTGATTGTTTCAATTGTTCGGATATTTCTACCCTCACGGCCGATGATTCGGCCCTTCATTTCATCGTTGGGGATTGTAACAACGGAAACCGTTGCCTCTGCGGCGTGGTCAGCCGCACAACGCTGGATAGCTCCGCCGATAATTTCACCTGCAAGCTTATCCATATCGTCTTTTGTCTGCTGCTCAAATTCAAAGATTTTTGCAGCTTTTTCGTGTGTGAGCTGTTCATCAAGAGTTTTAAGAAGAACGTCCTTAGCCTGCTCCTTTGAGTAACCGGAAATTCTTTCAAGAATTTCAAGCTGGCTTCTTTTGAGAGACTCAACCTCTTGCTCTTTATCCTCAACGTCTTTGAGTCTTTTAGCAATGAGCTCTTCTTTCTTCTCCATATTCTCAACTTTTTTGTCGAGACTTTCTTCCTTCTGAACGATACGTCTTTCCTGACGCTGAACTTCTGCACGTCTTTCACGAAGATCGTGCTCGGTTTCAGACCTTAATTTGTGAATTTCATCTTTAGCTTCAAGAATAGATTCTTTCTTTTTCTGCTCAGCCTCGGTCATAGCATTGTTGACAATGCGTGCCGCCTCCTGTGTAGCAGAGCCGATGGCAGCCTCCGCAACTTTCTTACGGTGAGCGCCGCCGACAATGAACCCCACCACGCCGAAAACAACGGCAGCGGCAGCAATAAGCCCGATAGCTAATCCGATACCTATGGTCATTACCCGGTGCTCCTTTCATAAATGAATTAAAAATAAAAAACGACGAAAATGCCAAAGCACTTCCGCCAAAGACTGCGATAAAAGAAAACAATTATCGCCTATAATAAAGGTTTTGTCGCAGACGTTCACACGTGTGCGGGCCATATCTATATAAAACATACAATACACCTGCAGAATTTTGAATAAAAACCACAAGATTATGCAAAAATAACAATAATTGTTATGTAAAAGTGTATATATATAAATAACAAAACGATTATCATAAAACAACGGATAGTGCATTATTAACAAAAATAATACATCATCTCGTATATTATAATAAATAATATTCCAATAGTCAAGGAATTTTACCATCCATTTTTAAAGTTTTTTGTAAAAATCGGTCAATAACTCCTCCAAAAACCTGTATTAATATATTTTTTTGCACAAATAACACCACAAAAACCGCCTCAATTCTCTTGCAATTCACTCTTTTGTGTGATACAATTCATAAGGTTTAATAATCAATATGCGGGTGTGGCGGAATTGGTAGCGTCGAGCCCGCATGCCGCCTGTGGCGGATGCAGGAAGGGCGAAACGGCGCAGCGGTAAAATTATGCGAAGCGAAAGCGAGCAAATAATTTTGGGTACCGCAAGAGTCCTTCCCATAAAGCTCTTTTTCGGATATGGTTTATGAGTGAATCATTAAGACTCACCTCTTCACTCTTCACTCTTCACTCTTCACTCTTCACTCTTCACTCTTCACTCTTCACTATTCACTATTCACTATTCACTATTCACTATTCACTATTCACTCTTACCTCTTAACTAAATATGCGGGTGTGGCGGAATTGGCAGACGCGCCAGATTTAGGTTCTGGTGGCACCCCCGTGCAGGTTCAAGTCCTGTCACCCGCACCAAAAAGAAAAGTCGCTTTTGAGCGGCTTTTTCTTTTTGTTCTCTTCACATTTCTCTTTTCACTCTTCTCTTTTATCTTTAATTCCGCAACTTTTCCAGATAAGAGATAAAAGATAATAGATAAGAGTGATTTTTTCGGTTTTAAAATATAATAGGACTTGAACCTGCCCTCGGCGAAGCCTACACACACGGGCGTTCTCATAGCGAATGATGGGCGGAGCCCATCAAGTCTTGTCACCCGCACCATCGCTCAAATCCATTGAACAACTGATTTTACCCACAATATAATTAGTTTGCTGATGCCACTACCTCTTTTCTGCAGATTCAACCCTTTCTACGCTTCAAAAAGCTCTTAGTGTAATACAAATTCTTATATTTCACACCAAAAATGCACTTACTTCGTATTAATCAACCAAAATGCTTGAAAACGCTCAAAAAAAGTGTTAAAATTGACTAAACTTTCAGCATTGGAGATGATGTGATGTTCAAAAAGAAACCTGCCAGCGCTACTGTAATTCCCAATGGTGCGCTGAACCATAACGAAGGCAAGTACATTACCAAATTCGAATACGTATGTATTATGCTTGCCCGCATCGGCGGTCAGTTCGGCACAACTCTTACGGGTACGCTTGCAGCGGCATTCTTACACGAGCTTTATTTCGGTCCTGCCGGTGTAAGCTCTGATGAGATTGCAGAAATTCTTGCAGTTCAATCAACTATTACTACGCTTTTGGGTATCGGAATCGGTGCTCTTGCCGGCATAATTGTTCAGAAATGGAAAAGCCGCTGGGGCAGATACCGCCAATGGTACCTAATCTGCCTTGTGCCCATTTTCACACTTACTGTTTTCTACTTCTACGTTCCCAAGGGCTGGACAGTTGAGCAGATGACTCTTTTCCGTTACGGCATAGCTTGCTGTCAAACCGTATTCAACACCTTTAACAACTTTGGTCAGAACGTGGTTCAAGTTATTTCACCAAACCACAAGGAAAAGAAATTGGTTGCAACAATATGGCAGTTATCATATTATATCGGCTACGGCGGAGCATATATTGCAACATTTGTTTACGGCCTTTTCAGCGACGACAAAAATGCGATGTATATGACACTTGCCATTGTTGCCGCAGCAGTAACCGCCTTTGGTAACCTTATGTGCGGTCTTTTCTGCAAGGAAAGAATTGAGCTTCCCAAGAAAGAAAAGGTTAAAATATCAAAGGCTTTGTTCACTCTTTTCAAATACAAAAACTACCGTGCTTACCACGCAATGCAATGGGTAAACGCTTTTGCCTGGCTCGGAAGAATGTCAACATATCTCGCCGCAATCACAGTTGGTTCCTCAAAGAACCTGTTACTTACCCTCCCCACCGCTGTGGGTACTGTTGTGGGTAACGTTATTGCAACTAAGCTTTCAAAGAAATACGAGCCCACAAAGCTCCTCAAGCTCTGCGGTCCGTATTCACTAATTTCCGCAGGTGTGCTTTTTGCAATCTGCTTTATAGAAGCACAATTTGGCATTATGTTCTTCTCAGGCTGGAACAGCATCTTCTTCTATGTATTCTATTTCATTTTCGGTATAGGCATAGGTATTCAGGAGCTTTCAAACTCTCACTTCAACGTTGAGTTTCTTGACTATCTCGAATGGCAATGTGGCGAAAGAATGGAAGCTATTCAGGGTATTGTTCCCGGTTGGATAAACTCCGGCTGTAACTACCTCAAAGAGCTTGCAATCCCCTTTATGATTGCCTGGGCCGGTTATATGTCTTCTGCAGAGGGCGACCTTGTTGCAACAATGCAGGCTCAACCGGATTATCTTGACACCTGTCTCAAAATCCTTGCATTCCTGCTCTTCGGTTATACCTTAGCCAATGTTCTCAAGGCTATCATCCTTAAAACCTCCTATGACATTGAGGGTGAAAAGAAAGAACAGATGTACCGTGAGCTTGATATTATAAGAGCTAAACGCCACGAAGAAAATCTTGCTGTTGAGGAGAAAGCATAATGAAAAAGAAGAAAAAGATTATAATTTCAATTGTTTCTGTAATAGTTGTTCTCGGAATAATTGCAGGTGCATTGGCAATCTATTTCACAAGATTCCACACCGATAAAAAAGATACCGAAGAATTATTCAGAAAAAACGTTGAAGCAGTCGGCTATGAAAACACAATAGAAACCGCATACCCCCAGACTGACCTTTACGATATCATTAAAGACCATTTTGAAGCCGAATTGCCCGAGGGTAAAACAGAGAAAAAGGCTGTTATAATCGGTTATGACGGTTGCCGTGCAGACATACTCAGAGAAAAGCAGGAAAACGGCGCTGTTAGCTACCTTCTCGAAAACGGTGGCTCAAACGTGCTCGCCTTCTGTGGCGGTGTAAACTACCCCCAGGAAAACACCCAAGACACCTCTACCGCTCCCGGTTGGTGCTCAATCGTAACAGGTGAATGGGCAGACGTTCACGGCATAACAGGTAACGATATAACCAAAACCGTTGAGCCCAAAACACTTATGACAAGCCTTGTTGAAGACGGAACAATTGACAGCTCCTCTTTTATAACAAAGTGGAAAGGTCACTTTTCCAGAGATAACGCAACCTATTTAGCAGAAAAAGACTATTGCGAAAAAAATAAGCTCGATGTCGAATTCGAGCTTCGCAGTGGCAAAAAAGACATTCACACCGGTGCTATGGAAGAAATTACAAGCAAGGATTGTTCTGATTTTGTATTTATTGTTTACGAGGATACAGATTCAGCGGGTCACGATTTCGGATTTTCATACAACAATCCTGTATATAAGAATGCATTTAAAACAGAGGATACTTACGGTTACGAGGTAATCAAGGCTATTGAAGCAAGAGAAACCTACGATAACGAGGATTGGCTCATTATCGTAACAAGTGACCACGGCGGAATCGGCACAGGTCACGGCGGCCCCAGTATCCAGGAAAGAATGACGTTTGTTGTAACAAACAAGGAATGGAACTAAACCGCTAAAGCATTTACAGCTCCTTTTTAGGGGTTAGGAAAAAAAGATGCAGAACAAACAAACCGAGCAAAAACAAGGCTTCAGACTTGTTTTTGTTTGCCCGAAGGCGTACAAAGGTACGTCGAGTGGCGAGGTTTGTTCGTAACATAAAATCTAAAAATTCATATATCGTGATTTTACGATGACTTAAGGGGTTCTTACAGGTTTTTGTCCTG
>JAZRPC010000040.1:0-2032 GCA_045649005.1 Acutalibacteraceae bacterium
ACAGCGGAAAGATATTTTTCTACACCGCTTTTTGAGTAATTTGATAAAAAGCCTACTACGTTCGTTTGGCGCAAAGGTTTTCTATAATTTTTATATCAGGGAGGAATTACCATGGATACAAACAAAAGACCTGATACGATGACTCGTATCACAACAAAAGAACTCGCAGAAAAGTTTATTGCAGAACAAGTTGATGCAGTGCGCGCTCAAGTAGGAGACAAAAAAGTGCTTTTGGCGCTTTCGGGCGGAGTTGATAGCTCTGTTGTAGCGGCTCTTCTAATCAAAGCTATAGGAAAGCAGCTTGTCTGTGTACATGTTAACCACGGATTGATGCGCAAAGGCGAAAGTGAACAAGTAATAGAGGTATTCCGTGACCAGCTTGATGCTAACTTGATATATATTGATGCTACAGATAGATTTTTGAGTAAGCTTGAGGGTGTATCAGAGCCTGAAAAGAAGCGTAAGATTATAGGCGGCGAATTCATCGTGGTATTTGACGAAGAAGCTCGCAAGCTTGATGATATTGATTTCCTTGCACAGGGAACAATTTATCCTGATATTTTGGAAAGTGACGGAGTAAAAGCACACCATAATGTTGGCGGTCTTCCCGAAGATATGAAGTTTGAACTTGTAGAGCCTGTAAAATTGCTTTATAAAGATGAAGTTCGTGTAGTGGGTAAGGCGCTTGGTTTGCCTGAAGAAATGGTTGAACGTCAGCCGTTCCCGGGTCCCGGTCTTGGTGTACGTTGTCTTGGTGCAATCACAAAGGATCGTCTTCATGCACTTCGTGAGGCAGATGCAATTTTGCGTGAAGAGTTTGATATCTGTGGTCTATCTAAAAAGGTTTGGCAGTACTTTATTGCAGTTCCTGATATGAAGAGTGTAGGTGTAAGAAACGACAAGAGATACCAAGGCTGGCCGGCAATTATCCGTGCAGTCAACACAACTGACGCTATGTCAGCAACTATTGAGGAAATTCCATATGAAGTTCTTCATAAGATTACAAAACGTATAACAACAGAGGTAGAAGGCATCAATAGAGTCCTTCTAGACCTTACACCAAAGCCAATCGGCACAATTGAGTGGGAGTAATCCAATAAAAAATACAAAGTGGCTTGAAACCCAGTGTTCAAGCCACTTTTAACATTTCTAGAGAGTGATTTAAAAATGATTTTGACAACACTTTGACAACAGTTTTATGTTGATTATGCATTTTTTGTAAATTTATTGACTTTTACTTAGATTTATGTTAAAATATGATTTATAAAAAGTGGGGTGACACTCTTGAAAAATAAATCTTTTTTTTCACAGATTATGTTGTTAATTATTTTATCACTAGTTTGTGTTATTTTGACAGTTGGAATTGCTCTTTTTGTAGGTTCTTGCAATACAACACTTTTTGATTTCCAAAACCTAAATTTTGCCAATATGATACCAGTATTAATATTGGGTGGTTTTATCAGTTGTGTTGTTGTTGGAATAACAGTACTTTTTGTAGCAAGGTCAGTGTTTTTAAAAGTTAAAGATTATTTTATTGAAACAAATGAAAATAATGGGGGTAATAAAAAATGAATTGTACTAATCATCCAGAAGTTGAAGCGCAGGGTATGTGTGCATACTGTGGAAAACCTTTCTGTAATGATTGCCTTGTTGAGGTAAAAGGAAGAATGTATTGCAAAGGAGACCTTGGCAATGTTATTGATGAGGCAAAGCAATCTTCAAATGCACAACCTACAATTAACATTACTAATAGCAATGATAGTATTAATACAAACACTAATGTTAATGGTGGTTTTTATGGTGGTCCAAGAAAGAGCAAAATGGTTGCTTTAATTTTGTGTATTATTGGTTTCTTTGGAATTGGTGGTCTGCATAGAATGTATGTGGGCAAAGTGGGTAGTGGTGTTCTTCATTTCCTTACATATGGTCTTTGCTGCATTGGTACAATAATTGATTTGATTTCAATTTTGTCTGGTGGTTTTAGAGATAGTTATGGACAACCTTTGGTATAAAACTAAAAATATTAACAGTA
>JAZRPC010000041.1:0-2527 GCA_045649005.1 Acutalibacteraceae bacterium
TCCCTATCCGGCAGTTAAGGGTCTTTTCGGCAAACCCACAACAGAAAACAACGTTGAAACCTTTGCAAACATTCCTCAGATTATTCTCCATGGTGCTGAATTCTTCAACACAATGGGTACTGAAACCAGCAAGGGTACAAAAGTTTTCGCTCTCGGTGGTAAAATCAACAACACAGGTCTTGTTGAAGTTCCCATGGGTACAACCCTTCGTGAAATCGTTGAAGATATCGGTGGTGGTATCCCCAACGGCAAAAAATTCAAAGCAGCTCAGACAGGTGGCCCCTCAGGCGGATGTCTTCCTGCAAGCCTTCTTGATATTAAAATCGACTATGATAACCTTGTTGCCAAAGGTGCAATGATGGGTTCAGGCGGTCTTATCGTTATGGACGAAGACGACTGTATGGTTGATATTGCTAAATTCTTCCTTAAATTTACTGTTGACGAGTCTTGCGGTAAATGTACACCCTGCCGTGTAGGTACAAGAAGACTTCTCGAAATTCTTGAGAAAATCACAAGCGGCAAAGGCACAATGGAAGACCTTGACAGAATGGAAAAGCTCTGTAACTATATCAAAGAGAACTCTCTTTGCGGTCTTGGTCAGACAGCTCCCAACCCCGTTCTTTCAACATACGAGCGTTTCAAGGATGAATACATCGCTCACGTTGTTGACAAGAAGTGCCCCGCAGGTGTTTGTAAAGATCTTGTTACATTCTCCATTGATATGGAAAAATGTATCGGTTGCGGCATCTGCGCTAAAAACTGTCCCGTTGATGCTATCACAAGAACTGATTACATCGCTCCCGGTCACAAGCTTGCATCATTCCAGATTGATGCTGAAAAATGCGTGAAATGTGGCGTTTGTGTTGGTAACTGTAAGTTTAAAGCAGTAAATAAATAAGGAGGAACTAATAATGGAAAATGCAGTAAATATTAAAATTAACGGCTTCGATTATCAGGTTCCTGCCGGTTCCACAATTCTTGAAGCTGCTCGTCAGGTAGGTATCGAAATTCCTACTCTTTGCTACCTTAAAGAAATCAACGCTATCGGCGCTTGCCGTATCTGCGTTGTTGAAGTTAAAGGCGCAAGAAGCCTTGTTGCCGCTTGCGTGTTCCCCGTTAACGAGGGTATGGAGATTTTTACAAATACTCCCAAGGTTATCGAGGCAAGAAAAACAACTCTCGAGCTTATCCTTTCAACACATAAGAAAGAGTGCCTTTCTTGTGTAAGAAGCGGTAGCTGCGAATTGCAGAAGCTTTGCCACGAATATGGCATCGAAGACGAAAATGCATTTGCAGGTGACGTTGTTAACTATTCTATTGACGCAAGTGCTTCACATATGTATCGTGACAATGAAAAATGTATTCTTTGCCGCCGTTGTGTAGCAGTTTGCGATAAAATCCAGGGCATCTCCGTTATCGGTGCGAACGCTCGTGGTTTTGATACACACATCGGTTCCGCTTTCGAATACAACCTCGGTGACGTTGCATGTATCTCCTGCGGTCAGTGTATCACAGCTTGTCCCACAGGCGCTCTCGCTGAAAGAGATGATACTCAGAAGGTATTTGATGCTCTTAACGACCCCACAAAGCACGTTGTTGTTCAGACTGCTCCCGCAGTTCGTGTTGGTCTTGGTGAAGAGTTCGGTTACGAAATGGGCTCTGTTGTTACAGGCAAAATGGTTTCCGCTCTCAAGATGCTCGGCTTTGACGGCGTGTTTGATACAAACTTTGCTGCCGACCTCACAATTATGGAAGAGGCAACAGAGTTCCTTGCAAGATTCAAAGAGGGCAAAAACCTTCCCCTTATTACATCTTGCTCACCCGGATGGGTTAAATATTGCGAACACTATCACCCCGATTTCATTCCTAACCTTTCTTCTTGCAAATCACCTCAGGGTATGTTCGGTTCAGTAGCAAAAACATTCTATGCAGAAAAAATGGGTATTGACCCCAAGGATATCTTTGTTGTTTCCGTAATGCCCTGTACTGCAAAGAAATTTGAAGCAGAAAGAACAGATTACAGCGCAGTTAAAGGTCTTGCTGATATTGATGCATCCATCACAGTTAGAGAGCTTGCAAGAATGATCAGAAAAGCAGGCATCAACTTCAAAGCAATCCCCGATGCAGAGTTTGACGCACCCTTCGGACTTGGCTCAGGTGCAGGTACAATCTTCGGCGCAACAGGCGGTGTTATGGAGGCTGCTCTTCGTACCGCTTACGAAGTTGTTACAGGCAAGGAGCTTACAGACCTTGCAACATTCGAAGCAGTTCGTGGTGTTGAAGGTGTTAAAGAAGCATCCTATGACCTTGACGGTGTAACAGTTAATGTTGCAGTTGCTTCAGGTCTTGCAAATGCTAAGAAGGTTCTCGAAATGGTTAAATCCGGCGAAAAGAAATATGATTTCATTGAAATCATGGCTTGTCCCGGTGGTTGCGTAAACGGCGGCGGTCAGCCCATCGTTCCCGCATCAGTTCGCAACTTTGAAGACGTAAGAGCTCTTCGTGCAGCAGGTCTTTACAACGATGA
>JAZRPC010000042.1:0-2818 GCA_045649005.1 Acutalibacteraceae bacterium
TAATGTTTTCCATTGCGGCTTCGAAAACCTCAAGGGGTTCTTTGCCTGTCTGTTCTCTGATGATATCGAATGCGTCGTAAACAATTTTCTGTGCAACGCCCTTCTTACCATCTAACATAATGTTGTTAATAAGCCTTGTAACAAGCTTTGAGTTGTAAAGCGGATCTGGCAAAACATCACGTTTTGCAATCTGGCCTCTTCTTGGCACTTCGCTTCCCTCCTTCATATTAATGATATCGTAGGTACTCGAGTGACTATCTTTCCCGTGGCGCCAATGGGCACAATTTACAACTCTGTATATAGTTATAAATACTTAGCCATTGGTTGAATAAATTCAGCCTGCAAGAAGATTTGTCCTTGAATAAAAAGTTTTTTTGCTAATTATTTCTTAGCAGCTTTGGGACGTTTTGCACCGTATTTTGAACGGCTCTGCATTCTGTTAGCAACGCCCTGGGCATCAAGTGTGCCTCGGATGATGTGGTAACGCACACCGGGAAGGTCCTTTACACGACCACCACGGATAAGAACCACGCTGTGCTCCTGAAGATTGTGACCCACGCCGGGAATGTAAGCAGAAACTTCAATTCCGTTTGTGAGACGAACTCTGGCGAGTTTTCTGAGAGCTGAGTTAGGCTTTTTAGGTGTGTCAGTCTTAACAACTGTGCAAACACCACGTTTCTGAGGAGAATTGTTATCTGTTAAAACATTCTTCTTAGAGTTGAGGCCTTTACCCAATGCAGGAGCCTTTGACTTCTTTTCGAGAGTTTGTCTTCCGCTACGAACGAGCTGATTAAACGTTGGCAAGTATTTTCACCTCCAATAAAATATAGGTAAATATGAGTTCAGGGCACACCTGTCCCATACGCACCGGATAATAATTTACCATTTTCCTGCCCTTTTGTCAACAGTTTTACCAAAGTTTTTTAATAAAATTCATTGTTTTACACAAAAACCATTTTTGGTGTCAGTCACCGGTTACCGGAAGCAAGCTATAACTTTTGCACAAAACACTAAATAGTATTTTATTGAAAACATAGAAACGGAAAAATAAATGTAGCATTCTCCGATTTTTGTCATATATAGATGGAATCAAATTATGATTCTATACACATAAAAAGAGAGGAAATAATATGAAAAAGTACATTTTAATCAGTATAGCAGTAATAATTTTAATAGGTTCTGTATTTGTTTTCGTCTATAATTCGCCGGATGTTTTTATCGCCGTTACAAAGCCCGTTGAAGAAACAGAGTTATATTTCGAGCAGGTTATTGTGGGCGGAAACGGGCATTTTAATTTGCCTGTACCCGAATATATAAAAAACCGCCTTGACACCATAAACGATGAGACTCAGAAAACAGAACAGGAGATTTCCAAGAAATACGAAAGCGCCGATATTAAAACAGAAATTTCGGTTGAAAACGGTCAAACTATTGTTGTTTATTACGGCACAGCCGTAAACAAACAAACCAAAGAAAAAGAGGATTTCAACAAAAAAATAACCTTTGATTTCGTTGCAACCAAAAACATTCTGAATTGACCTCTCCTCACCTCTTCACTTCTTCACTCTTCACTATTCACTCTTCACTAAAAAACCCTCCTGCATCTCTGCAGGAGGGTTTTTAACTTATTCTTCGGGAATCTCGATAGCGTTAAATGCTTCTTCGGGTTTAACAACGGGCTGAACCTCAACCTCGCTGTAGCATCTCATACCTGTACCTGAGGGGAGAAGCTTTCCGATAATAACGTTTTCTTTAAGACCGTGGAGAGAATCCACCTTGCCCTTGATTGCAGCATCTCTAAGAAGCTTTGTGGTTTCCTGGAATGAAGCCGCAGAAAGGAATGAATCAGTTGCAAGTGAAGCCTTTGTGATACCGAGAAGAACCGGTGAAGAAACTGCGGGCATAAAGGGCATACCCTCTGCCTCGCAACGTGCCTTAGCAGCCTCGTTGGCAGCCATAAGCTCACGCTTGCTTACCGATGAACCGGGAAGAAGGCTTGTTGAACCTGCATCCTCGATTTTAACCTTACGCATCATCTGGCGAACGATAACCTCGATATGCTTGTCGTTGATATCAACACCCTGCATACGGTAGGTCATCTGAACTTCCTTGATGAGGTAGTTGTGAACAGCGTCAACGCCGAGAACAGCAAGAACATCGTGGGGGTTAACCGCACCTTCAGTAAGATGCTGACCCTTCTTGACGAAGGCACCCTCCTGAATCTCCTGGCAAAGTCTTGCATCGAAGGGGATAAGATATTTCTTAACCTCCTCTTCGCCTGTAACAACAACGTAGTTACTGCGTTTGATTTCTTCGAAAGAAACCTTACCGTCGATTTCGCTGAGCATAGCAAGAGTCTTGGGCTTTCTGCCTTCAAAGAGCTCTTCAACACGGGGAAGACCCTGTGTAATATCGGCCTGAGAAGCAACACCACCGGTGTGGAATGTTCTCATGGTAAGCTGTGTACCGGGCTCACCGATAGACTGAGCGGCGATAATACCAACAGCCTCACCTACTGTAACGGGGCCTGCTGTTGCAAGGTTTGAGCCGTAGCACTTGATACAAACGCCGTGCTCGCATTCGCAAGTAAGAAGTGAACGGATTTTGATTTTTCTGTCTGCAGCGTTGGGACGTGCATTAATCATATCCGCAATTTTCTTAGCAAGGTCGTCACCAATCATTGTGTCGGTGTCGCAAACAAGCTCACCTGTTGCATCATCATAAAGATTTTCGAGAAGGTATCTGCCTGTGAGACGCTCTCTCAAGGGTTCGATAACGTCGTTACCGTCTGTGATGTCATAAACCTCAAGACCGTCAC
>JAZRPC010000043.1:0-2695 GCA_045649005.1 Acutalibacteraceae bacterium
CTTGCTCCCACCCCCGCTATCGGCGACTCCGTTGCGAGAATCCTTGAGGGAATCGGCGGCGGTGGTTGCGGGACTCACGGCACAACAGCCGCACTTGCAATGCTCAATGACGCTGTTAAAAAGGGCGGAGTTATGGCGTCGTCACACGTTGGGGGTCTTTCGGGTGCATTTATCCCCCTTTCTGAGGATGAGGGTATGATTGCCGCCGCACAGCAGGGTGTGCTCACCCTTGATAAGCTTGAGGCTATGACCTGCGTTTGCTCTGTCGGCCTTGATATGATAGCCGTCCCCGGCGACACTTCTGCAGAAACAATTTCTGCAATTATCGCAGATGAAGCGGCAATCGGTATGATAAATAACAAAACAACTGCTGTCAGAATTATCCCGGCACCCGGTAAAAGGGTTGGGGATTCCATTGAAATGGGCGGTCTTCTCGGCACAGCACCGGTTATGCCCGTTCACGGCGAGAGCAGTGTGGACTTTATAAACAGAGGCGGCAGAATCCCTGCGCCCCTCAACAGCTTGAAAAACTAAAGGTAGTGTGAATATGATTATACTTAACGAACATTTCAAAGAAGTAGAAAAAAGATTAGGCTTCCCCGAGGAGGCTGTTGCCATTTTTGAAAAATGTGCAGAAAAAATAGAAAAATCAAAAAGTCTTAACAAAAAATTCGAGGCTATTTTCAACGAATTTCTTTTCCCTGAGGCACACGATTTCGGTAAATGCTTTGACAAAATAAAGCCCCTTTCAATAATCTACGGCATCAAGGAATTTACACTTGACCTTGTTTTTCTTATTCGTGCCGCAGAGGTTATGCATGACAGATATAAGGAAAGAGGTCTCAGCGAGGATCTTTTCTGGCACACAATTAAGGATCTTAAATATAAATATGATGAATGTGTGAAATGTAAAGAGGTTCACGGCACCTTCGTGCCTTGGTGGAACACCGAATTTTATGCTTTGCGCCGTTTCGCTTTCGGCAGATATCAGTTTGATATGACTACATACGGCGGCGAGGATTTTACATCTTCTGCAGGCATAACAATCAAAAAGGGCGACAAAACCCTCGGCTTCCATATCCCTTCCTCAGGCGTTCCTCTCACAGATGAAGTAAGACTTGATTCCTTCAGACAGGCGTATGAATTTTTCACAGATTATCGCCGTGAAGACGGTCTGATGATTTTTGAGTGTGGCTCATGGCTCATTTACGAGGGCTACAAGGATATTCTCCCCGAAAATTCAAACACAATAAAATTCATCAACGACTTTGAAATTGTTAAAAGTGAGCCTTCGGATAAATTCAACGATGCGTGGAGAATTTTCGACAAATACGGCTATAAATCCCCCAAGCATTGGCCTGAGGATACCTCAATGCGCCGAGCATTCAAGCAGCTTGTTCTCAGCGGTGGCAAAACGGGTCACGGTCACGGAATTATCGTATTTGACGGCAAGAATATTGTCAGATAAAAAATTAACCCCTTACTCAGATGAGTAAGGGGTTCGTTTTTACAGTATCTTGAACGTGGAAAGGAAGAATTCGATTCGCTCCTGATGCTTTTGGGCATTTGCGGGGAGCTGTATTTTAATTTCAACTGTGTCGTTGTTGGTGCAGTTGATACAATAAACGGTTGTTGTAACAGCCCCATCACCCTCACCGACGGTTGATGAATAAACCGAGTATGGCGCAGTGATATTAAGCTTTACCGCACTGTCTGTGAAGCTGTAAGCATTTGCTGTTTCGTTGCACAGCGTGGGGTAATCCTTTTGGTGCTGTGTAATCACCATTGAAACGTCGCTGTTGTCCTTGGCGATTGCAGTCATATTGAAGCTGTCACGTGTTAAGGTGTACTCCTTTTCGTATATGAAAAGGGTGTACAGCTTTGTTGTTGCAAATTCAACCTGTGTGGTGGGGGGTGTGGACTCGGTTTTGTCATCACCCTTTAAAAGATTTTTGACAAATGGAGTCAACAGCACCGTCACTATGGCAGCGGAAATTGCAATCACACCGAAAATAATGTGTAGAATCTTCCTTCTTTTTTCGTTCATAAGCGGGATTATGCCTTATCCTTTGAGCCGAAGAGCTCGATTTTTTCACGTACTGTTTCTTTGATAGCTTCGCAACCGGGAGCAAGAAGCTTTCTGGGGTCGAAGCCTTTACCCTGAAGGTCTTTACCTGCTTCGATATATTTTCTTGTAGCATCCTGGAATGCAAGCTGGCACTCTGTGTTAACGTTGATTTTTGAAACGCCGAGCTCGATAGCCTTTTTGATCATATCAGCGGGGATGCCTGTGCCACCGTGAAGAACGAGGGGCATTGTGCCTGTTTTTTCCTGAACTGCTGCAAGAGTGTCGAATGAAAGACCTGCCCAGTTTTCGGGGTATTTGCCGTGGATGTTACCGATACCTGCTGCGAGCATTGTAACACCAAGGTCAGCAATCATTTTACATTCTTTGGGATCTGCACATTCGCCTGCACCAACAACGCCGTCTTCTTCGCCACCGATTGAACCAACCTCTGCTTCAATGGAAAGACCCTTTTCTTCACAGATAGCAACGAGCTCTTTTGTTTTTGCGATGTTTTCGTCGATTGCATAGTGTGAACCGTCGAACATAATTGATGAGAAGCCTGCTTCGATACATTTTTTAGCGCCTTCATATGAGCCGTGGTCAAGGTGAAGGGCAACGGGAACTGTA
>JAZRPC010000044.1:0-26642 GCA_045649005.1 Acutalibacteraceae bacterium
GGTGAGGATTTCAAGCGTCAGTTTGCTATGCGCACGGTTATGCTCGCCCTTGAAAAATACGGCCTGACACCGGCAGAATGCGTGAAAATATTCAAGCACAGCGGCATACGTTCCGTTGAACGTGTTGAAGAAAACCCCTATTATCTATGCGGCCTCGGCATCGGAATCAGCTTTGAAAGGGCAGAAATGATTGAAGAAAAATTGCCGAAAAAGCCTTTGCCCGATTGCAGAACCGCCGAGGGCATTCTGCACGTTGTTCGCCACAACGCAAACCAGAGCGGTCACACATGTCTGCCGAGAGAGAAGCTTCTGAAGCCCTGCTCCGAATTTCTTGAAATTGCCTCTGACGAGGTTGACATAGCTATTGATAAATTAGTTGCAACGGGTCAACTGAAAAGCGAAACAATAAATAAAGAGGAATTTGTTTTCATCCCCTCGGCATATACAGCCGAAACAAAAATTGCACAGAGAATAAGAATAGTTGCGGATTACCCGCCGGAGGGCTCCTCAAGACTTGCCGCCTGGATAGACGACGTTGAAAAAATGAACAACATCACCTATGAAGAACAGCAACGCCTTGCAATTGCCACCGCCGCAAAAAAGGGTCTTCTTGTTCTGACAGGCGGGCCGGGTACGGGTAAAACTACCACCATCAAGGGTATAATAAGCATTTTTAAATATCAGGGTCTTGATATTGCCCTTGCCGCACCCACAGGCAGAGCCGCCAAGCGTATGAGCGAGGTAACGGGTATGGATGCCAAAACCATTCACCGCCTTCTCGAGGTTGAATGGGATGAAAACGACCGCCCCGTTTTTCGCCGTAACGCATCTAACCCACTTGATTGCAATGCACTTATTCTTGACGAGCTTTCAATGATAGACATTCACCTTTTTGCAAGTCTTCTTGAGGCGTTACCCCTTGGCTGCCGCCTTATTCTTGTGGGCGACAGCGACCAGCTGCCCCCTGTGGGAGTGGGAAACGTTCTTCACGACCTCATTATTTCCGAGGTGTTGCCTGTTGTTTGCCTTAATCAGGTTTTCAGACAGGCGCTTGAAAGCAAAATAGTAACAAACGCCCACAAAATTGTGGCGGGTGAAGTCCCCGACCTTTCAAACGACAACACGGACTTTTTCCACATAGAAAGACCTCTGGCATCCTCTGCCGCACAAACGGTTATTAAAATCTGTTGCGAAAGACTTCCTGAGGCGTACAATATGGACCCGCTGGCAGACGTTCAGGTTATCTGCCCCTCGAAAAAAGGGGAAACAGGCACCCACAACCTTAACCGCCTTTTACAGGAAGCACTCAACCCACCCCACAAAAAGAAAAATGAAATCACCGTTGCGGGTCAGATTTTCCGTGAGGGCGATAAAATTATGCAGATAAAAAACAATTACAATATTGAGTGGGAAACCAATGAGGAAAAAGGCACGGGTATATTCAACGGTGACATTGGAATTTTAAAATCAGTTGACCCGAAGGCTGGTGTTGTAGCTGTTGATTTTGAGGGTAAAAATGCCGTTATCCCCGCAGAATATCTCAGCGAGCTTGAGCTTGCATACGCCGTAACGGTTCACAAAAGTCAGGGCAGCGAGTTCAGAGCGGTTGTTTTGCCAATATCAAATCTTGTACCGAATCTTGCATACAGAAACCTCTTATACACAGCCGTGACAAGGGCTCGAGAATTGCTTGTTACCATAGGCTCTTCACAGCAGATACACGCAATGGCTCTCAACGACAAAAAAGCAAAACGCTACTCAGCTCTTGCCCATTTTCTTTCTAAAGAATAACCCCAAGGAGAAAACGATATGGAACACAAAAAGAAAATTTACACAATAGCCACAGCCCACCTTGACACGGTGTGGAGCTGGGACCTGGAGGAATCCATAGACAAATACCTCTATGACACGTTGGTCGACAACTTCCGTCTTTTCGAAAAATACCCCGAATACGTTTTCAACTTTGAGGGTTCATACCGATATGAGTTAATGGAAGAATATTATCCCGAGCTTTTCGCAAAAATGACGGATTACATAAAACAGGGCAGATGGAACGTCTGCGGCTCCGCCTTTGAAAACGGCGATGTAAACGTGCCCTCGCCCGAGGCACTTTTCAGAAATATTCTTATCGGTAACTCATATTTCCGCAACAAGTTCGGCAAAACCTCCTGTGATATTTATCTGCCCGACTGCTTCGGTTTTGGTTGGGCTCTGCCCAGTGTTATGCACCACGCAAATCTCAAGGGCTTCACAACACAGAAGCTCAGCTGGGGTAGTGCTTTCGGCGTGCCATTTGACATCGGCAGATGGAGAGGTGTTGACGGCAAAGAGGTCTATTCAACCCTGAAGCTCGGCTCATATTCAAAATCTCTCGATAAGCTTCGTAATTGGGATTTCATTGAAGAGAAGTTCAAGGAAAACGAAAAGTATGGTCTGCCTTGGACAACCGTTTTTCACGGAACAGGTGACCGTGGCGGCTCACCCAAGGAATGCTCTGTCGCTTACGTAGAAGAAGCAATGAAAGAAAACGTAACAAGCGACATTGAGGTTTACCAGGCAAAAGCCGATGAGCTATATCACGACCTTGAAAACAAGCTCACCCCCGAGCAGAAGGAAAAGCTCCCACTCTGGGATAACGAGCTTGTTATGAGCGAGCACGCCATCGGCGGCTATACCTCAAGGGTTATGAGCAAGCGTTGGAACCGCCACGCCGAGGATATGGCAGATATGGCAGAGCGCAGCTCAGTTCTGGGCGATTGGCTTGGCTCATATAAATACAACAGCGAAAGCCTTACACGTTCGTGGAAGCGTGTGATTGCTCACCATTTCCACGACGATATGCCGGGCACTTCGTGCCAGCGTGTTTACAAACGCTCCTGGAATGACCTTTATGTTTCAATAAAACAGTTTCAGAGTGAGCTTGAAGCCTCAGCTTCTGCTGTTACCTCACTTATGAAAACAAACGGAGCCGACGGTACTCCTGTTGCGGTTTTCAACCCTATTGAAGCTACCCGCCACGGCTGTGTAACAGCTCTGCTCAGCAACATTTCCGCCGACTACGTAAGAGTTTTTGACGGCGAAAAAGAAGTAAGAAGCCAATGCAAAAAGCTTGCTGACGGCACTACAGAAATCATCTTCTCAGCAGACGTTGAAAGCCTCGGCACAAAAATATATTACGTCAGAGAAAGTGCAACACCCTACAACGGCGAAAGTGTTATTTCTTTAAAAAACAACACTCTTCAAAACGAAAAATACGTTGTTACACTTAACGAAAACGGCGATATTTGTTCAATAATTGACAAAGACTTAAACAACAAGGAGCTTCTAAAAGCACCTATTAGCCTTGGTCTTTTCAACTACACAGGCTCTTGGGAGTGGCCCGCTTGGGAAATGAATTTCAAAGAGGCTAACAAACACCCCGACAGAAGCCCTAAGCTTGTTAAAATTGAAGAATTTGAAAACGGTGCATCAAGGGTTGCATTCAAGGTCACTCAGAAAGATGACCGAAGCACTTTCACCAACATAATTTCACTTTCAGACGGTGGTGAAATTGTAGAAATAAAAGCCGAAATCGAGTGGCAATCCCTCAGAACAATGGCTAAAAACGTTTTCTCTTTTACTGCCGAAAACGAAAAAGCAACCTATGACCTCGGGTTGGGTGCAATTGAGCGTGGCAATATGACAAAGCAGCTTTACGAGGTGCCTGCACAGAAATGGGCTGACATCACCGACAAAAGTGGTGATTACGGTGTTTCTGTTCTCAGCGAATGTAAATACGGTTGGGATAAATTCGACAACAACACACTTCGCCTTACGGTTGTTCACACACCCAAAGACAACTACCGTATCGACTCTATGCAATCCATGATGGATTTGGGTCTTAACCGTTACTCCTTCGGTATTTTCAGCCACAACGGTAAGGTTGGCGCACCCACCCAGCTTCAGGCAAGGCTTTTCACCGAGCCTATGTCAGCATACGTCTGCACAAGGCACGGCGGCGAGCTTGGCGAAAGCTACTCCTTCGGTTGCATTTCCGACAATTCCGTTATTATACGTGCAATGAAAAAGGCAGAGGAATCCGATGAAATCATCGTTCGACTCGGTGAGGGAACTAAAAATGCAATTGAAAGCCTCACCCTCACTCTCGGTAACGGAATTGAAAAGGCTCGTGAGGTTTTCGCAAGCGAGGAACACATCGCCGATGCGACGGTTGTTGACGGCAAATTAGTAACCTCTTTTGAACCTTATGAAATAAAATCATTTGCTCTCACCCTCAAAAACAGCACATCAAACGCAAAGCCCTTAGATTGCACACAGGTCGATTTGCCCTTTGACACAAAACTCATCACAAAGCAAAATGATATGGGCGACAAAGAGTACACTCTCCCCGAAGAAATCACGCCCGAAGAGATTACTTCAGGCGGAATTTGCTACAAAATCAACAAGGGCGACAAAAATGCCGTGAGCGCAAAGGGTCAGAAGATTTCCGTACCCGAGGGCGAAAGGCTTGTGCTTCTTTGCGCATCTCTGGGTGGCGACAAAACAGCATCTTTCGGCATTGGTGAAAAACACGAAAAAGTAAAAGTATATGACATTTTCGAAAGACCTGCCCGTTGGGATATGTATGATTTCAAGGAAACCGCAAAAATCAAAGATTGCAAGGTCCCACTTGAACTCACCCATTGCCACAAAAACGGCAAGGACGCCACCGCAAAAATAATGTATTTCTTTGAAGCGGAGCTTTCACTCGGCGGTGAAACAACCATCACACTTCCCAAGGATGAGGACATTGTTATTCTCAGTGCCGCAGTTGTCAATTCACCCTCTGCAAGGCTTGTAACTCCCCTTTGCGACAAGGTTAATGAAAGACCCTTCACCTTTAAAATGACGCTCAAAGAAAAATTCAGGTATGTGGAAAGACGCAGAAAACGTGTTCTTCACGACAAAAAATTCTTTGAAAGGAAAAATTGGGGCAAGGATTATTAATAACGAGCAAGAACCGACGAAGCTATTTCGTCGGTTCTTTTTAAAATATTATGAGAAATATTTTTGTTGCAAAGAAGCCTAAAAGAGCACACCCGGGAAAGGTCAGCACCCACGTCAGCAAAATATCTTTAATCACTGCGCCGTTTATGCTTCGCTTGTCGACGGCGGCACCCGCACCCATCATAGCCGTTGTTTTTGCGTGGGTTGTTGAAACGGGGAACCCCCACAAGGTGCTGAACAGAAGTGCCAATGAAGCAGACAAATCAGCAGAAAAGCCTTGGAATTTTTCAAGCCTTACCATATCCATTCCAACAGATTTTATTATTTTTTTGCCACCGACAAGGGTTCCGAGAGCCATAACAAACGAGCACAGGGCGATTATGTAAGTGTTGCCCCCCGAAGCCGTGGCACCCCCCGAAAACGAGGAACAAAGCATCAGAACTGCTATAAACTTCTGCCCGTCCTGTGCGCCGTGCATAAAGCTCATTGATGCGGCGGCAAAAATCTGGCTGTATTTAAAAAAACGCTCCGCCTTGCTTCTTTTTACGTTGCGAAAAACAGCAATAATAATTCTACACATTAAAAATCCTGCAAAAAAGCCGAATGCACAGGAAACCCCAAGACCCTTTACCGCCTTGAACCATTCGTTGGCGTTGACACCACCCAAGCCCGAGTTTATTGCCACGGCGCTACCCGTGAGCCCCGCTATAAGTGCGTGGCTCTCGCTTGTAGGTATGCCGAAATACCAGGCGATTATTGCCCAAAGAACAATGGCAAAAAGTGCGGAACTGAGTGCCACCGATGCTGAATATGCATCATCACCGAAATCAACAATGTTTGAAACTGTCAGCGTAACAGAGTTATTAAGCGCACTCATAACGCTCACCCCAAGAAAATTGAACACCGCCGACATAAAAAGAGCGGGGCGCAAGCCAAGACACCGTGTTGAAATAACCGTGGAAACAGCATTTGGTGCATCCGTGAGCCCGTTTACAAAAATAACGCACAACGTCAAAACTGAAGAAAACACGCTGAGGGGCGAAGAAAACAAAACGTCAATCAAAATAACCATCCTTTGAAATTATACTCATTTAATACTATTCAAAGGATTTACAATATAAAACAAGAGGTGGAAAACCACCTCTTGAAAATTAATTTGAAAAATTTCAAAAAAACACTTGCAAAAACCGAACGGGTATGATATTATATCATTCGCTATCCGGGTGTGGCGCAGTTGGTAGCGCGCTTGACTGGGGGTCAAGAGGCCGTGAGTTCAAGTCTCGCCACTCGGACCAAAAATAACAGATAACCATTGGTTATCTGTTATTTTTTTGTTTTCTCAAAGTTTTTGGCGAGACTTGAACTCCCTCGGCGAAGCCGAACACAATCGGGTTATTTGCTTCACAAAATTCAACATACAAAAAGCAGGTAACCTGTTCATTAATGGGTTACCTGCTTTATTCTCTTTTTATATCAACGGAATTTCAAACTCAACAAACTCACAATCGCCTTTTACGTATTCGCCGAACATAAAGTTACGGGCAACGAAAACGATTTTGTCAGCGTAAACCTCGGCATAATAGCCCATTCCGCAGGGCTTGATACCAAAGTTATTTTCTTTTCTGTAGCCGGGAACACTCAACGAGCAAACGTTGTTTTCTTTGTTAAGATATTCAAAGGTTTTTTCATAGATTCCGCCGTGAAGGTGACCGTTTATAAAAATAACGTTTTTGTATTTTTCCATAACGGCTCTGACTTGGTCGCTCTGTTCACCCATATCGCCTGTTTTCCAGACCTCGGGCAGACCGTGAGTTTCAAGAAATGCCTGGTGGCACATTACGAAAACGGGCTTGCCGTCTTTTGTGCCCCTTTGAAGCTCTCTGTCAAGAAAATCTATCTGCTCCTGTGTGATGTGCGCCTTTTCAAGCACCCTTTTCTCTGTGCCGATAACAATAAATGTATAACCCTTTATATCATAAGAATAATAGCTTTTGCCGTTGGTGTTTATGCCGAGGCATTCATTAACCTTATCCATTATGATTTTTTGGTTGCGCTTGTATTGAAATCTTACGTCGTGGTTGCCCATAGTAAGAAAAACGTGGGGAAAAACGCCCTTATTTTCATCAACCGCTCTGAAAAACCGCTGATATTCTTTCTTTTTGCCGTATTCGGCAATATCTCCCGCCATAAGAAGTGCATCGAACTTTTCTTTTGAATTTCTGACATCCACAAACACATTTGCAAGATTTTTTTCTGCAATTTCGTTGTCAATGAGATGTGTGTCTGCAATCATTGCAAAAGAAAGCTTCACTTTTTCGCTGTCTTTAAAAGCAATGGGTTCATCCCTTGAAACGTCGTAAACCACGTCATATTTGGGAGAAAGTGCTTTTAACTGAGCCACGTATTTAGTTATAAAAATATCTTTTGACATTACATCACCTGTTACTCAATGATACCAAAAAATCTGCCGAGCCAATAAATGAAAATGAACGACATTCCGTTTTCATAGCTCATTCCGTTGCCGCCGTCAATCTTAAATGGTCTCAGGCCCAGCGTTGAAAACGGTCTTTCATCCCACGCAAATGGGGTCTTTATATGTGGCTCCTCATACCACTTGAGGGGCTCGTTATCCATTTCAATGTTTCGGCGATTGCTGTTAATCATTTTATAATTTTTCAAATCACAAGGATAATCCTTGAGAGCCTTGACGCAACCGTCAACGTCACATGGCGCACCTGTAAAGCCCTTGTAAATAAAAGCAAAATAGGGGTTGCCCTCGATTTTTTCATATTCATAGTGAGAAGCAAGACCCATAAGAAGATATTGACGGATTGCCGGGTCATTTTCAAGGCGCAGATATGAAAGGGTGTTAAGCATCGCCAGATTGTCGTCAATGTGGCTTGAATGCCCGTCTGCCCTTTTGTGATACGCCGCATTTATAAGAAAATGATGGTCCTTTATAAGGCTCATATATTTCTCGTTGTATCTCTCGTTGCCGGACATATGATAAGAAATTTTAAGGAAATTGAGCATTTCAAGAGAATTTACGCCCTTTTCCCACATCCACATACTGTCTGTGTTGAGTGCTTCTTCATTCCAGCAAGCCCATGAAGTGGGTTTGCCGTCTTTATCAATAAGGTAACCGTCGTTATCTAAAATGTGGTCTGTAATATTGCAAACAGCCTCACAGATTTCTTTCTTTTCTGCTTCGTCGGCACACAAGTCATAATAAAGCGAGAAGCCTGCATAGTGACCCGACATTTCATCGCTTGAGGTTTCGCCCAACCACTCGTATGAGCCGTCGGAGGAACGGTGCCACTCTCTGCCGATTTCAGTAGATTCAATGTCTGTGCCCCAATTTTCTTCATCGGGGAAACGCACCGCACGGGCGGTAAAGCCCTTGATTTCGGGGGCTCTTGTAAGGAAAAGCATTGCATCCTTTGTTCGCCTTGCGGCCTTGAGCACCTCCTCATCCTTGGTTACTGCATACCACATTGCAAGACCTGCAAGATATGAATGAGTCCAAAGACCATCGTTGTCTGTGGGGTGTGAGCAATCGTTACCGTCAAGGGATTTCACCCAGGTAACGTAGCCGTGCTTTCTGGGGAAGTATTTTTCTGTGGTTTCGAAAAGAATTTTTGATTTTTCTTCAAGTGTCATAAGCTTTTCGCTTATTTTCACAACGCCACCCTCAGAAGCGGTGTATAAAGCCCCGCCTTTTTCCGCAACGGCGGTAACGTTTGTGTCAAAAGCGTACCTTGTTGCGGGCAAATATTTTGCAATGCCGTTTTTAATGTGCACCGCACCCGCATCTGTTCCCACAAGGAAGCTGCCGTCTTCACAAACTGTTATTGCAAAAACACTCTCCTGCGGGAGTGCAGGCATCTCTTTATGGCTGTACCATCCGCTTTTGTAATCATAAATAAACAAACCTTCATCTGCACCAACGAGAAGATAGCCTGTTTTGTCAAAGGCAATCACGTTGATGTGCAATTCGGGCATTGTGGAATGAGCGGGGAAAATGCAACGCCAGGTTCTTCTTTTGCCCTCCATTCTCTGCAAACAAAGCTCACTTGCAACGCATACCTTGTCGCCGAACACAGCAAGGCTTCTTTCATCCATTCCCATTTCCTGGAGATTGTAAAAAACCTCACCCTGTTCAACATAAAGAGAGCGCTTTGTGAGAACATAAAGAGCTTCTTCGCCTGCCAAATCAGCTATTTCATAGTCAAATTCTCTGATTTTGCGTGCACCTGTTTCTTCTATAGCGTAAAGTGTTTTGCCTATTGCTGCAAACACTCTGTCTTTTTTGTCGCAAAAAACCCTTGTGAAAACGCCGTCTGCAAAAAGCTTCTGCCACCCGCCGTTTCTGTAACGGAAAAATCCGTTTTCGGAGCAGGCATAAACATCGCCGTTTTCTGTAACGGCTACAGAACTGATTTTGCCCTCAAGCTCTATTCTTTCAACTATTTTTTGCGGATATTTACCTATTTTTATTGCGTCCATTTTCTCAACTCACGTAAATTAATATTTCAATTTTTCGTTTGCGGCCTTCATTACCTCAGGAGTAATTTTAATTACCTCACGGTCGTATGTGAGAAGACCGTTGCACTCATCCTCAACGTCGCTGACCTCTGTGTAAATAATGGCTGAAAGGCCTTTGTTTTTCATGCAGTTGTAAATTCTGTTTTCATAAAGATTTTTTATTGCGGCATCAAATTTTTCCTGGCTGTAATATTTTCTGTAGCCGAAGAATTTATCTTTATTGAAGGAATGGTCTTTAAGCTGCATTGAATAACCGCCAAATTCCGTAAGAGCAATAGGACGATTATCGTCCTTGTTATATTTGGGGAACAAGAATGGCGTGAAATAAATGTGGAAGCTGTTCACGTCACCTGCACCGTGGTCAACCCAACCGCTTGCGTGGTCGATAAGACGTGTGGGGTCTTTTTTGCGATAGAATTCGCAAGCCTTAACGCTGTCAAACTGACCCCAGCCCTCGTTCATAGGAGTCCACAAAGCGAGAGAGGTGACGTTATAAAGAAGGTCAATCATACCCTCGGAATCCTCGTAGAATTCCTGTCTGCCTGCCTCATCTTCTCTTGCAAAATATTTGTAGTGGTTGGGCCCGTCGCTGACCTTACCCACGTGCTTATTGTTAAAAATCATTGCTAAAGCCGGAGCCGTGCCGATAGCCATAAAGTTATACGCACCGCCGCCGTTTATCATATCCTGCCAGACTATCATACCAAGTCTGTCGCAATGATAATACCAACGCAAGGGCTCGATCTTGATATGCTTTCTGAGTGTGTTGAAGCCAAGATCCTTCATTGTCTGAATATCGTAAATAAGAGCCTCGTCAGAGGGAGCGGTGTACATACCGTCACTCCAATAGCCCTGGTCTAGAAGACCGTTGAAGAAATAGGGCTTGTTGTTGAGCATAAGTCTGGGTGTGCCTTCACTATCCGTGCCTGTGCTGAATTTGCGCATACCGAAATAGCTTTCAACCCTGTCTTTACCTGCGGCAATTTTCAAGTCATATAAATAAGGATTTTCAGGGCTCCACAGCTCGTAATCCGAAAGCTTTACAACGCCCTTACCCTCCACAAGCTTGCAAGCAGATTTAACCTCGCCTTTGTCGAGGACAATAGCCGCCATTTCATCGGTAGACTTTCCGTTATAGTTAATTTCAATTCTGAGCTCGTCATTATCAATATCGGGAGTGAGCTTTACTGACTCAATGTAGCCCTCGCAAACCTCTTCAATCCAAACCGTCTGCCAGATACCCGACTGGGGTGTGTACCAGATTCCGCCCCTTTTGAAGGTCTGCTTGCCACGTGCCTGGGTGCCTGTCTGAGTGGGGTCTGTAACCTTTACCCTCAAATCATTTTCACCGTCAAGCACAAGGCTTGTGATGTCAAATGTAAAGGGAAGATAACCGCCCTTATGCTCACCGACGTAGCTGTTATTGAGTGTGATTTCGCATTTGTAATCAACAGCACCAAAATGAAGAAGAACTCGGTGATTTGTTCTTCTGAAATTAAAGAATTTCTGGTAGTAAAGAATCTCATTGGGGTGAAGCACCTTTTCAACACCGCTGAGAATGCACTCGGGGCTGAATGGTACAGTTATTTTACCCTGATAGTTGTTGAACTTTTTGTGCTCGTCAAGAATAGCATAGTTCCATTCACCATTAAGGTTAATGAAGCTGTCACGTCTGAGCTGAGGTCTGGGATAATCGTTGAGAGGCAAGGTTTTGTCAAGCTCTTTGCCCCATCTTGTTAACAATCTTTCCATAGTAATCTCCAAATAAAAAAATTTGCCTTAAGAAACCGTGCGGTGTTCAATTCTTTTCGGCTATACACAATTATCATAACATACGAATTTTCTTTTTTCAATCCTAAATAATTGTATTTTATAGTAAATAAACATTGACGAAAAATGGGTTAAGTGTTATAATCTAGGAAAATATAATGAAAAGGTAGGGTCTATATGCAATACATTATTGGCTTATTCCAGGAAATTGCAGCACTTCTTTTATCAATTCTCACTTTGTTCGGCGGTGTTGTAACACCTTCAACAAACCAAATTCTCAAAAACATCGCTCCTGACACAGTTCTTGATTTCGTTTTAACAGGCGACACTCAGGTTTGCGACTATATGCCCGAGCGTGAAGCTAACCTCATCTCATTCTCAGAAGATATGATGAATTCTGACATCGACCTTGATGCATTCCTTATCGTTGGCGATATCGCTGAAAACGGTATGCAGCAGGAATATGACAGAATCACAAGCCACATCGCTGATTACAACGTAGATAATTTCATTATGTGTACGGGTAACCACGATATCCGTCTTCGTGATTTCGAACAGTCAAAAGAGCGTTTCCTTAACTTTATGAACTCACTCAACGATGAAGAAAACGCAAAAGATAACGTTTACTTCAAATACGAAGTTAACGGTTACACATTCCTCTCAATCGCATCTGACGAAATGCGTTTCGAGGAGGCACACTTCTCAGACGCTCAGCTTCAGTGGCTCAACATCGAGCTTAAAGAAGCAACAAAAACCGGCAAACCCGTTTTCGTTCTTTGCCACCAGTCTTTGGCTGAATCACATGGTCTTCCCGGCACATGGGGTTCTGCAAACAGCACGCCCGAAGATACTACTCTTCCCACATACGAGCGCAAGGATGACTATGATTTCACAGGTTCAATCGGCGAACAGAGCAACGAAATCTACGACATAATCTCTAAATACAAAAACGTATTCTTCCTCACAGGCCACCTTCACACAGGCTTCGGTAAATATACATACCAGACAATCAGCGAAGAAAACAATGTTCAGGGCGTTAACGTTCCCTCTGTTGGCATCAACAACAAAGACGGCGTTTACAACAATCCCGGCACAGGTCTCTTTGTTGAGGTAACTGAAGAGCAGGTTATCTTCTACGCAAGAGATTTCAAAAACGGTAAATTCGTTTCAACAGACACATGGTCAAACGCTGTTATGGCATTTGATATTATCTGAGAATAAACCAAAACCAAACCTCCCGCATACAATAATGCGGGAGGTATTTTTATGTTATCTGATATAGTTACATTGGTGCTTGCCGTTCTCGGCATTATATTTATACTTTTCACGGTTGTTTTCAAGCTCACCGTGTGGAGCGAAAACCACTTCACCTTTACGCTACCCCTGACTGATTCCGATGAAGAAATAATCAACAGAATATATAATCTGCGCTCATTCTGCGAGCTGTGCTCCATACATAAAA
Source organism: Acutalibacteraceae bacterium (assembly GCA_045649005.1). Lineage (GTDB taxonomy): Bacteria > Bacillota > Clostridia > Oscillospirales > Acutalibacteraceae > DTU089. The sequence continues at coordinate 12,764 of JAZRPC010000044.1, forward strand.
ACAGCACCGTAGTTCTCATAAACTACGGTGCACCTGAATGGTTTTGTTCTGAAATTCTGAATCGGTTTGATAACAGCAGTTTTTTAAAAATCGTTGATGCCGAAACACTTAAAGAGTCGCATACATCACTGCTTTGATTGTGTGCATTCTGTTTTCTGCTTCCTGGAAAACAACAGACTGCTCGCTTTCAAAAACCTCATTTGTAACTTCAACTGAATCACGGTTGAACTTGTCACAAATACGTTTGCCGATTTCTGTCTTTTTATCGTGATACGAGGGCAAACAATGCATAAATATTGCGTCATCCCCTGCATTTTTCATAATCTTTTTTGTAACCTGGTAATCTGAAAGGTCGTTAATTCTTTCAGCCCACACAAGCTCGGGCTCACCCATTGAAACCCAGACGTCTGTGTAAATAACGTCGGCATTTTTCGTTGCCTTTATGGGATCTTCCTCGAATATAATTTTTGCGCCTGTTTCCTTTGCAATTTTTCTGCACTCGTCAACAAGGTCTGTATCGGGGAAATATTTTTCGGGGGCGCAGGCTGTGAAGTTAAGACCCATTTTTGCACAGCCTACCATAAGTGAGTTGCCCATATTATATCTTGCGTCGCCAAGGTACACAAAATTGATACCCTTCAATCTGCCGAACTTCTCTTTTATTGTGAGGAAGTCTGCAAGAATCTGTGTGGGGTGGAATTCGTTTGTCAAGCCATTCCACACAGGTACGGTGGAGTATTTTGCAAGCTCCTCCACAATCTCCTGCCCGAAGCCCCTGTATTCGATGCCGTCATATATTGAGCTGAGCACTCTTGCGGTGTCGGCAATGCTTTCTTTTCTGCCAATCTGCGATGCACCGGGGTCAAGATAGGTTACACCCATTCCAAGGTCCCTTGCCGCAACCTCAAAGCTGCAACGTGTTCTTGTGCTTGTTTTTTCGAAAATGAGCGCAATATTTTTGCCCTTGAGGATATCGTGTGGAATACCGCTTTTCTTTTTCTTTTTTAAATCCGCCGCAAGATTAATAAGGTATTCTATTTCTTCACTTGTGTAATCAAGAAGCTTTAAAAAATCTCTGCCTTTTAAATTCATTTTTATACCTCGCAAGCCTTTTTAATAATAGTGATTGCCTTTTCCAAATCCTCAAAGGATATGTTCAAGGGCGGCAAAAGTCTGAGTTTGTTTTTTGCTTTTATGGGAAGAACTCCGTTCTGCTGACAAAACGAAAGAACCTCGTTAACGTCCTTTTCTGTTTCAATGCCAAGCATAAGTCCGAGACCTGTTATTCCTTTGACGCCATTAACAGCAGAAAGCTCGTTTATAATATATTCGCTTTTCTTTTCGACATCCGAAAGAAAAGCATCGTCCAGCCTTTCAATTATGCTTATTGCACCCGCACATGACACAGGGTTGCCGCCAAAGGTTGAACCGTGGGAGCCGGGTCCATAAACGCTTTCTGTTTTCTCGAAAAGCATTGTTGCACCCAAGGGAAGACCGCCACCGATACCCTTTGCAGTTGAAACAATATCGGGTGTTATGCCGTATTTCATATAGCCGTAAAGCGCACCTGTTCTGCCGTTACCTGTCTGAACCTCGTCAACAATAAGAAGAACGTCGTTTTCTTGCGCAAGAGTTGAAAGACCGTTAACAAAATCCTGTGAAAGGGGAACAACTCCACCCTCACCCTGAACGGTTTCGAACATAATTGCGGCAACCTTTTCTTCTTTTATATATTTCTCCACAGCTTCCAGATCCCCTGCATCTGCATAAAGGAAGCCCTCTGTCAAGGGAAGAAAATCCTTATGAAAGGTATCCTGCCCCGTTGCGGCAAGAGTTGTTATTGTTCTGCCGTGGAAGCTGTTGTTGAGTGTTATGATGTTGTAATATTCTGCGCCCTTTTTCTCTGCGGCATATTTTCTTGCCGCCTTTATTGCACACTCGTTTGCCTCGGCTCCGGAGTTTGAAAAGAACACCTTTTTTGCGCCTGTTTTTTCACAAAGAAGCTCTGCAAGCCTTGCACAGGGTGCTGTGTAATAAAGATTAGATGTGTGCTGAAGTGTTGTAAGCTGCTTGGTTACAGCGTCAACCCACTTTTCGTCACCAACACCAAAAGCGCTGACACCGATACCCGTGCCCATATCAATATACTCTTTGCCGTCGCTGTCATAAAGCTTGCTGCCCTTACCTGAAACGAGCTCAATAGGAAAACGTGCATAGGTATTGGCAACGTATTTTTTATCAAGTTCTTTAATATTCATCAATCTGTCCCCTTAACAAGTGTGCCTGCACCCTCATCTGTGAGCAATTCAAGAAGAAGTGCGTGGGGCACTCTGCCGTCAAGAATTGTAACTCTTCTTACGCCTTTTTCAATAGCCTCAATGCAGCATTCAACCTTGGGAATCATACCGCCTGAAATAACACCCTCACGGAACAGCTGGCGTGCTTCCTCGGTAGTTACCTTTTTGATTATTGAATCGGGGTCGTTGACATCTCTTAAAATACCGGGAATATCGGTCATTGTAATGAGTCTTTCTGCTTTCATTGCACCAGCAATAAATGCTGCAGCTGTGTCGGCATTGATGTTATAGACGTTGCCGTCTTTATCGCAACCAACGGTTGAAACAACCGGAATATACTCTTTTTCAATAAGGTCAAGAATGGGCTGAACGTTTACCTTTGTTATTTCACCAACAAATCCAAGCCTTTCATCTTTGACCTTTGCTTCAATAAGGTGGCCGTCAATACCGGAAATACCGACTGCATTACCGCCGAACTCACCAAGAAGATTAACAAGCTGTTTGTTGATTTTACCCGCAAGAACCATCTGCACGATTTCCGCAGTTTCCTTATCGGTAACACGAAGACCGTCAACAAACTCACTTTGCTTGCCCACCTTTTTGAGCATATCCGAAATTTCGGGACCGCCGCCGTGAACAAGAACGGGTTTAACACCGATAAGCCACAAAAGAACTAAATCCTCCATAACCTGGAGCTTGAGCTCCTCGCTGATCATAGCGTTGCCGCCGTATTTTACAACAATAACCTTGTTGTGGTATTTCTGAATATAGGGAAGCGCCTGAGTAATAACCTTTGCACGCTGAAGATTTGTAATATTCAAATTATCCATTTTATCACGTCCTGTAATCGCCGTTGATTTTTACATATTCATAAGTAAGGTCGCAACCCCAGGCTGTTGATGAGAAATCGCCCGAATTAAGACCAACATTTATAACAATCTCTTTTTCAAGAAGAATTTCCTTTGCAATTTCTTCGGAAAATTCAATTCCCGAGCCGTCTTTACAAACGGGGATAATACCTTTTGCAGATTCAAAAGAAACGTCAACCTTTGTTACGTCCACATCTGCACCGCTGTAGCCGATTGCACAAAGGACTCTTCCCCAGTTTGCATCTGCGCCGAACATTGCCGCCTTTGTGAGAGATGAGCAAATCACGCTTTTTGCAACTGTTTTTGCAATTTTTTCGTCTGCCGCACCTGTTACACGGCATTCAAGGAGCTTTGTTGCGCCCTCGCCGTCGCCCGCAATCATTCTGCAAAGGTGAACCGTAACTGTGTTGAGGGCTTTCATAAATGTGTCAAAAGCCTCGCCGTCTTCGGTAATTTCCTTGTTGCCTGCCATACCGTTTGCAAGAACTGTTACCATATCGTTTGTTGACGTGTCACCGTCAACGCTGACCATATTGAACGTATTCTGAATATCGGCAGAAAGTGCTTTTTGAAGCATTTCGGATGAAATTGCCACGTCACTTGTGATGAATACAAGCATTGTTGCCATATTCGGGTGAATCATACCCGAGCCCTTTGCAATACCGCCGATTTTACACTCAACACCACCGATTTCAAATGAAACCGCAATTTCTTTTTTCACGGTATCGGTTGTCATAATGCCCTCTGCGGCCTCCGAGCTGTTTTTCCCGAGCGCTTCTTTAAGAGCGGGAAGACCGTTTTTAATGGGTGTTATATCAAGAGGCTGACCGATAACACCTGTTGATGCAACAACAACGTCATCCTCACTAATACCTAACGTGTCGGCTGTTAGCTTCGCCATTTCCTGTGCCACCTCAATGCCGTTTGCGTTGCAGGTGTTGGCGTTACCGCTGTTGCAGATAACCGCCTGAGCCTTGCCGTCAAGAAGGTGCATTTTTGTAACAGCCAACGGCGCACCCTTAACAAGGTTTGTTGTGTAAACCGCCGCCGCACTTGCCTTTTTCTCGCTGAAAATAAGAGCAACGTCTCTTTTCGTTTTATTTTTTCTTATGCCGCAATGAATTCCGCCTGCGGTAAAGCCCTTTGCGGCACAAATGCCGCCGTTTATAAGTTCCATAATCATTCTCCGATTTATATTAAACTTCCAAGCCTTGAGTATCTGTGTTTCCAAGAACTATATTAAGGCATTCTATCGCCGCACCCGAGGCACCCTTGCCGAGATTGTCGTAGCGTGCGGTGAGTATAATTCTGTCATCGTTACCGAAAACAGAAACAATCATATTATCTTTTCCCGAAAGGATGCCTGCAGAAATAAATCCGCCCTCGCTGAGGTCTTCTTGGTATTTTACAAGCTCGCTGTTATATTTTTCTTTATAGAGAGCCTTGATTTTGGGGGGTGTGAAACCATTCTTCAACTGCTCCTTGAACAGCGGCACCGTAACCTCCATACCGGAGTAAAATGACGATACCACCGGGCAAAACACAGGAGCGTTGTTGATTCCGGATATTTTAACCATCTCTTTAAGATGCTTGTGCGTCTGCCCCAAAGCATATTGTCTGGGAGCCTCCAGAAGAACATCCGGCTCCTCCTCGTATTCCGCAATCATTTTTTTGCCGCCGCCGGAATAACCGGTTAAAGAGAAGCAGGAAAGAAGAATATCCTCGTCAATAGCACCAGCTTCAATAAGGGGGTAAACAAGAGCAATGAATCCGCTTGCGTGGCAACCGGGCACCGCTATTCTTTTTGAATTTTTAATTTTTTCACGGTGTGACTGTGACAGCTCAGGGAATCCGTATGCCCAATCATCAAGAGTGCGGTGGGCTGTTGACGTGTCAATAACAACCGTGTTTTCATTCTCTATTAAAGAAACCGACTCCCTCGCCGCATCGTCCGGGAGGCAAAGAAACGCAACGTCGGCAGAGTTAAGAGCCTTTTTTCTTGCGTCCTTGTCTTTTCTGAGCTCCTCGGGAAGGGTAATTAATTCAATATCATTAAATTCTGAAAGGCGGTCAAATATTCTGAGTCCTGTGGTACCCTGACTGCCGTCAACAAATATTTTTGTCATAATTAGCTATTCCTCTGTTTCATTTTCTTAACCTGTGCCAACACGTTTTCGGGTGCAGGTCCACCGAGAGATGTTCTGTCGTTAACGCATTTATCAAGGTTTATAGCTTCAAAAACACCCTCGTCAAAAAGATTACATACAGCCTTGTATTCTTCGAGAGGTAAGGTTTCAAGGGTAAGACCCTTGTTTATGCAAAGTGCAACAAGCTCACCTGTTGCTTTGTAGGCATCACGGAAGGGAAGACCCTTACCAACAAGGTAATCCGCACAATCTGTTGCGTTTATAAATCCGCCTGCGGCAGCTTTTCTCATATTTTCGGGGAGAGCGGTCATTGTGTCGAGCATTGGTATAAATGCTGTGAGGCACATTTTAACCGTATCAAAAGCATCAAAAACAGCTTCTTTATCCTCCTGCATATCTTTATTATAAGCAAGTGGCAAGCCCTTCATCATTGTGAGAAGTGTTGTCAAGTCGCCGAAAACTCTGCCCGATTTACCACGTATAAGCTCTGTGATATCGGGGTTCTTTTTCTGGGGCATAATTGATGAGCCTGTTGAGAAAGCATCGTCAAGCTCAATAAATTTAAACTCCCATGAGCACCAGAGAACAATCTCCTCTGAAAAACGTGAAAGGTGAACCATAAGAATGGACAAAGCAGATGCCAGCTCCATACAAAAATCCCTGTCGGAAACGCCATCAAGGGAGTTCTGCATTGCGCCGCTGAAGCCAAGCTCCTTTGCGGTCATTTCCCTGTCGGTGTTGTAGGTTGTGCCCGCAAGAGCACAGGAGCCCAATGGGCAGTAATTCATACGGTTCTTTGCATCCTGCAGTCTTTCCTTGTCACGCATAAGCATTTCTGCATAGGCAAGCAGATGATGGCCGAAGGTGATGGGCTGTGCACGCTGAAGATGTGTGTAGCCGGGCATAACTGCGTAGGCATACTGCTCAGCCTTTTTGCAAAGAACATCCACCAATTCTGTGAGCTGATTATATACGTCGTCGCATTCGTGACGAAGATAAAGTCTTATATCAAGTGCCACCTGGTCGTTACGGCTACGTGCTGTGTGAAGCCTTTTGCCCGCCGAGCCGATGCGTGATGTGAGCTCACCCTCAACAAAAGTGTGAATATCCTCTGCGTTGGGGTCAATAAGTAAATCGCCCGACTCAATCTCTGACTTTATAGCCTTGAGACCGTCAACTATAAGAGCAAGGTCCTCGCCCGAAATGATACCCTGTGCGCAAAGCATTGTTGCGTGAGCGATGCTACCATCGATATCTTCCTTGTACATACGGCTGTCGAATTTTATGGATGAATTGAAATCGTTTGTTTTAGGGTCGATTTCTTTTGAAAATCTGCCTTTCCAGAGCTGCATATTTCTGTCTCCTAAATTAACTCATATATTAACAATACGACAAAGGAATATTTCACCTTTGCCGCAAGTTATTGTTTATCTTAATCAGTTCTCTTCGTTTCTCTGTTTGTCGAGAAGTGCCTTAACCTTGATTGAAAGACCGAAAAGATTAATGAAGCCTGCAGAATCCTGCTGGTTGTATGCACCGCCGTCGTCACCGAAGGATGCAACGTTTTCATCATAAAGTGAATAGGGTGATGTGATACCTGCATTGATGATGTTGCCCTTGTAGAGCTTGAGCTTTACGTCACCTGTAACAGTTTCCTGTGTTTTGTCAACAAAAGCTGAAAGAGCTTCTCTGAGAGGTGTGAACCAGAGGCCGTTATAAACAACCTCACCGAATTTCTGAGCAACAAGCTTTTTGTAGTGTGATGTGTCACGGTCAAGAGTAATCATTTCAAGAAGCTCGTGTGCCTTGTAAAGGATTGCTCCGCCGGGAGTTTCGTAAACGCCACGGCTCTTCATACCAACAAGTCTGTTCTCAACAATGTCAAGAAGACCGATGCCGTTTGCACCACCAATTTCGTTGATCTTTTCAACAATTGCAAGGCCATTCATTTCAACACCGTCAATAGCGGTGGGAACGCCCTTTTCAAAGTGGATTGAAACGTATGTAGGTTCGTCGGGAGCCTGCTCGGGAGAAACGCCCATTTCAAGGAAGCCCTCTTTGTTGTACATGGGCTCGTTTGCGGGATCCTCAAGGTCAAGACCCTCGTGTGAAAGGTGCCATACGTTTTTATCTTTTGAATAGTTTGTTTCACGGTTGATTTTAAGAGGAATGTTGTGTGCTTCTGCATACTCGATTTCTTCCTCACGGGATTTGATATCCCACTCTCTCCAGGGAGCGATAATTGCCATTTCGGGAGCGAACGCTTTAAGTGTAAGCTCGAATCTTACCTGGTCGTTACCTTTACCTGTGCAACCGTGGCAAATTGCGTCTGCACCCTCTTTGATTGCGATTTCTGCAAGACCCTTAGCAATACAGGGACGAGCGTGAGATGTACCGAGAAGGTACTGCTCATATTCTGCACCGGCTTTGAGGCAGGGCCAGATATATTCTTCAACGTATTCTTCCTTCAAATCAAGAATATAGAGCTTTGAAGCACCTGTTGCAATCGCTTTTTCTTCAAGACCGTCAAGCTCTGTTCCCTGGCCAACGTCACCTGAAACGGCGATAACTTCACAGTTATTATAGTTCTCTTTGAGCCAAGGGATGATGATTGATGTATCAAGTCCGCCGGAATATGCGAGAACAACTTTTTTGATGTTTTTCTTATCCATTTTTATTTCCTCCGTTTAAAGAGCTGTGCTCTTGTAAAAATATTCATTCGATATGCATAGTTATACACCTTTGTGTTAAAAATGTCAACCTTTTTACAGAAATTATTCTTTTTTAGGCTATTTTTGCCCATTTGCAACAAAACCTTGTGATACTTATGAAAATTTTGTGTATTTTTTCATATTAACCTCTAATAAAAACCGCAGTGATGCCTGCATATTATTCGGTTATTTATACATTTTGCTTGTATATTATTCATTTTTCACGATAATTCGCCATCTATTGACATTACCGTTCAATTTATGCTACAATTTTTCTGCTTGGGAAAATTCACGACACATTTTAAAGGGGTAAATTTAAAATGAAAAATCTACTGCGTAAATATTATATGTATGCGGTCAAAAAAAGGTTGCTTTATGAACTCTTAAAAAAGCTTCATATAAAAAGAGGTGAGCTTTTAAAAGAGTGGGATTTGAAAATTGCTCATTGGGCTTGGAAACGACTGAGCAAAAACACCCGTGTAATAAACAACCAGATAATGTTCAAAACATATCAGAACAATTACACCTGTAACCCAAAATACTTTTGTAGATACCTTCTTAAAACAAATGCCAAGGTAAAAATTATTTGGGTGTATTCTAAAAAAACAAAAAAATCAGCTCATTTCCCCAAGGACGAACGAGTAAAACTGGTAAGATACGGTTCTTATGAATACTACAAAGCTATGGCACAAAGCAAATATTGGATTGATAACGCCCACGGCTTCCTTTGGGAAAATTTCCCCAAAAAGGATGAACAGGTATTAATCAATTTGTGGCACGGCTCCTTAGGTCTTAAAAAAATTGACCCTGACTCTGACTCAAACGAAAGACGTCGTGCTGCAGGCGAGCTTGCAAAAACAAAAACCGATTACTGTTTAATAAACAGTGATTTTGAGGAAATGGTTTTCCGCACATCCTACTGGCCCACAAACCCACTTCTCAAATACGGTCACCCGAGAAACGACGTTTTCTTTTTCAGCGATGCTACTAAAGAAAAGCTCAAACTCAGAGTTTGTAAAAAATACAACATTGACCCTGACAAGCAGCTTTTCCTTTATGCGCCCACTTTCCGTGATAACACCGACTCCATCGAATATTTTGATGTTGATTATGAAAGATTGAAGGCGGCTCTCGAAAAACGCTTTGGCGGTGAATGGCTTATACTTTCCAGATTTCACTTTCACACTGTCAGAGCTTTGCAGAATCAAAAAATTGATCTCCCGGATTTTGTAATTGATGCCAACGATTATGCAGACATTCAAATCCTGCAAGTCGCCAGCGATATCGGTATGACAGACTATTCAAGCTGGATTTGTGACTTTGTTCTTTCAGGCAAGCCCGGGTTCCTTTTCACAACAGACATTGACTCCTACGTTACTGAGCGAGGCTTCTACTATCCGTTGGAGGATACACCCTTCCCCATCGCACGAAACAACGACGAGTTAATTGAAAATATCCTCAACTTCGACCCTGAAAAATACGAAGCAAAGCGTGTGGAGTTTTTAGATAAGCTCGGTTGTATCGAAGACGGCAATGCATCCAAACGTCTTACCCGCTTCATTCTTGATGACATCAAGAAAAATAAAAAGAAAAAATAACTAAAAGGAACTGTAAAAAACCTTCGTTTTTTACAGTTCCTTTTCAATTACAGAACATAAATTATAATATCACGTCTGCCCCATTTAACACACTGAGCTTCAGAGTTCATAAACAAGTCAACTGTCCAGTCAACGTCGTAAATGTAGCTGCCTGTGTCAGCCGCAATACAGTAGCCGTAAACATACTGACCGTCGGCAGAAACAATATACATTTCTGTGCCATAAGGAATCTCTTTGGGGTCAACTGCAATGTAACCTGTCTGAGCCTTTTTACCTGTTGAGGTAATACCGCCAGGGATGCAATATGCTGTTGCTTTTGCATTGATAACTGATTTGTAGCTTGTGGGCAAGCCGTTTGAACCAATATTAAGATATGAGGGCATAGCCATTTCGCTGATAGGTGTGCCCACAGGGAGAGCAGACGGGGCTGAGTTAACTCTTGTGCCCACCTGAACGAGCTCGTTAACGCTATCTTTGAGCACTCTTTCTGTTTTTACAACAGATTTTTCAAGCTTACCATTAACGTAACGCTCCTCGTACACAACCGCTTTTGAACCATATTCGCCTTTTTTAAGAACCTTTGTGTGGTCTTTATAAAGTGCATCGGAATATGTGTACTGTGTATCGTAACCGATTTTCTCTTCTTTTGTTCTCTCTTTGAGAGTAACTCTGTTAACGGTAATTTTCATACCATCTTTAATTTCGGAGTCGAGAGCGGGCTTTGTGAAATCATTTTCATTCAATGAAACATTCATACCTTCAAGCGCATCTGCAACAGTTTTACCCGAAACCTTACCGTTAAGCTTTTTGCCGTCAACGGCAACAGTAACATCGAAAATATCATATATTTCGATTTTCATACCGTCTTTGAGGATTTCATCTGCACCATAGTTAAGTGCCGTGCCTTTTGGGAGCGTAATCCCCGCCGCCTCAATTGCATCACTTACTCTGCCTGAAGCGTGAACGGTATAAGAGGAGCCATCAAAGCTTTCGATTGTAACCTTAACGCCTCTTTTTATAAAAATGACACTGCCGTCTGTGCCCGTGAAGTTTGTGAGGTTTACCTCATCACCCTTTGCGGTGTCGATTGTTATGCCCGCATTTTCAAGAACATCCTCTGCATCTGCGGAAACTGTTGAAACAGAAACGACTGTGTCGCCGTCATAAATAGTAACATCATATATTACTGACGGTGTGGCGAAAGCAGTTGCCGAAACAAAAAACAGAATTGCAAGCACTAAAAGAGAAACTCTTTTAAGTGGCGAATGAACTGCCGTTTCGCCTATTTTTCTGACTGTCATGGTGTTAATCTCCTTAGACAAGCAGCTTTTACTACCTTTCTTATTTTAAAAAGCTGCTGTTGGTAGGCTTTTTTGTCCGCAATAGCGTGCTGAATTGCCAAAGTTTCAACCCAATATTGCCGGCAAAATCGCCGTTATCCTATGGCACAAGGTATTATAACCAAGTTTCCTTAAAAGTCAAATAAACCAAAACACACATTTTGTTAACAATTCACAAAGGTTTTTTACCCAAAATAACATTATATTACACTTAATCCTGTTTTTATATAAAAAACAACAAGTGTTTCCTAATGTGTTTTGGTTAAAACTACAAAAATTACAACTTTGTAACTTTTAGGGGTTTTTAGAGGCTTTTTTCTGTCAAACTGTAATTTTTAGTTGACAGGCGCAAAAACTCACACCATAATATATATTATATATAGTATGCGAGAGGTAGCTTTATGACTTTCAATCTTCCACAAAACGTTAAGCTGATACTTGACCGTCTTGAAAACGCAGGGTTTGAGGCTTACTGCGTCGGCGGTTGTGTGCGAGATTCCCTTATGGGGGCATTGCCCGAGGATTGGGATATTACCACCTCTGCCCTACCCGAAGAAACACGAGCAGTTTTTTCTGACTTCAAAACTATTGATACAGGGCTGAAACACGGCACATTAACCGTGGTCGTTGATAAAACACCTTTTGAAATAACAACCTTCAGAATAGACGGTGACTATGATGACAACCGTCACCCGAAATCCATCAACTTCACCGACAAAATCGCCAACGACCTCTCCCGCCGTGATTTCACGGTAAATGCCCTCGCATTCAACCCCGCCACAGGCATAGTTGATTTATTCGGCGGAACAACAGATATATATAATAGTATAATTAAAGCTGTTGGCGATGCTCACAAACGCTTTAATGAGGACGGTCTTCGCATAATGCGTGCATTACGCTTTGCATCTGTTCTGGGCTTTGAGATAGAAAAAGAAACCTCTTTTGCAATTCACACAAACAAAGAGCTTTTAAAAAACATTTCAGCTGAAAGAATCGCCGTTGAACTCACAAAGCTTCTTTGCGGCAAAAACGCCTTCAGAATTCTTATGGATTATGCCGATGTTTTCGCAGTTATAATACCCGAAATAAAACCGGCAATAAGCTTCAGGCAATACGGCAAAAAACACGCCTACGACGTGTGGGAGCACATCTGCCACACGGTGGATACCATTCCGCAGGACAGAATCCTTCGTCTTACAATGTTTTTGCACGACCTCGGAAAGGTGCCCACCCACAAATTAAACGACAAGGGCGACAGCACCTTTAAAAATCATGCGGCTGTGGGCGGCGAAATGGCAAAAGAAATTCTCACCCGCCTCAAATTCGATAAAAAGACAATAAACAGGGTTTCTTTTCTTGTGGGTTGCCACGATTTTGAGCCACCCGAAACGAAAACAGAGCTCAAAAAACACTTGAAAACAAAAACCCCCGAAGACATTCGCACACTTCTCGTCATTAAAAAAAGCGACCGTGGCGCTTTGAGTGAAAGCTATCGTGACATTTCGAAAGAAACTGAACAATGTCTCAGGTGGCTTCACGAAACAGAAGAAAACAACGAATGCTGCACAATCTCTCAGCTTGCAGTAACAGGCGATGACCTTTTAAGGAAAGGCTACTCGGGTTCAGATATCGGAAAGGCGCTCAACGCTTTGCTTGACGCTGTTATTGAAGGCAAAGTTGAGAACAAAAAAACAAGTTTATTGACATACCAATTATAATAGTATAGAATATATTTAATTATGGAATCATACAGAAAAGGGTGATTAAATGCGTAACGTTCAATCTCTTAACTTCGGTTGGAAATATTCCCCCTCATTCAAAGAGGAAATGATTAACCCCTCATTTGACGACAGTAAATTTCAAACCGTAGATATCCCCCACACAAACCTTGAATTGCCTTTGAATTACTTTGACGAAAAGTCATACCAGTTTGTCAGCTGTTATCGCAAAACCTTCAAGGTTAAAAAATCAAAAGGCTCCCGCCTTATTCTCCATTTCGAAGGCGCTTCACTTTATTCAAGGGTTTATCTCAACGGTGAGTTTATCGGCGAATACAAGGGTGCATATAACCCCTTTACCTTTGACATCACCGAAAAAGTAAAATCGGGCGAAAACCTTCTGGTGGTTGAGCTTGATTCCACCGAAAGAAAAGAAACCCCGCCCTTCGGCAACGTTGTTGACTACCTCGTATACGGCGGTATTTACCGTGAAGTTTGGCTTGAAGAGGTAAGCGAGGTTTATCTTGACAATGCTTTTGTACGAACGCTCAACGTTCTTCAGCCCAGAAAGGTTCTTGACATTGACGTCACTCTTTCCGAAAGCGCAAAGGGTGAGCTCACCTTTACTCTCTTTGACGGCGATGAAATCATTGGTGAAAAGAAAACAGACTTCAGCGGCAGAGTTATTAACGCAAAATGGGCTGTAACAGACGTTGAACTGTGGGACACAGAAAACCCCAAGCTCTACACACTCAAGGTTAAGCTTGATGACAAAGATGAAATCTCTGTTCGCTTTGGTTTCAGAGAGTGCCGTTTTTTAACAGACGGCTTCTACCTCAACGGCAGAAAAATCAAAATCCGTGGTCTTAACCGTCACCAGAGCTACCCTTATGTTGGCTACGCTATGCCCAAAAACGTGCAGAAAGCAGACGCTGACTTACTTAAATACGAGCTGGGCGTTAACCTTGTCAGAACCTCACACTACCCAGACAGCGTTCACTTCCTTGACCGCTGTGACGAAATCGGTCTTCTTGTCTTCACAGAGATGCCCTCCTGGCAGCACCTTGGTGAAGGTGAATGGCGGGATATCTGCCTCGATAACGTTCGCAGAATGGTGCTCCGTGACAGAAACCACCCCTGCGTAATTCTTTGGGGTGTACGTGTTAACGAGGGTCTTGATTGCGACGAATTCTATACAC
>JAZRPC010000045.1:0-8705 GCA_045649005.1 Acutalibacteraceae bacterium
GTATGTTCTTTATGTGGAACAGCAAACGAGTTGTTGATGGCGCAAACGACAACCTCTCCGGCTGTTATATGGGCATTGCAATCCTCAAAGCTCTCAAGGATGAGGGGATTGATTTTGAAAACACAGAAGTGGGCGTTATTCTCTCCGGCTCCGAGGAGGCTGGTCTTCGTGGCTCAATGGCTTGGTGCGAGGCTCACAAGGGCGAGTTCGACGACGTTCCCACCTTCATCATTTCCTATGACACAATCCACGACCCCAAATATCTTATGACAAACTACCGTGACCTTAACGGCACCGTAAAGGTTGATAAGGACGTTTCAGACCTCTTTATGGAGGCTGCCGCCGCAATCAACGTTCCCTGCAAAAAGGGTATGGTTCCTCCTCTTGGCGGTGCAACCGACTCTGCCGCTTTCGCTAAAGCAGGCTTCAAAGCAACAGGCATCACAGGCCTCAACCACAAGCTCGAGGATTATTACCACACAAGACGTGATACATACGACAATATGAACCTTGAGGGTCTTGCAAACTGCTACGCCGCAAGCGTAAAGGCTCTTGAAATGTTTGATAATGGTGCTAAACAATAAACCTTAAACAAGGGGCTGTAAAAAAACGAACGTTTTTTTACAGCCCCTTGTTAGGGGATAGGAAAAAAAGATGCAGAACGGACAAACCGAGCAAAAACAAGGCTTCAGACTTGTTTTTGTTTGCCCGAAGGCGTACAAAGGTACGTCGAGTGGCGAGGTTTGTTCGTAGCATAAAACTTAATACGTCTTTTCATTATAAATGGGGTTCTTACAGGCATCAGTCCTGCAGGAACCCCATTGTTTTATATTATTTTATGCGGTCTGCGCTTTTTTTACATCCCCTTTATTTTTTAATACCTTTTAATTTTTATTGCCTTGTGAAAAACGGGCTTTTTCTCGCCTGCGTTCACCATCTCTCTTGAAAGGAGCGACCGCATTTCCACAAGAATTTTCTTGTAATTCTCGTTGCCCGCAAGATTGTTTTTCTCACAGGGGTCATTTTTCAAATCATACAAAAAATCGTCAAAATAGTGCACAGCCCTAGGCTTGTGCCAACCCGAGCCGATAGCCTTTGCGGAATATTTCCAGTTTTTTGTTCTCACCGCTCTGCCAATGTGGGATTCGCTTATCTGAACAAAAACACAAGCCCTCTCGGTCACATCATCTTTTTCAACAGGCAAAACGTTGCCCGAATAGCTTTCAGGTATCTCAATTCCTGCAAGGTCGAGAATAGTCGGTGGCAGGTCTATAAGGGAAGCAAGGCAATCCGTCGCCGCCTTTTTCGCCACCGCACCACCGCCGAAAACAAGTGGCGTGTGTATTGAGGAATCGTGACAGCTGCGCTTGTATTCAACATTTCGTGTTTTAAAATGGCACCCGTGGTCACTGGTGTAGATGATTACCGTGTTGTCGTAAATCCCCTTTTCTTTAAGAGCATCAACGAGCTTGCCCACGTTTTCATCAAGTCGGTTTATGGCAGCGATGTAATCGGGGTATTCCTCATTGTAATCACCCTTCAGGAATGCCAAATCCTCGGGGATTTTATAATCACGGTATTTATCAACAGTCTCTTTTGGACCCTCAAAATGGCCGTGGTCGTTCTGGTGATGGGGCTCAAGCTGTGAAATGAACATAAAAAACGGCTTTTCACCGTTGTGGTTGTTTATGTATTCAAGAGCAAAATCGTTTATGCAGTCTGCACGGTAGCCCTCAAAATCAATTCTGTTGCCGTTTTCATCGAATACATAACCATCGTAGCCGTGGGATGTAAACTCAAGAACGTCCGCTCCACGCCAGTATTGGTAGCCCCCTTGCTTCTCTTTCGGCACGGCTGTCTTTTCGCAATGGCAGCCCACACCCGGCAAAAGGTCAGAGGCAAGGTGCCATTTGCCGATGTATGCGGTGTCATAGCCGTTTTCGTTAAACTGGTCGGCAAGAGTTTTCTCGCCCTCCCTCAAAGGGATTGCATTCCAATAACAGCCGTTCTGCGTGGCATATTGACCCGTCTGCAGGCAGGCACGTGCAGGCCCACACACAGGCTGGCAGGTAAAGGAGTTTTCAAAAAGAAGTCCCTCCTCGCCAAGCTCCCACACGTTTGGCATAATTTCTTCATTGAGAGTATCCCAACGCTGTTGGTCTGAAAAATAAAATATAATATTAGGTCGCATATAAATCCTCCCGTTACTTGTTGAAATCATTAGCTTGCAGAAGCGCCTCGGCGCAGAATGATGGTATTCTGCCAAGACCGTCGGGACCCACGTTAAGAAGGTAGTTAATCCCAAGGGAATTGAGCTTTTCTCTTCTCGCCTTTATTTCCTCTGCGCTCAGCCAATTCTGGTCATAGTATTTGTAGCCCCATGAGGAATTGAGAGTTCCCGCCGTTTCATAAAGCCCATAGGGCGAATATTTAAAGCCGTCAAGGGCGTTGGGGTCTGCATCCTCCTCGCACTTCATCTCTGTGGGGTATTCGTTGTCACCGAGAGATACGTAATCATAAGCACCGTTGCCGATTCTTGAATTAATGAGGCAATCGGGCTGATATTCCTTAACAAGTCGATTGAGCTCCAGGCTCTGCTCCTTTGTTATGGTGTGGGGCACGTCAAACCACATAAGGCACAAATCGCCGTAATTCTTGAGAAGCTCCGTCACCTGTGGCTTAATTTTCTCCTCAAAGCAGATTGAAAAATCCTTTTTATCCCTCTCGGGGAAATCCCAGCTATTATCCCACGAGGTGCCCGAGCAACCGCTGAAGCGGTCGTAGCCGCCGCCGTGAAAATGGTGCCAGTCAAGCTCCTGTGAGTAATAAAGACCAAGCTTCAAGCCGTGCTTATAACAAGCCTCGGCAAGCTCGCCCACAACATCTCTGCCAAAAGGTGTGGCGTCCACAACGTTATATGAATCCGCAAAGGATTTGAACATCGCAAAGCCGTCGTGGTGCTTTGAGGTGAAAACAAAATATTTCATTCCGCTGTCCTTTGCAAGACGAATCCATTCATCGGCATCAAAATAAATGGGATTAAATATTTTCGCAAGACACTCGTATTCTGCATTGGGAATTGGCATATAGCTCTGAATCCACTCGGCATAATCAAGAACACGCCTGCCCTTGTATTCACCACCGAGGAGCGAATAAAGCCCCCAGTGCGCCATCATACCGTAGCCTGCTTCCTTAAACCATTTTTTATTATCCATTTACGCTCCCCTCGTCTGCTCTTTTTCTCATTTTCTTCCTATTTCATTAAGTGCAATGCTCTTAAAACCGGGAATGGATTCTCTGAGACCTTCAACATCCTTTATATTATAGTTTCCCGAATTGATATCAACAAAAACATCCTCAGCTTTACCAAGGGAATACACCCCGTTGTCAGATATATCACTGAATCTTCTTGCAGAGCTGTAAATATCTCCGATTTCTTTGTTTCTGTTAAAAATCAAGTTGCCTTTTACCGTGCACGCAGGGTTTGGTATATATGATGCACTTTCGGATTGTGATTTATCATCCGTTAAGGCTTTGTATTCAGGGAATGCTTCCTGCCAGATTTCGCTCTGCCACGGCGAAGCGTAGAGGGCATCCCACATATCACCGCTTCCGATATGAGCATGAGTAAACCAACCGTTGTTGAGGGCACCCTCTCGTGCTCTTTCATCAAAATAAATTGCATTTTCGCCTGAATTAACAATTATATTGTTTTCGACAAGATTATCTCTGCCGCCGCCGATATGAATTGAATTTCTCGGAATATTAATAAGCAAATTACCGTAAATCTGCTGACCGGAAAGTGCATCATCAAGATAAATACCGTCAGGCTTGTGCTCACCCGAGCCCACGTTATAGATACAGTTATACCTTATAATATTGCCGTACCACACCCAGCTTCTGCCCGAGTAAATCGCACCCGCATCGTCTGAAAGCAAGCAAACGTCATGAATGTTGTTGTACTCTATAATGTGATTATTACCCTTATACGTAATAGCTTCGTGGGGAGAATTTGCCATTTCATTGTGCGAGCACATATTGCCCACGCCCAAGAGCGTTACAGCGGGCTGATATGTCTGATAAATTTCCGACCAATCATGAATATAGTTGTTATCCGCCTTGCTGTTGCCGGGGGCGAGAGTCTTAGTGTCACCGCCGTCAAGAATAATTCCACCCTTGCCTGTATGGGTAATTTCATTGTTATATGCAAGGTTGTTGCTACCTGTCATAACAAGAGCATTACCCGCCACATTTTTAATAAGGCAATTCTGCACCGTGTTGTTGTTGCCTTTAATAACAACACCATCAGCTCTTGTCCCCTTCACCGTTATTCCGTCAAAGGTGAGATAATCTGCCTCGGCATTGATTACCGGCTTCAATGACAATGAAAGGTCAATCTGTGCATCCTCAATATTTTCGGGCTTCCAAAGGCAAAGCAAGCCATTTTCACGGTCAAGGTACCACTCACCTTCTGCGGTGAGTTCTTCAAGAACGTTAAAGAAATAATAAGGTGCATCTGTTTTTGTGCCGTAAAGGCTTACAAATTTCGGTGAGATTTCACCGGTTTTGGCATCAAAGCTGCCGATTGGTGATGAAGCATCAGCCCAATCATATTTCCAGAAGCCAAACATCCACACATCGTCAAGTGTTTTCCAGCCTGCAATTCTTTTGGCAAGCTCGGAATTTATCTTGTAAACATCGGATTCGGGGTTGCGGATTTTGTCCCAATCCTTAACCTCTGTCAATGCGCCGTCTGATTCTTTACCGAGACCAGTTGAAACAACTTCTTCTGTGAGAAGAAAATCATTATCGGGGTATCTTGCAAGAGCTTGCCTTTTGTCATCCACAAAAAGCTCGCAGTAAAGCTCGCCCACATAATCACCGTCATAGCTTCCGGCAGTATGATATGAACCAATTGCATATATCCTTCCCCAGTCGTCTTTGGTGAGAGAATAAGGCGCTTTTGTCAAATCTGCAACCACAACGCTACCCTGTGCTTCCTGTGAAAGTCTTTCTGATATTTCCGGGTATTCCTTCACAGCTTTAAAATCGCTGTGTGAAAGAGTTACACCACCGTTTATTGTAACCTCGCCGTTATATGCACAGTATGTTACGGGGCACTCTTCAGTGCCCGAATCCTTCTTTGTAAATTCAAGGGATGAAACTCTGTATTCACCACCCTCAATACAAACAGTTATACCATTTTTGCCGGATTTATCGGTGTTTCTCACAGCTTCAACCGCTTTTTCTATTGTAAGAAATGGCGCTTCCTTTGTGCCGTTATTTTTGTCATCACCTTTTGTGCTGACGTAAAAATCGCCGTTTATCATTTTATCATCCTCAGTCCTTGTGTATGTTGAAAGCATTGGTGCAGGCGCTTTGTATCCGCTGTAAATTTCATCAATAACAAAAGGCACTACGTATGAATAGCTACCCACCAAAAATCCCACAAGAATTAAAAGTGTGAGAACAGCTTTAAGAGCTTTTTTGCTGAACGTTTTAATAACCCAAATCAAGGTAAGAATTGTCGTGATTATAAACACCGCATAAACGGGAACAACCAAAGCGACTAATTCCATAACGCCGTTACCTGCAACGCCGTTTATTATAAACATCCCGCCAACAAGAACAACCGCAACAACCGCAGCCACCAAAACGGATTTCAATGCAATTTGCTTTTTCGTGTCGCCGCTATTTAACCGCACCGCTGAAGCGATAAGAGCGCAGCCAAGGCTCACCACCACACCGAGAATAAACAAAAGTGGCGTGTATTCAAAGCAAAGGTATTGCTGATGGTATAAATAAAGCCCGCCAACGGACAGCCCCACACCGAGCACCAACAACAAAACCCTCAAAAACAGCTTACCTTTAAATATTTTCTTCATAAAAAGCACCTTCAAAAAGCTAAATATTTTCACCACAACGATTATATCATTTTGTCACCGTTTTTCCACATTTTTTTAAAATTCTCTTATATCTGCCAAGAAAAAGGTGGCAAATGTATCTTACCGAACTTAAAACTGCTATAAATTTATTTAAACTCAGTATGCCTGTAATTTTTCATTTTCAACGAGCCATTCTTTGAAATATCGGTTATGTTAACACCATAATGCCAGGTGCTCTCATCTGAGCTCATAACCTCGCTGTCATATAATCTGTAGCAGTTGTAGCCACCCGTCTGATTATAAACAAGGTAAACTCCTTCATATTTAACACAAAAATCATTACAATGGTCGTGACCGCAGAACATAGCCTCTGTGCCGTTTCTTTTCATTGCCTCAAAAAGACCGGAGTTGAACCACGAGCCACCCATCGGTTCACGCATTTCGCCGTAAATCACCTCTACGTTTTCGTTGGGTGTAAATGTACCGTCTTCGTTTTGCGTAAACAAATTGCGATATTCCGGTATCGGTATATGTAAATAAATCATAGATTTTACATCTTCACCGTATTGCTTTTTGAGTGAAGCTATCTCGTTTTGATACCATTCAATTTGCGAAAACTTAATGTAGTCTGCCCCCTTCAGCTCAGCCGGCACACCGTCATTTGTGCGATAGGGCTCTTGCAAATATCTGCCGGAATCAAAAAACACCAACGTTTTTCTTATTGTTTTTTCATCGCTCATAATGTTTATAGTAAAATTACCATAACCATAAAGTGACTGCTCACCGAATTTGCAAAGGCAATAAGGTGAATCAATAAAGCTCTTGTAAAGCTGGTATTTAAAAGAGCCCTTTTCCTCCCTCGCCTCGTGGTTACCGAAAACATAAGTCCAATAAACACCGATGCTTTCCATCATTTTTGCAAACTGAATAGCATCAATCTGCTGATATTTTGAGAGAATACAATCGCCTGTGAGCACAACCAGGTCAGGCTTCAAATCCGCAATTCGGTCTGCAAGATGCTGAAGCGTTCTGTTATTTAATTCGTAATCCTCGTCAATGTGCAGGTCAGTTGAGCAAAGAATCCTGAAATCCTCGTCAGAAAAGCTTCCGTCAGCATTCATTTTTGCAATGTAAACAGAGCTTTCTGTTGACTTTAAAATTCTTACACTTGTACCCACATATCGGGTTTTAACCACCGATAAAAATCTGTTTTTACAAAGCCTTCCGTTTGTTAAGCTATAAATCGGTTTTTCTGAAGCAATAACTGCTTTCATTAAATTTTGCAGTACAAAGCATTTTAATCCGTACATACTCATACCTCATAAATGTAATTTATCGTGTAAATTATAGCATATATAAAAAGTTAAAACAAGAAAAAAGCACCCCGCCTGAATATCTTTTTCAAGCGGGGTAAGAATCAGCTCTGCAAAGCGAAATTCACTTGCGGCAACAGACTTGAATCGCTTCACATATAAACGCCGCCGTACCGGTGGCGTGCTTGTCTATATTGTTTTTAAAGCGTTCATCAAAAACATACATCTGCCCAAGACCCGTTAAAATCTCATTTGTGCAATGATAATAGTTTTCGGTGATATGGTTCTGCAGCATTTTCACAAGGCTTTGCGCTTCTGCGGAATCGGGCGTTTCACCCTTTTTCATACAAGCCGCAAACTCTGCCATAATGTGGGTCATTCCCTCGGTGAGGTCATTCCACTTATCCTTTGAATAATCCTTTGTTTTTTCTGCGTGTTCCTTGAACGCCTCGGTTTTGCCCCATTTCTCTTGAGCCTCAACCTTATGCTTTTCAAATTCGCTGTTATCAAATGCACTCATAACGTTTGCTCCTTTCATTGCATCGTCAATGGAAGAAATCAACCTCTCCAATCGCTCTTTTTTGAGAGTGAGAAGATGTTTTTGCTCCTTCAGCGCCTTATTCTTGTCATAGCTTCGAGATAACAAAATCTCTTTAATGCTTTTTAATGAAAAGTCAAGCTCACGGTAAAAGAGAATCTCTTGCATTCTCATAAGGCATTTTTCGTCGTAATAACGATAGCCTGTATTTTCATCAACAAAGGCAGGCTTCAACAATCCTATTTCATCGTAGTAATGGAGTGTGCGCACACTTACGCCCGTATACTCGGCAAACACCTTAACCGACATTTTCATTTTATCACCTCACAAGAAGGAGTATACACTATAACGAAGCGTGAAAGTCAATAGATTTTTCAATATTGGTTATTGTCAAATGATTTTTATTTATAAACAACACCAAGATGAAAACAACATTTTTTCTACTATTACAAGCAGCAGAGATTGTGATTCTATGCTTCGCATACTGTTACTATCTAAGCCATTCTCCCCCAAATACGAAAAACACCCATTTTCGGGCAAAAAATTTAAACCTCCACCAATAATTGCACAAGTCCAGTAAAAACGGACAACAGAAAAAAGAGGCCTCCTATGGTAGAATTAAACTATCATAGGAGGAAATTTTATGTCCGGGAGTTACAGAAACATACAACAATACCATTGGTTTAGTTGGGGAGAAATCAACCGTTAGTAGAGTAAAAAGCAAAGGCTAAGCTCTTATTTATCGTAATTTTCGCTGAGCTTCTTTACTTTCTTGTTATCAAAATGTATATGAATACGTTCCCAATGAAAAACACGCCTTTTGAACCAAATGGAAGAAAAATGTTTATAAATAAATGAAGGATTCGCCTTATTCAAAGGTGCATATCTCACTTCGTAAGCATCCAACAGTTTGCAATAATCTTTTACCTTATCCATAAAATTCGATGAATTCTTTGGTGACCAGGCATT
>JAZRPC010000046.1:0-5222 GCA_045649005.1 Acutalibacteraceae bacterium
GGCACGAAACGGTTGATGCCGTCACAACTGCAACTCCCCTCTACGTATTACAGAATGGCTCGGGCGAGCTCCCCTCATACCTTGAAATGCTCCTCGGTCAAAGAGCAGGCTGTCTTGGTGAAACCTGTGCGCTTGCTCTTATAATCGGCGGAATTTATCTTCTCGTAAGAAAGGTTATCTCCCCCTCAATTCCCTTGTCATTCATTCTTACCGTAGGTGTGTTTATGCTCATTGCAGGCAAGGGCGATCTCAATTACCTTTACTATAACCTCCTTGGCGGCGGTCTTCTTATCGGTGCAATCTTTATGGCAACCGACTATGCAACCTGTCCCCTCACGGCAAAGGGCAAAATCATTTATGGTATCGGCTGCGGTCTTGTAGCCTGCCTTATCCGTCAATTCGGCAGCTATAACGAGGGTGTTTCATTTGCAATAATTCTTATGAATATCCTTGTGCCCCACATCGACAACCTCACAAAGCTCAAGCCCTTCGGCTATACAAAAGAAAAAAAGCAGAAGGAGGCTAAAGCAGAATGAAAAATAAAACCTTTAAAGAAATTGCGGTACCTGCGTTAATGCTCTTTATTATTGCCGCAATCTGCACAGCACTCCTTGCGGGCACAAACCTTGTAACGAAGGATAAAATTGCACAGCTTGCTATTGAAGCAGAAAATGCCGCAAAAGCCGCTGTTTTTGAGGCAGACACCTTCTCAGACGCTAAAACAATTTCATTGGATTCGGGCGACTATCTTTATTACGAGGCATATGCCGAAAACGGCAAGGACGTTATCGGCTACGTTTTCAACGTAACAACAAAAAGCTACGGCGGTGCCCTCACTTGTATGGTTGGTATCTCTCTTGAAAACGAAAAGGTCACAGGTGTTGAGATAACCTCCATCAACGACACCCCCGGTCTTGGTATGAAAGCCACAGGCAAGGATTTCCTCGATCAGTTTATCGGCAAAGCAGATGGTATAGGTGTCAACAAAGGCGCAGCATCAGACACAGAAATCAAGGCTATCACAGGCGCAACGATTTCTTCACAGGCAGTAACCGACGCTGTCAACACCGCATTCAAAATATTTTCACAAGTAAAGGCAGGTGCTGAAAATGGCTAAAAAAGAAAAATGCTCTCTTCGCAAAGAGTTCACAAAGGGTCTTATCCGTGAAAACCCCGTTCTCAGACTTGTTCTTGGCACCTGTCCCACCCTTGCAACTTCAACCTCAATGGTTAACGCTATCGGTATGGGTATCGCCGCAACACTTGTTCTTATATGCTCAAACATTGCCATTTCTGCCTTGAGAAAGGTTATCCCCGACAAGGTCAGAATCCCTGCCTATATCGTCATTATTGCTTCATTCGTTACAATTGTGCAGATGATAGTAAAAGCCTTTGTTCCCGCTCTTGACGAATCTCTCGGCGTGTTCCTTCCCCTTATTGTTGTTAACTGCATCATTCTCGGCAGAGCCGAAGCTTTCGCAAACAAAAACCCGGTCATCGCCTCAGCGGTTGATGGTCTTGGTATGGGTATCGGCTTTACATCAGCTCTTTTCTGTATGGCAACAATCCGTGAATTTCTCGGCAACGGCACACTTTTTGCCGACGCACAGAATCTTCTTGGTGTGTTTGGTGACAACGTTCTGGGTGGATTCAACGGTGTTCAGATTCTTTCCACACCAATGACTCTCTTCATTCTCCCCGCAGGTGGCTTCTTCGTTTTTGGTGTTCTTATTGCACTGGCAAACAAAATCAGCGAAAAGAAAAAGCTCCCCAAGGCGGAGCTTCACGGCTGCGAAAGCTGTCCGCTTGCCTCAACCTGCAGCAAAGTAGTAGCATCAAAGGAGGAAACTAAGATATGACAGAAATAAGCGCAACATACATTTTCTCCGTGCTTCTCACAGCAATACTCACAGAAAACTTTGTTCTCTGCAAATTCCTCGGTATCTGCCCCTTCCTGGGTGTTTCAAAAAAGGTCAACACCGCTCTCGGTATGAGCGTTGCGGTTATATTCGTTATGCTCATTTCCACCGCAGTTACTTACCCCATCAACGCTCTTCTTAATGATAAAGGATTGGGCTATCTACAAACAATTGTCTGTATCCTTGTTATTGCCGCACTCGTTCAGTTTGTTGAGATAGTTCTCAAAAAATACATCAAATCACTTTATAATGCTTTGGGTATTTATCTCCCGCTTATAACAACAAACTGTGCCGTTCTCGGTGTTGTTCTTCTCAACTTCACAAAGGAATACACCTTCGGCGTTTCAATGGTAAACTCATTGGGTGCCGGCATCGGCTTTATGGTTGCTATGCTTCTTTTTGCCGGTGTCCGTTCAAGACTTGAAACAGCAGATATCCCTGAATTTTTAAAGGGACTGCCCTCAACTCTTATTGCCGCCTCAATAACCTCCGTTTCCTTCCTTGGCTTTACGGGTGTTGTTGAAAACATTTTTTCATAAGGAGGAATTATTAATATGAACGAAATTTTATTTCCCATCCTCCTTGTTGCGGGCATAGGTCTTGTGCTTGGTCTCGGTCTTGCAATCGCCTCAAAGATTATGGCTGTCCCCGTGGATGAAAAAGCCGAAGCCATTACAGAGGTTCTCCCCGGTGCAAACTGCGGTGCCTGTGGCTTCTCGGGCTGTGCGGGCTACGCCGCCGCCCTCTCCTCAGGCAAAGAAACGCAAACAAACCTTTGCGCTCCCGGTGGAACGCCCGTTGCGTCAGAAATTGCCGAAATTCTCGGCACTGCTCCCGCATCAGTTATGCCAACAACGGCGGTTGTTATGTGTATGGGTAACTCCACAAACGCAGAAAATAAAATGATTTACGAGGGTGTAACAAGCTGTCGAATGGCAACTCAGCTTTTCGGCGGTGCAAAGGAATGTGCTTATGGCTGTCTTGGCTTGGGCGACTGCATGTATGCTTGCGAGTTCGACGCAATTCATATATGCGACGGCGTTGCAAGAATATCCACCATCGCCTGTCATAGCTGTAAGGCTTGCGTAAAGGCTTGCCCCAAGCACCTTATTTCAATGCTCCCCCTTAACGTTACACAGGCAACCGTTCTTTGCAAAAACAAAGAAAAAGGCGCCGCTGCTAAAAAGCATTGCAAAGCCGCCTGCATCGGTTGTATGAAATGCGTCAAGGCTTGCGAGCACGGTGCAGTCAAGGTTGAAAACTTCCTTGCCAGCGTTGACCCCCAAAAATGTATCGGTTGCGGAAAATGCCACGAGGCTTGCCCCATCGGCTGTATAGAATTGATTACACCAAAAGGATGATAAAAACTCCACCGAAAGGTGGAGTTTTTTAGTTGCAAGTTGGAAGTGGCAAGTGGCAAGTTAATGGGCACTTCGTGCCGATTATATTTATATGTTGTTGCATTGCGAAGCATATCATCCCTGTGCACGCAAGTGCATAGGGAGGGGGACCAAAAGCAACGCTTTTGGTGGTGGGTCGCCCCCTCACCTCTTTCCTTTGTTGCTGAAACGAACAATGTGGATAAAAGTTTCAAGTTGAGCGGAACTTCGTGCTGACGAGGTGGTGGGTCGCCCCTCACCTGTTTTCTTCGCTGATGAAACGAACAACGTAGACACCAGTTGCAGGTGTCAAGTTGCAAATATCAACGCCTATTGCCATCCTGCCTCAACCGTGATATACTATATTCATAAGGAGGATGTGAAATGATTATAGATTTTGATGAAATCAGAGATTTAAAGCTCTATAAAAAAATGTATCTCCACCTGCTTGATACAGTAATTGACCTTTGTGATACCTGCAAAGACCCTGTTGCAGTCACCCGACTTATCGAAGTACAGCAAGAGGTTGAAGATATATTTATAGATGGCGAACCCGATTAATAATTAACGTAAAAAACAGGTTGAGGAAATCCTCAACCTGTTTTCATTTAATTAAAGTTCAAAAAACTTTTTGTTGAATTTCTTCTCAAGAATGGGATTAACCTTGGGAAGAAGAAGCTTTGCAACAAGGAAATATGCAATCACGCCGCCGATAAGACCAACAACCGCACCTGCGATAACGTCTGTGGGATAATGAACGTGAACATAAATTCTTGAGAAGCCTATGAGAAGAGAAAGAATGAATGTGGGGATACCCAAAACAAGATATTTTTTCTCTTTAAAGCAAGCAAGAAGTAATGCGAACGCCGCACCGATTGATGTTGATGTGTGACCTGAGGGGAATGACCAAGAGCTGCTCTTATCAATAAGACCGGGCCAGATGTATTCGTAACCAGCCTTAGTCCATACAGCAGAGTCGATGTTGTAGGGACGGGGTCTTTCAATAACGTTTTTAAGAGCAACGTTGTTGATAAGTGATGCAACAGCAAGGCCACCGATAAGAATAACACCAAGCTTTCTTGTCTTTCTGGGAATCAACAAAGAGATGCCCAAAATCCACCAGATGATACCGGGTGTGTCGCCGAGATGTGTAATAAAAGTCATAATTGTGTTTAAAGCGGGATTCATGATGCCGTCAACAAACTGGTAAATAGCAACATCAATGCCGACAATAAAGTCATTCAAAAAGAATTCTGCCATAACTGCCTCCTATATGTAAAATAATACCGTTATTTTACTATTTTATGTGCTAAAAGTCAAGATATAGAAGTGTTTTAGTGGCAAATTGCAACTTATCAACGCCTCAATATTAGTAAAAAAAGAAAAAAGAGAGTGGCAAAAGCCACTCTCTCGGTCGTTATAAAAATTATTCAACAATTTCTGTAACTGCACCTGAACCAACTGTTTTACCACCTTCACGGATAGCGAAACGGAGACCCTTTTCGATAGCGATGGGAGTGATGAGTTCAACTGTCATCTCGATGTTATCGCCGGGCATAGCCATTTCTGTACCTTCGGGAAGAACGATAGTACCAGTAACGTCAGTTGTTCTGAAGAAGAACTGAGGTCTGTAGTTGTTGAAGAAGGGA
This sequence comes from Acutalibacteraceae bacterium, assembly GCA_045649005.1. Classification (GTDB taxonomy): domain Bacteria; phylum Bacillota; class Clostridia; order Oscillospirales; family Acutalibacteraceae; genus DTU089. Next base: position 4,948 of record JAZRPC010000046.1, read on the forward strand.
GTATGACGGCCGCCTTCTTCTTTCTTAAGGATGTAAACCTGACCCTTGAATTTTGTGTGGGGTTTGATTGAACCGGGTTTGCAAAGAACCTGACCACGTTCAATACCTTTTCTGTCAACACCACGAAGGAGAGCACCGATGTTGTCACCAGCCTCAGCATAGTCGAGGAGCTTGTGGAACATTTCAACACCTGTACAAACAGTTGAAGTGCTTTCTTCTTTAAGACCAACGATTTCAAGAGTGTCACCAACTCTGAGCTGACCTCTTTCAACTCT
>JAZRPC010000047.1:0-5086 GCA_045649005.1 Acutalibacteraceae bacterium
CGTTTCTCAAAGGAACTCGGCGCTACCGATGACGACATCAAATCTGCTATCTTTGATTCAATCAAGGTTTCGCAGGCAGTTTATGATGGCACAGTTGAGCTTCTTGGCATGAAAGGAGAATAACCTGAAATGGGCGATAAAATCAGTCTTGTAACAGGCGCAACCGGTCACATCGGCTATGCTCTTTTGAAGGAGCTTGTTGACTGCGGCGAAAATGTAAGAATCCTTATAAGAAAAGATTCCAAGCAGTTTGACGGAATCGAATGCGAAAAGGTTTACGGCGACGTTACAGATCTCGACGCACTCCGCAAAGCATTCGAGGGTGTTGACGTTGTTTACCACCTTGCAGGCATTATCGACATCAACGCAGATCAGGAGGATATGATTTGGAACGTTAACGTCGGCGGCACAAAAAATGTTGTTCAGGCTTGTGAGGAGAAAGGCGTGAGAAGACTTGTTTACGCTTCCTCTGTTGATGCTTTCGTTCCGCTTCCCGATGATCAGGTGATGAAAGAGGTTGACTCTTTCCCCATCGATGAGCTTGAGGGTACATATGCAAAAACAAAAGCAACTGCAACACAGTTTGTTCTTGATGAGGTTAAAGCGGGCAGAATTGACGCTGTTGTTACTCACCCCGGTGCTTGCATCGGTCCCTATGACTTCAAGGTTTCAAACGTTGGTGAAATGGTAAGAATGTTTGTGAACGGTATTTTCCCCGTCACACTTTCGTTTGGTGCATACAACTTTGTTGACATTCGTGACGTTGCTCACGGTATGTATATGGCGGCAAAGCAGGGTGGTAAGGGTGAATGCTACATTCTTTGCGGTGAAAAGATTTCTGTTGACGGCTTTATTAAAGCAACCGCAAAAGCCTGTGGCAAGAAAGCTCCCAAAATCCCGCTTTCCTACGGCGTTGCAAAGGCTGTTGCCCCCGGTGCAGAGCTTTTCTACAAGCTTGCAAAGAAAACACCCCTTTTCACAAGATACTCAATCCGCAAGCTTGTTTCAAACTGCAATTTCTCTATCGAAAAAGCAAGAAAAGAGCTTGATTATAACCCCATGAGCGTGGAACAGTCTGTTACAGATATGGTTCAATGGATTCGTGAATACGAGGGAAAATAAAATTATTTTAGTGCGTTGCATTCCGCAGCGCACTTTTTTTGTGGCTTTTGTGCGATTTTAGTGTGTTTAATCTTGCATTACAGGTAAAACTTATGGTATAATATCTATTATTTTTTCGAGGTATTTGTTCTATGAAAAGAATTGACCCGGTTGTTTTGAAAGAGGTTAAATATATTGCGGCGTTTACGCTGATTCTCAGCGCACTTATGCAAGCCGTTTTTTTAATAATCGGCAAATGGAATTATACCGTGCTTCTCGGTAACATTCTTGGTGCTGTTGCCGCAATCGGCAATTTTCTTCTGATGGGCATAACCGTTCAGAATGCCGTTACCAAAGACGAAAAGGATGCTAAAAGTCTTATGAAGCTTTCACAAAGCGGACGAATGCTTCTTCTTTTTGTTGTGGCATTGGTGGGGCACCTTCTTCCGTGGTTCAATACCTTGTCATTAGTTTTGACATATATTTTCCCGAGGTTTGCAATAATGCTCAGACCACTTTTCGGGAAGAATGAAAAGTAATTAAAAAATAAGCAGTTTTCAGAACTGGGGTGATATGCTTGGCTAAGAAAAGCCTTGTTTTTAAAATTATAGATGCTTTTTATGTTGCTATGATGATTCTGCCAATAGCCTTTGGCGTGGTTTTTCAGGTTCTTACGGAGCCTGCATCTGAGGGTATCAGTCTTACCGGCGCAAGGATATTTTTTACAATACCCATGCCTATGCAGGATTTCCCCGTGACAGAATCACAGCTCAATTCAGCAATAGTCATGGTGGTTGTGCTGTTCCTTTGCCTTTATCTTACCCACGGCATCGGCGAAAAGGTTGAGTTAAAACGGCAACACTTTGCAGAGATGATAGTCGAAAAGGTCGAGGGGCTTGTCAACGAGAATATGGGTGATTATTTTAAAGGCTTCACACCGTTCATTATCGCCATTCTCGCTCTTTCGGCGCTTTCAAGCCTCTTGACGTTGTTCGGGCTTTTTCCGCCAACCTCAGATATAAACATTGTAGGCGGTTGGGCTGTGCTGGTTTTTATTCTCATAACCTATTACAAAATGAAGGCGGGCCCCGTGACATACCTTAAAGGCTTCACTCAGCCCGTGGCACTTCTGACCCCAATAAACGTTATCAGCGAAATCGCCACACCCGTTTCTATGGCTTTCCGTCATTACGGCAACGTCCTTTCGGGTACGGTTATTTCGGTGCTTCTCGGGTCGGCGCTCGCTTCTCTTTCATCAAAGCTTCTTGGATGGTTACCGGGCTTTCTTGGTGATTTCCCGTTATTCCAGATAGGTATCCCCGCTGTTCTGTCGGTTTATTTCGACGTGTTCAGCGGATGCTTGCAGGCATTTATTTTCGCAATGCTCACGATGATGTACGTTGCAGGCGGTTTCCCGTTTGAGGAATACGAAAAACGAAAAGCAAAAAAGAAACAGAAACAAATTAAAAATTAAAATAAATTTCATAAATGGAGGAAAACAAAATGGAACTCGCAATTGGTATTATTTTAGGATGTTGTGCACTCGGTGCAGGTCTTGCAATGATCGCAGGTATCGGCCCCGGTATCGGTGAGGGTAACGCAGTTGCAAGCGCTTGTGAAGCAATCGCACGCCAGCCCGAAAGCAAGGGCTCGGTTACAACAACAATGCTTATGGGTTGTGCAATCGCAGAAACAACAGGTCTTTATGCACTTGTTATTGCAATCCTTCTTATCTTTGTTGCCCCCAACTTGCTCGTTGATATTTTAGTTTCAGCAATGGGTGCTCTTTAATACGGAGTTGTATTTATGCAAAGTTTAGACATTATTTCAGTCAATTTATGGCAGATGCTTGTTTCTCTTGCCAACCTTGTTGTACTGTTTCTGATTGTCAAAAAGTTTTTGTACAAGCCTGTTAAGAAAATGCTTGCTGCAAGGCAGAGCACTATCGACAGCGACTATGGTGCCGCAAAAGAAGCTCTCGAAAAAGCAAACAGCGACAAAAAGGCTTATGAAGAAAAGCTTCAATCAGCAAAATCAGAGGCTGATAAGGTAATCAAGGACGCAGTAGAGCTTGCAAACGAAAGAGAAAAAGAAATAATCGCTCAGGCAAAAGAAAAGGCAGACGGAATTGTTCGCCGTGCCGAAAACGAAGCAACTCTCGAACGCAAAAAAGCCGAGGCGGATATCCGCAAAGAGATTGTTGAGGTTTCGTCACTTCTCACAGAAAAAATGCTTGAACGTGAAGTGTCTGCAGAAGACCACGAAAGGTTTATCGATTCCTTTATCGAGGGTATAGGTGACGAAAATGCTGCAGATTGATAAAGAATATGCTGCCGCATTGTTCGAGCTTGCCGCAGAAGAAAATAAAACAGAAGAGTATCTCAAGGAGCTCATGGGGATTAAAGAAATAATTTCAGAAAATCCCGAGTATCTTGAGTTTCTCGGTTCACCTGCAGTTGTGTTGTCAGAAAGGCTTGACGCAATTGATTCTGCATTCTCCTCTCAGGTGAGCGAATACACTCTTTCATTTTTAAAGCTTCTGTGCGAAAACGGAAGAATCAGAGTTCTTGAAAGCTGTATTGACGAATTTGCAAAGCTTTGTATGTTCGTTTCCAATACGGCTGAGGCAACTGTTTTCTCTGCTGTTGAGTTGAGTCCTCAACAAAAGGAAAAGGTTGTGGCAAAGCTCGAAAAGGTAATCGGCAAAAGCATAAAACCGACTTATATCATTGATGAATCTTTAATCGGCGGCTTGAAGGTTGAGGTTGAAGGCAAAACCTTTGACGGCAGCATCAAGCACCGTCTTCTTGAGGTAAAGGAGGGAATTGTTTAATGAACAAGCCCGAAGAAATCAGTAACATCATAAAAAATCAGATAAAAAACTACAAAGCGAAAATAGATATGACCGAAACGGGCAAGGTTATTCTTGTTGGTGACGGTATCGCACGTGTGTATGGTCTTCGTAACTGTATGGCAAACGAGCTTCTTGAGTTCGACGGCGGCAGCTTCGGCGTTGCCCAGAACCTTGAGGATGAAACAGTTTCAGTAGCCATTCTTTCAGATAAAAACGATATCTGCGAGGGCTCAACCGTTCACAGAACAGGCAAGGTTCTTTCTGTGCCCGTTGGTGAAAAGCTTCTTGGCAGAGTTGTTAACGCTCTCGGTGAGCCAATAGACGGCAAGGGCCCCGTTGAATACAGCGGCACAAGACCTATCGAGTCTGAGGCGCCTGGTATTATTGAGCGTGAAAGCGTCAGCGTTCCGTTGCAAACGGGCATCAAGGCAATTGACAGTATGATTCCCATCGGCAGAGGTCAGCGTGAGCTTATTATCGGCGACAGGCAGACGGGTAAAACAGAAATTGCCATTGACACAATCATCAACCAGAAAAACACAGGCGTTATCTGTATCTACGTTGCCATCGGCCAGAAAAGCACCTCTGTTGCAGGCCTTGCAGACGAGCTTATAAGAAACGGTGCGATGGATTACACAATTATCGTTTCTGCTTCGGCGGCAGAAAGCGCACCACTTCAATATATTGCTCCCTACAGCGGTTGTGCAATGGCGGAATATTTCCGTGAGCAGGGTAAGGACGTTCTCATAATCTATGACGATTTGAGCAAGCATGCCGTTGCTTACCGTGCGCTGTCACTTCTTATTCGCCGTCCCCCCGGACGTGAGGCGTATCCCGGTGACGTTTTCTATCTTCATTCAAGACTTCTCGAGCGTGCGGCTTGTGTTGCAAAGGAATACGGCGGCGGCTCAATCACCGCTCTTCCTATTATCGAAACACAGGCGGGCGACGTTTCCGCATATATCCCGACAAACGTTATTTCTATAACCGACGGTCAGATATTCCTTGAAACAGAGCTTTTCCATTCGGGTATTATGCCCGCTATTAACCCCGGTATCTCCGTTAGCCGTGTTGGTGGCTCAGCACAGCTCAAGGGTATGAAAAAGGTTTCGGGTGAATTAAAGCTGTTGT
>JAZRPC010000048.1:0-9265 GCA_045649005.1 Acutalibacteraceae bacterium
GGTTGTTGGCACAGTATTGAATATTACTCCCACAGAGATTCAGGTTGATATCGGCAGGAAGCAGACAGGCTATATTCCCTACAGCGAATATAGCAATGACCCCACCGCAGACCCCAAAGCTGAACTTAACGTCGGCGACACACTCAACCTCATCATCATGAAAACCAACGACCAGGAAGGCTTCACAATGCTTTCCAAAAAACGTTACGATGCTATTGCTGCATGGGACACAATTGTTAGCGCTGAAGGAACAGATACCATTCTTGAAGGTGTAGTAACAGAAGTTGTTCGTGGCGGTGTTATCGTTGTTTCAAACAACGCTCGTCTTTTCATCCCTGCTTCACTTGCAACTGCTAACCGCAACGACAAGCTTGAAGATCTTGTTAAAAAGACAGTTCGCTTCAAGGTTATTGAAGTTAATAAACAGAGAAGAAGAGCAGTTGGCTCTATCCGTGCCGTTCTCAAGAGCGAAAGAAAAGCTGCTGAAGAAAAATTCTGGGCAGAAGCTACAGAGGGCGAGGTTCGTAAGGGTGTTGTTAAGTCAATTATGAAGTTCGGTGCCTTTGTTGACATCGGCGGCGTTGACGGAATGATTCACGTTTCCGAGCTTTCTTGGAACAGAATTAAAGATCCTTCAGAGGTTGTAAGCATTGGTGACGAAGTTGAAGTTACCATCAAATCTCTTGACCCTGAAAAGAAACAGATCGCTCTCGGCTACAAAAAGCTTGAGGACAACCCCTGGGAAATCTTCAAGAGCAAATATGCTGTTGATTCAGTTGCTGAAGTTGAAATTGCAAACTTCACAGAGTTCGGTGCTTTCGCACACATCGTCCCCGGTGTAGATGGTCTTATCCACATTTCACAGATTGCAAACAAACACGTTGCAAAACCTGCTGACGTACTTAAAATCGGTGAAAAGGTTGAAGCAAAGATTACCGAAATCGACGAAGAAAGAAAGAGAGTAAGCCTTTCTATCCGTGCACTTCTTCCCGTTGAAGAAGAGGTTGCTGAGGAGGTTGCTGAGGAAGCAACAGAAGAAGCTGCTGAATAATTCGTTATAATATTCGCCACCTACTTGAAAAAGTAGGTGGTTTATTTTATAATATAAAAAATCTAGGAGGTGAGCAAATGTATTGCGAAAAATGTCACCATCAGAGTCCGGATAATTTTGAACGCTGTGCGTATTGCTCAGCACCATTTGAAACAAAAAATAAGCCTGAATCTGTTGAAAAGACCATAAAAAAACTCAAGAAAAGGCGCTTTTCCAAAAAGACTGCTATAGGTTGTGTTGTGATTTTTGCCTTTATTATGGCGCTAAGTGCCATAATAACAGGTGCCGTAATCGGGGTTAAACCCGAAAGCGTTGTTAGTAGCCTTTCTGTTGCTATTCAGAAAAACGACAGTAAGCTTTACTATTCATTGTATGACGAGCAAATGAAGACGTATAAAAAATCCAATTGGTATTTCAGCGATGAAGAAACCAACAAAGCTATGGTAGAGCCGCTTGTTAAAAGCATAGATTTTTATACAGAAATGTGTGGTGAGGGCTACACAATAGATTACGAAATTGAAGACGTTTATTATTTTTCGGGTAGTGAGCTCGAGCTTCTTTGCGGCGTTCTTGGCGAAACGTACGGCTACGATATAATGCCCAAAAAAGCGGCAAGAATTGATTTCGTTTTATATGTCAACGGTGAAAAGGGTGAGTACGAAACTGTATATAAGGATTTTTATTGCATAAAATTCGGTAGCCAATGGTATAGGCTAGACATTAAAAATGAATCAGAAACAGAAACGACAGAGTAAAATCTCTGTCGTTTTTTGATACATATCTATATTTTATACAAAAAAATCTCGAAACAAGAAAAAATATTTGACAAATTCACAATAGTGTTGTATCATTATTCTGTGAATACATATATTGTTGGGTTTTGAGGTGGTTTTTTGAGCGGTCGTGCAAAGAGTGAGCTTGCCTTGCTTAGCAACGAAGAGCTTGTTAAACTTTCTCAATCGGGCGATAAGATAGCCAAAGAAGTTTTAACAAATCGTTTTTTCTACGTGCGCAGTGCGGACGTGCCCGGTTCATATTTCGATTCTGACGATTTCGTTCAAGAGGGTATGATAGGCTTTTTAAAGGCTCTTGATTCATACGATTCTTCAAAAGGAATCCCTTTTGAAGCGTATGCTTTCATTTGTATGCGAAACAAAATCAGAACGGCAACAAAGCAAGAGCTTGAAATCCCTGTTGGCGACAGCAACGATATCTTCGAAAACATTGTTGATTCTGCCAACCCCTTGGAAAAAGTGATTTTAAACGAACACCTTAATAATGTTCTTTCACATTGCGATGAAACACTTTCAGAAACCGAAAAGGCGGTTGTGTTTTTCAAAGCCGGTGGCCTTTCTTATGAAGAAATCAGCAAAAGACTTTCTATGTCTTCAAAATCTGTGGATAACGCCTTGCAGCGTGCCCGCAAAAAATTGAAAGACGTTTGTCAGGATAATTGAGAGAAATCTCTTTTATATATTAGTCCTCTTAGCTTAAAAGCAGAGCGTTGATACTAGGTTGCGGAATTTTCCGAAACCTTCGCCAAAGGTGGCGGTGCAATTCCGTTAGAGGGCAACAATATTTATCAAGCGAGGTAACAAAAATGTACGAAGACAAAACACTCATCTGTAAAGAGTGCGGCAACGAATTCGTTTTCACAGCCGGCGAGCAGGAATTCTATGCAGAAAAAGGCTTAGTTAACGAACCCAAGAGCTGCAAAGCATGTCGTGATGCACGTAAACAGGCTATGAGAGGTGAACGTGAAAAATTCACAACAGTTTGTGCTGAATGCGGCGGTGTTGCTGAGGTTTATTTCAAACCCCGTGAGGATCGTCCCGTATACTGTAGCGAATGCTTCAAGAAAAAACAGGAAGGCTAATAATATATATAATATCTTATAAGTTTTCTGCCCCGGATTTTCCGGGGCTTTTCTTTTTCTTGTTGAATTCATCTGATTAATGTTGTATAATAATTCTATATATCATTTTGGAGGCATTTTTTCTATGAAAAAGCTTTTGTCGGTTGTTCTTGCCGTTATAATTGCACTCGGTACGTTTTCTGTTGCCGCATCAGCGGCTGAGTCCTTCGCAGCGGGTGTAATTGATGCTGAAGACGGCAGGGAGTTTATTTGGGAAGTTTCAGAAGAATACGGAACACTCAGTATTTATGGCGAGGGGGAAATGCCCGAGTTTTCCGAATCACCCGAATGGTTGCAGTATGATTTCAGAAGCCTTGTTATAGGCGACGGAATAACCTCTGTTAGTGACGGGGCTTTTCTTAATGCAGCTTTTCTTGGTAATAACGGAAGTATAGAGTTCCCTGAAAGCCTCAAAAAAATCGGCGACAGAGCTTTTTACGGCTGCCGACTTATCAGTGAAATAGATTTGTCTGCGATTACCTCAATCGGTTCAATGGCGTTTTACGGTTGCACCGGATTAAAAGAGTTTTTCATCCCCGAAGAGGTTGAAGAAATTGGTGCAAACGCAATCGGTTACTATTGCAACGAAGAGCTCGATGATGAATTTGCTAAAATTGAAGACGTAAAAATATACTCATATCTTAACACAACAGCCCACAATTATGCTGTTGAGAATGAAATTGAGTTTGTTGACCTTGGTGATTACTCAGCGTTTTTCACCTATGAAAAACACGATGAGGAAAGTGTTATACTTACTTCTTATGAAAATTGTGAATATTCTAAAAATATTTCGATTCCAACCGAAATTGACGGTTTAAAGGTAATCGGTCTCGGTGAGTTTTTATTTGAAAATACAGATGTGGAATCCGTTATCGTTCCAAAAACTGTTAACAGAATTCACGAAACAGCATTTTTGAATGCAAAAGAGCTCAAAAGCATCAGCGTTCAGGATGGTGGTCGTTTTGCATCCTATGAGGGCGGTCTTTATAACAAAGAGTTAACTATACTCTACAAATTCCCTGAGGGTGCAAATGGTGTTTTGTTTCCCGAAAATATAAAAGAAATCGGCAAAGAAGCGTTCAGGGGCTCGGTTGTAACGGATATTTCACTTCCCGAAACAATCCGAACTATCGGTGAAGGGGCATTCTCTTATTCATCCTTGAAAAAGATTGAGTTGTCCGAAGGGGTAACAGCAATTCCGCAGTGGGCTTTTGCTTCATGTGAATCATTGGCGGAAATCAATCTTGAAAGTGTTGCTGAAATAGGTGAAAATGCATTCAGAGGTTGCGGAGCTCTTAAAAATGTCAACTTTTCTGCAAGTCTTAAAGCAGTTGGTGCCGCTGCCTTCCACGGAACGGGGCTTGAAAGTGTAATAATCCCCGATACCGTTACCGATATCGGCGAAAAAGCCTTTGGTTATTATTCAGAGGATGATATCGAGTTTGTTAAAAAAGAAGATTTTGTAATATACGGAAAAACTGAATCTCCCGGAAAGACTTATGCTGATAAAAACGGATTTGAGTTTGTTGAGTGGGCTCCCGAGTGCCCCGAAATATATTATTCCTACGCAGACACCAAAGCAATTTCAATTTTCTGGCTTGATTCAGGTGCAGAGTGTTATGAGCTTTATCGCAAAACAAAAGACACTGAATATGAATTAATTTATACTGCAACCCCCAACAGCAAGTTGTATTATGTTGATTTTAATGTTAAAAACGGTGAGAAATACACATATTCTGTTGTGGCTGTAAAAAATGGTGTTCGTAGTGATTTCGACAGCAAGGTAACTTTTAAGTTTGTTAAGCTTGCCACACCCGTTCTTAAATCTGCCGAAATGACACTTGACGGCATTCTCGTTGCTTGGAATTCCGTGAAGAATGCTGAAGGCTACACACTTTACCGCAAAACAGAAAATGGCAAATGGTCAAGAATTGCAGATTTCAAGGGCAATGTGACGTCATTTGAGGATACAACTGCTAAAAGCGGTGTTAACTACACATACACAGTAAAAGCTTATCTTGATGATATTGAAAGCGGATATAACGCAAACGGCGTGTCTGCTATGTACCTTTCCATTCCGAAGCTCAAAAAAGCAGAAAATGCATCTAAAGGCATAACTGTTACCTGGGAAAAGGTAAAGGGTGCAAACGGTTATATCATCGGCAGAAAGACAAGCAAAACCTCGTGGGTTAAAATTGCAACCTTGGGCGACGCGTCATCATATACCGACAAAACTGCCAAGGTCGGCACAACGTATACGTACACGGTTGTTCCCGTTTGCGACGATGTTTTCGGTTATTATGATGATAACGGTGTAACCTGCAAGTGTGTTGGTATGCCGAAGATTGCGTCCGTTTCAAATGCATCAGGCGGTGTATCAATAAAATGGAATGCCGTTTCAAAATGTAGTGGTTACATCGTTTACAGAAAAACCTCGGGCGGAAGCTGGAAACGACTTACAAAAATCACAGATTCCGCAAAAACAAGCTACACCGACAAAACCGCAAAGAGCGGAACGAAATATTATTACGCCGTCAAAGCATACAGCGGCTCGGCTGTGAGTGCATATAAGGCGGTTTCACTTGTAAGGCTCACAACACCCAAGCTTGTTGAAGCCAAATCAACAAAGAGCGGTGTCAGATTCCAGTGGGGCAAGGTCAGCGGTGCAGAGGGCTATTACGTTTACCGTGCAACAGGTAACGGCAGCTTCAAAAAGATTGCAACCGTAAAAAGTGGCAGCACGGTATCCTTCGTTGACAAAACCTCTAAAAAGGGTGTTACATACAGATACACTGTAAAGGCTTACAAAGAAAGTTCAAAGAGTGCCCACAATACAAAGGGTCTTAGTGTTAAAGATAAACATTAAGGGTATTCAACCTCTTTTGCCAACGAGTTGATTGCGAAAAGGTTTGGGAGTGCCATCAGACCGTTGCAGATATCGGCAAATTCCCAGACGATTTTGGGTGACGTAACGCACCCGATAAAAACCAAAACAACATAAACGTTTTTAAAAAGCTTTGTGTGCCTTTTACCAAAAAGGTATTCAAAGCTTTTTTCACCGTAAAAAGAACAGCTTGCAAGGGATGTGAAAGCGAAAATTGCTGTGAATAAAGCAATTCCTTTTCGCCCGATTTCACCAACTGTGCCGTATGCACTCAATGATAATTCGGCACCGAAAAGAGAAAAATATTCTTTTTTTGCACCAACAAGAATAACAAGTGCCGTAATGGTACATAAAAATATTGTGTCTATAAAAACCTCGAGCATTGCCCACATTCCCTGAACCTCTTTATCGCTATTTTCAACCTGCGAGTGTAGGAGAGTGGAGGAGCCCAAGCCCGCCTCATTAGAAAAAATACCACGTGATATGCCGTATCTCATAGCCTTATATATACCAAATCCGTTCAGCGCTTTAAAAGAAAAAGCCTCTCTGAAAATGAGAGAAAAGCAAGGTATTATTTCTGTTCTGAATTTGAAAAGCACCAAACCCGATAACAGCAGATAACCGATGGTCATAACAGGGACGGTAATCGTGCCAAAGCTTGCGATTCTTTTAACTCCGCCGTTTATAATAATAAAGCATAAAGCTGTTGCTACGACACCTGTTATTACCGTGCTGATGCCAAAGCCTTGTGTTAATGCTTGTGATACGGAGTTTCCCTGAGTTAGGTTACCCATACCGATTGCGGACATCAGACCGAAAAAAGCGTAGGCTTTTGCCATTTTCTTCATTTTAAGTCCGTTTTCCATATAGGAGAAAGCACCGCCGCAAAAGGTACCGTATTTATCCTTTTTTCTGTATTTTATGCCAAGGTAGTTTTCAGAATAAGCCGTCATCATCGAAAGAAAAGCGGATGCCCACATCCAGAAAACCGTGCCCGGCCCGCCGTAATATATTGCTGTGGCAACACCAACAATATTACCCGTTCCGATACAGGCACCAAGCACAGAGCAGAAGGCGCCCCATTGGCTGACTCCCGTTTCTTTTTTGCTTTTTATTGTGTTGCCTATGGTGGAGGACAGCATTTTCCCAAATCCACGAAATTGAAAAAAACTGCTTTTAAAAGAAAATCTGAATGCTGTAAACAAAAAGAATAACAGCATTGGCAGCCCCCACACAACCGAATTCAGGGAATTTATAAAGTTTTGCATAAAAACCACCTCTGATTTTTACGGTTTTTCTAAAATGAGTTCATTTACAAAATAAGAATACTCTTTTATAATATTATTAAATTTAAACGGAGATATGATTTTATGGCAAGAGATTTAACGAAAGGAAAAGTTAACGGCGTTTTGCTGAAATTTACAATGCCCCTTTTTATCAGCGTTGTTTTTCAGCAGATGTACAGCATAGCTGATAGCCTTATAGCGGGTCGTTTTGCGGGCGAGGATGCGTTGGCGGCTGTTGGTGCATCATACCCCATAGTAAATATTTTCAATGCCGTTGCCGTTGGTTGTAACATCGGTTGCAGCGTTGTTATCTCTCAGCTTTTCGGTGCAAAAGAAAATAAAAAGGTTAAAACTGCATCAACCACAGCGTTGATTTCATCGCTTGCCATTGGCGGGTTGTTGACTCTTTTCGGCATACTTCTTACTCCTAATCTTATGGAGGCTATAGATACACCTGAAAACATTTTCAAGGATTCTGCTACATATCTCGAAATATATCTTGGCGGCTTTATATTCCTTTTTGTTTACAACATCGCAAACGGAATATTCACGTCATTGGGGGATTCCAAAACATCTCTCTACTTTTTGATTTTTTCGTCTGTTCTTAACGTTATTCTCGACTATGTGTTTGTTGCAAGCTTTGGTTGGGGTGTTTCGGGTGTTGCCTGGGCAACCTTTATAGCTCAAGGCTTGGCAGGTATTCTTTCATTGTTGACATTGTTCAGACACCTTAAAAAACTTCCCTGCGATGGCAGAGCACCGCTCTTTTCATTTGAGCTTCTTCGACGTATGGCGGCCATTTCCATCCCCAGCGTTCTTCAACAAAGCTTTGTTTCGATTGGTAACGTGTTTATTCAAAAGCTGATAAACGGCTTTGGCTCGTCTGTTATAGCGGGCTATTCTGCGGCAATAAAGCTCAACACGTTCACAATCAACGCCCTGTGCACCTTTGGTAACGGTGTTTCGGGCTTTACTGCGCAAAATCTCGGTGCAGGTACATATTCAAGAATAAAAGCGGGATTTAAGTGTGGCTCTGTTATGGTAATGGTAACGGGTTGTGTTTTTGCCGCCGTTTATCTTTTCTTTAACGGCAATTTAATAGAGGTGTTTATGGAGGGTGATGGCTCTGCCAAGGCTTTGGATTCGGGCTCAGCCTTCTTAAAAACGGTGTCGCCGTTTTTCTGCTTTATCGGTTTGAAGCTTGTTGGCGACGGTATTCTTCGTGGCACGGGCTCAATGAAGCTGTTTATGGTTGCAACCTTTACCGATTTAATTCTGCGAGTTGTGTTGGCATTTGCTTTTGCACCCGTTTGGGGTTATCAGGGTATATGGTATTCATGGCCCATTGGCTGGACAGTTGCCACGGTTATGTCAACAGCCTTTGCAATCGGCGTAATGCGAAAAAAATTGAAACAATAAAAAATCCTTGCAATGAAAATGAAATCATTGCAAGGTTTTTTGCTTTAAGAATGGATTTTTTCCTGGGTTATTAATCTGTGTACCGATTGTGCATTGGGAATATTAACAAATTCAGAAAAGCCCGATTTGAAATTGCCGAAGACCCAGTCGCCGTTTGTGAAGCCGTTGTCAGCACTGCCGAAGCTTATTGTTCCCATACCGTTTTTCTTCAGTTTTAATTCAATGTTGTTTTCGCTGAGATAGTCGCAGTAGGCGATTTTGCCCTTGCGATAGAATATTGCACGTTTATTTGTTAGGACATAAAACGTTTCTTTTAAAAGGATTTTTTGGTGAATAAACCTGCCGAAGAGCATATACAGACCTATACAAACAAAGGGGATGCCAAACAATTTAAAGAAGAACGGACTGTCTGAAAACAACACTCCGGTTTCCCAAAACAAAGCGAATCCGCACCAGATTATACTGAATGGGATAAAAACGATATCAGAAGCTGATAGAATGTGTTTCTCTGAGGGTTTACCTTTCCATAACACATATTCATCGGGCAGAATTTCTGCGTTTATCCATTCAAAATCTTTGTAGTTTTCCATTAAATCAGTCCTTTAAGAACTCCTTTACGCTTCCTGTTACACCTGCAAGGCTCTGTAAATCCGAGGGAACAATAATCTTTGTTGCCTGGCCGTCAGCCGCTTTAAGTCGGAGGCCAAGCG
>JAZRPC010000049.1:0-6523 GCA_045649005.1 Acutalibacteraceae bacterium
TTCGGAAATGCCTTTGATTGAAGCAAGTCGCAAAGGCTCCTTGTCAAGCACGTCGAGAGTTCCATTGCCGAATTTTTCAACAATGCTCATCGCCTTTTTCGGGCCGATGCCTCGTATTACGCCGGAAGCCAGATATTTATAAATTTGTTCGGTGGTTTCGGGCATACATCTTGAAAGTGCGGATACCTTGAATTGTCTGCCGTATGAGGGGTGAGTGGTATACACACCCGTCAGGGTGACAGTTTCACCGGGGTTAACCTCCGGCATAATGCCAACCGCTGTCAGATAATCGTTGTTGCAGTCAATATCCATAACGGTGTAGCCGTTGGTATCGTTTCGGTATGTGACCTCTTCAACCGTGCCGGTTACGGTCATTTCGTCCATTTCGTGTCTCTCCTAAAATAAGTTTGGTTTATTTTAACACAAATGACCAGTAATTGCGATATTTTTCGAAAAAATATATTAATAATTAATTGAAAAGAATATATCTGTATGATAATATATTAGGGTAATTTATCCGTAACGGAGGAATGTTAAATGAAATACATACTCGACAAGCTCAATCATTGTACCTTTAAAAAGGTTGAGGCAGGCAGACTCGCACCAAGAGCCTATGCAATACCTCACAAAAAATCTGCCGATGCAAAAAAGGCGGATTATAAAACCGAGCGCTTCAACAGTGATGTTGTAAGTGTGCTTTCCGGCGAATGGGAGTTTAAATACTACAAGAAAAAATCAAAGCTCCCCGCAACACTTGACACTTCAAAAATCAAGTTTGACAAAATTACAGTTCCCTCTACCTGGCAGAGAACAGGCTACGAGGAGCCCGTTTATATCAACTGCCCCTACAGCTTTGACCCCAGAGCGTTGGGCGGCAAACAGGGTGAGGGTGTAAAGCCCCCCGAAATCCCCGATGATTTTTCCTGTGGTATATATCGCAAATGGCTTACAATCGACAAAAAAGCATCGAATTATGTGCTTTGCTTCCTTGGCATTGCGTCTTGTGTGGATTTATATATAAACGGCATTTTTGTGGGCTACGGCGAGGGCTCCCACAACTCTTATGAATTTGACGTTTCCGATTTTCTCAAGGTTGGCGAAAACGAGATTATCGCCGTTGTTCACAAATGGTGCAACGGTTCATATCTTGAGGCTCAGGATATGTTTAGAGAAAACGGTATTTTCCGTGACGTTCTTCTTTATTCCTATGACAAATGCTATATTAACGATTTTGAAGCAATTCCCCATAAAAAGGGTAAAAAATATAATCTTGATATCAAAGTAGCGCTTAAAGGCGCATTGAATGCAACTAAGATTAAGGCTTCTCTTTATGATGGTAAAGAGCTTATCGCACAAAGCGAGGCAGACGGCGGGGCGGAGATTGCTATGTCAATGAAGGCTCTCGACGTTAAGGAGTGGAGCGCAGAAATCCCCAACCTTTATGAATTGTTCATCACCCTTTCAAATGCGAAGGGCGAGGTTATGACAATCCGCCAGTATGTTGGCTTCAAGAAGATTGAAATAAAAGAACAGGTGTTCCTCTTCAACGGCAAAAAAATCAAGCTCAAGGGTGTTAACCACCACGATACACATCAAACAACAGGTTATGTTATGAGCTTTGCCGACCTTGAAAAAGACGTTCAGCTTATGAAAGAATTTAACGTGAACTGTGTGAGAACCTCACACTACCCGCCTGACCCATTCTTTATAGAGCTTTGCGATCACTACGGTCTTTATGTTGTTGATGAAGCAGATATTGAAACTCACGGTATCTGGGATTTGGGCTGTGACGGCGGTGCAATCAGCCATGACCTTAAATGGGCTCCCCGATATATGGACAGAGTCAAGAGAATGTATTACCGTGACAGAACACACACCTCAATTATTATGTGGAGCCTCGGCAACGAATCCTGGGGCTACAAATGCCACGATAAATGCTACAAAATGCTCAAGAGCTTCGGTACGGAAATTCCCGTTCATTACGAGGGTGTCTGCCGCACAAAGCGTTATCACTACGATGTTTTCTCCGAAATGTACACACATCAGGATGATATGATAAAAATGCGTGAGGGTAAGCGTGGAAAGCAGTATAAGGAGGTTCCCTTCTATCTTTGTGAATACTGTCACGCAATGGGCGTTGGCCCCGGCGCACTTGAAGAATATATGCAGATTTTCTTCTCTGATGATATGTTTATGGGTGGCTGTATCTGGGAATGGGCAGATCACTCCGTTCTTCACGATGGCACAGATAAATATAAATATCAGTACACCTACGGTGGTGACCACGGCGAAAAGCTTCACGACGGTTGCTTCTGTGTTGACGGTCTTTTCTATCCCGACAGAACACCTCACACAGGCGCATATGAAATGAAAAACTGTTACCGTCCCATAAGGGCAAAGAAGCTTTCAGGCAACAAGCTCACTCTTCTCAACACAAACCGATTCCTCGCAACCGACGACATTGAGGTTTATTGGGAGGTTCAGGAAAACGGAGTTGTTCTCAACTGTGGCTCCTTTGTGACAGCTATTGCTCCCGAAAAAGAGCAGACCTTTAAAATTGATTTACCCAAGGTGAATTACGATAAAAACACATATCTCAACCTCACATATCTCAAGGGCGATTTCGAGGTTGCCAAAGAACAGCTCACTCTTTCAGAGGCACCGTTTATTCAGCCCTCACTTGAAATGGGCAAGGTTTCAATAACATCTGAGGATGAAAAGCTCACGGTTAAATTCCCCGCAGGCTCAGTAGAATTCTCTGAGGTTACAGGTGAAATGCTTTCATACAAGGCAAACGGCGTTTCTGTTCTCAACAAAGAGCCCGTTTCACACAAGGGCTTCCTTCTCAACCTTTCAAGAGCCTATGTTGATAACGACCGTTGGATTATTGAGGATTGGGAAAAGCACAATCTTTTAGACCCCAAGATTGTTCTTGAGGATATGAGCGCAGAAGTGAAATCCGGCGTTGCATCCGTCAGCGAATATCTGTCTGTTTACGGCAAGGAGGATGTGCTTTTCAACGCTAACGTGCTTTACATTATCGGTGCAAACGGTGTGATTGATATCGAGGTTGCCATCGCTCCCGATAAAGACAGCAAGGAGCAGTTCTATGACGTTGCTGCATTGGGTCTTACCTTTGAGGCAGACAAGAAATTCAACGAAATCGAATATTTCGGCAGAGGCGAAAAGGAGAATTACAACGACTTTAATTCCCACGCTCCCATCGGTCTTTATAAGTCAACTGTTGCCGAGGAGCACGAGCCTTATATCCGTCCCCAGGATAACTCAAACCACTCTGATGTTTCATATCTGAAGCTTATGAATGACAAGGGTGACGAGATTCTTATTTATTCTGACAGACGCTTCGATTTTAACGTTCACAACTACACTCAAGAACTTCTCCAGAAAGCGGACCACCGTGAGGATGTTTACGACCAGAAAACAACCTTTGTAACCCTTAACGGCTACACTAAAGGCACAGGCACAGGCTCTTGCGGCCCCGCAACACTTCCGCAATACAGCATTGATGCTTCAAAGGAAAAGACCTTCAACTTTGTTATTGCTCCGCAGAAGTCTGAGAAATAAGGTGCGTTATGAAACAAAAATATGAAAAAGTAGATTTTTCACACAAGCTTTTTAAAAACGTTATCACTCTTCGCCGTGAGGTTTTTTGCGGCGAGGAGGGTGAAAAATCTTCATTTATAAAAGACAGCCGTGATGAAAAGGGGGGTCACGTTGTTTGTGCAATAGGTGACGAGCTTCTCGGTTGCGGCAGTCTTTATGATAACGGCGACGGCGAATTTGAAATATCAAAAATTGCCGTCAGCAAGGATTACAGAAATTTCGGCATCGGCAGCAATATTTTAAAGGAATTGTGTGGAATTGCCAAAGAGCAGGGTGCAAAAAGCGTTGTTGGCGAAAGCCTTGCGGAGTATGTCGGCTTCTTTACTAAAAATGGCATTCCCTATGAAAATATTGCATTCGAAAAAGACGGAAGAAGATATATAAAGTATAATCTAAACCTTGTTTTTGAGGGCGCAGATTGGCTGGAGTTTGATGATACCGAGGCGGTTATTGCACGTTGCGATTTCACGCTGGACAAGAAAATTCCTGCTGAACTTTTTGTCAGCGGTCTTGGCTATTGCAACGTTTACGTGAACGGCAAAAGCATAACTGACAAGGTGCTTTCCCCCGCTTGGACAAACTTTGATTTTATGGATACGGCAAATATGGCTTACCCCATATTTGATAAAATGACTCATAGAATTATCTATGAAAAAATTGACGTTTCAAAATTCTTGAAAAAAGGCAGAAACACAATCGTTTTTCATATCGGCGGCGGCTGGTATGCACAGCACGAATGCCCCAATGAGGGCGTAAAATGCTATGGTGACGGTAATTTAAAGCTTTGCTTCAAGCTTTTGAGTGGTAAGGAAATAATCGCAAAAAGCGACAGCACGGTAAAATATACAAAATCCTATGTCAAAAGAGCCAGCGTATATTACGGCGAGGATCAGGATTCAAGAATCGGGTTTTATGATTTTTCCGATATTTCGTATTCAACAGAAGGCTGGAAAACTCCCGAAATAATTCCTGCACCTGTTTCTGTTCTCAATGAAGCAGATTTCACCCCCGACAGAATTATACGAAAGCTCAAGCCCAGGTGCGTTTTCAGAAAAGGCGACTACGCTATTTACGACGTTGGCGAAAACGTTGCAGGTTACCCCGTTATAGAGTTTATTGACGATGCATACACGGGCGAAAGCTGTGTTATGCGTTTTGCAGAAAATTTGGGTGAAGATGGCGGTCTTGATTTTCATTCTGCCGGCGGTGAATTCCGTATGCAGAAGGATACGTATATTTACGACAACAAGTGCAAAGCCTTCCACCCGCAATTCACATGGCACGGAGCAAGATATTTCGACGTTCTGGGCAGGGTAAATGTGAAGGAATACAGAGTTGTTCACACAGACCTGAAGCCCATTGTAAAGTTCAAATCCTCAAACGAAACACTTCAATGGATTTTCGATGCATACATAAGAACGCAGAGCTCAAACGTTCACGGTTGCGTTCCCTCGGATTGCCCCCACCGTGAAAGACTTGGCTACACGGGTGACGGTCAGCTGACGGTAAATGCCGTTATGACCTGCTTTGATGCGGAGAGTATGTATCGCAAGTGGATTCGTGATATTGCAGATTGTCAGGATATTTACAATGGCCACGTTCAGCACACCGCACCGTTCTATGGCGGTGGCGGCGGCCCCGGCGGTTGGGGAGGTGCTATGGTTATTGTGCCATACGCATTCTACAAGCACTATGGCGACAAGGCTTTGCTTGAGAGATATTACCCCAATATGCTCCGCTATCTTGACTACCTTGAAAGCCACAGCGAAAAGGGTCTTGTGGTGCGTGAGGAAAAGGGGGGCTGGTGTCTCGGTGACTGGTGCTCGCCGAAAAACAGAAACCTTATCCCCGAGCCATTTGTCAACACATATTTCCACCTCAAAACCCTTAAAATGACAATGGAGATTGCAGACATTCTCGGAAAGCCGCAAAAAGAACTGAAAGCCCGCTATGAGAAAGTCAAAAAAGCATTCCTCGAAAAATATTATGACAAAAAAACCGCTACCTTCTGCGGCTCTGTTGAAGCCTGCGATGCCTATGGCTATGACCTTGGCTTCGGTAACGAAAAAACACTCAGAGCGATTGTTGAAAAATATGAAAAGCTGGGTCAGTTTGACACGGGCATTTTCGGAACGGATATTCTTATAAGAACGCTTTGTGAAAACGGTCACAAGGATTTGGCATTCAAGCTCCTTACAAGCGAGAAAGAAAGTTCCTTTTACAATATGAAAAAACAGGGGGCAACCACCCTTTGGGAAAATTGGGACGGTTGCGACTCCCACAGCCATCCGATGTTTGGTGCGGTTGTTGAGTACATCGTTAAGTATTTTAATGAAATATAACGCAATCCGTCACCTTGACTAAAAAAACATAGGTAATATATTGGTATTTTTAACCTTTAAACTATGGAAAAATCCAAAAAGATGTGTTAGAATGTTGGATGGTAATCAAATACTCAAATTGCGTGCAAATGTGCGCAGGAAAATAATGGAGGTTTATTATGAGCAAAAAATTCGTTTATTTGTTCTCAGAGGGCGACGCTTCAATGCGTGAGCTTCTCGGTGGTAAAGGTGCAAACCTTGCAGAAATGACCAACATCGGTCTTCCTGTTCCCCAGGGTTTCACAATCACAACTGAAGCTTGTACTCAGTACTATGAGGACGGCAGAAAAATCAACGATGAAATCCAGGCACAGATCATGGAATACATCGACAAAATGGAAGGCGTTGTCGGCAAGAAATTCGGCGACAAAGAAAACCCCCTTCTTGTTTCTGTTCGTTCAGGTGCTCGTGCATCAATGCCCGGTATGATGGATACAATCCTCAACCTTGGTCTTAACGAAGAAGTTGTTGAAGTTATGGCTGCAAAGTCAGGCAACGCTCGTTGGGCTTATGACTGC
>JAZRPC010000050.1:0-26982 GCA_045649005.1 Acutalibacteraceae bacterium
ATGCAGAATGTGTTTTATTACCCCGAAGGTGTATATAGATACTCCTAGTGGGTAAGAAAACACATAGAAAAGAAGAACAGAAAAATCTGTTCTTCTTTTCGTTCTGCGCTTAATTTAAAGCTTATCGGTAAAACTGTAAGCCGGGTTCTGTCGTTTAAGGCAATCATCTATCTACGCCATTTGTTGCCAAATGGCTCTAGCCACCCTTCGGGGTTGCGAATAAAATTCGCTGCACGGCGCACCCCAGTCGGTGTTGCATCGGGTAGGGTTTACATGGCAGCAATGTCTCCATTGCCCCGGTGAGCTCTTACCTCGCCTTTCCACCCTTACCGAAAAAATTCGGCGGTATCTCTCTGTTGCACTTTCCCTAAGGTTTCCCTCGGCTGCCGTTAGCAGTTACCCTGCCGTGAGATGCCCGGACTTTCCTCATCTATGCTGAAAGCATATCCGCGACTGCCCATTTTACCGAGGAAGATTTTACAATAAAAAGCTGTATTCGTCAAGAGGTAAAAGGGGAGCTTTAGCGAGAAATGAGTCGATAAAATAATATTGCAAGTAGCGCAATGTTATAGTATAATGTATTCGTGATATTATATAATTCCACTTGTTAAGAGGTGTAATAATGGAACTTGAAGAAAAGAAAATTTCTTCCGAAGAAATTTTTGACGGTGTGGCAATACACCTTTTTAAAGACGAAATATTGCTTCCCAACGGCAACAAGGGCGTGAGGGAGATTATCCGCCATCCCGGTGCGGTGTGCGTTCTGCCCGTTACCGATGGGGGAGAGGTTGTTTTCGTTAATCAGTTCAGATACGCTATGAATAAGGTTACCCTTGAGGTGCCTGCAGGCAAGCTTGAAAAGGGTGAGGACCCGAAAGAAGCCGCTCTTCGTGAGCTTTCTGAGGAAACGGGGCTTTCAGCGGGAAGGATTTTTCCCATAGGCGAGCTTTATACAACACCCGCACTTATTGACGAGGTCATTTATATGTACATTGCAACTGACCTTGCAGAGGGAGTACAGCACCTTGATACAGACGAGTTTGTCAACGTTTTAAAAATGCCGCTTGAAAAAGCTGTTGATATGGTAATGGCGGGCGAAATAAAAGATTCTAAAACTCAGATATGTATTTTAAAAGCAGATAAGCTTTTTAAAGCTTCGGGGGAGGTTAAGTGATGATAAAGGCTAAAAAAATAATATCACTTGTTCTTGCGGTGTTGTGTTTTTGTTCCGCTTTTACGGTGAGTTCGTTTGCCGCTGTTAAAAAGAAATCCTACAACGGTAAATACGGTAAGGTTATTCCCGTTCAGGAGGATTACAAAACCACCTGCAAATCATATTCTGCAAACGGTGTAACGGTGAAAATCCCCTTTTCCTTTAAAAGTAAGGGCTACGAAAAAAACGTTTATTTCAACGTGTCTGTTTATTCTGACAAAGAGAAAAAAAACAAGATTTTCGAGGTTGAGCAGAGCTTCCCTGTGAAAAACCTCAATGCTACCCTTTCTCTTGATTTTTCAAAGGATGACAGCGGCGTGTATTACGGTCAGTGCTACACCTACAGAGTCAGCGGTGATGATGAAATAATCGACAGCGACACAATAAAAAGCTTTACGGTAAAAATCAATAAGGTGGGTAATGCCACAACCGAAATAATCGGTGCCAATGCCTATATAACAGGCAACAGCATAGAGTGGAAAAGTGTTAAATATGCCGACGGCTACTATGTTTACAGAAAGCAAGCCGGCGAAGGCTGGAAAAAGCTGGACGAAACAGAGGATTGCAGTTATTTTGATGAAACGGCTGTTATCGGTGAAGAATATTTTTACACCGTAAGAGCTTATGACACCAACAATTCATATAAAAGCGATTACAATAAAGACGGAGTTTCGCTGATGTTTATTAAACCCGTTCAGTTCGACGGCGACGGCGAAATTCTTCCGGATGGTCATATAAAGCTCAAATGGTTCCCCATTGATAATGCGGATACCTACAGAATCTATCGCAAAAGCGAAGACGGAAAATATAAACGCCTTGCTGTAGTTGATGCAGACGTTACAGAGTTTGTTGACAAATCCGAAAAAGAAAACGGCGAGGTTTATTCTTACAAGGTAAGAGCATATAACGGCACTAACGCAGGTCTTGTGTCACAGCGACTTGACGTTGAAATGTTCGGCCCATTTACTCCGTCTGTTCATTGTGACGGGAATATTGTCGACATAACCTGGGATGAGGTTGAAGGCGCAGATTGTTATTCGCTTTTCAAGAAAAAGGGCAATGGGGAATGGTTGCCGCTTGTGAGTGGAAGCTTATTGACCCAGTATTCTGACGAACATATTGAAAAAGGCGAAAAATATTCATATACCCTTGTGGTTGAAAAAAACGGCAGGGTGAGTAGCTATGATTCAAAAGGCGTGAGTGTTTATTGCCTTAAAGAGCCAAAGATAACTTCTGTGGGCTCCACAATAAAGGATTCCGTGCTTATAAAATGGGGTAAGGTCAGCGGAGCGAAAAGCTACAACGTTTATCGCAAGGCTGAGGGCGGTGAATATCAGCTTGTCGGCAACACAAAGCTCACAAGCTTTTATGACACAACAGATAAAAAGAGCAATCTCAAATACACCTATTATGTTGAAGCGGTGGGGCAAGACAGTGTCAGCCAAAGCGGAAACAACACAAAAACCCATCTGTATATGACAGCACCCGAGCTTGTATCCGTTAAGTGGGACGGTGACGGTAATGCTCTGGAGTGGAAGCGTGTTGCGGGTGCAACCTCATACAGAATATACAGAAAAGCTCCCGATGGAAGCTACAAGAAAATCGCTGATACATCGAAGAATCTTTTTTATGTTGACACAACGGCAAAAAAAGGTGCTAAGTACTATTACACCGTCAGAGCAATGAATGGCAAGGTCAGTGGTGCTTATGAAAGCGGTATTGGCGTTAATTGCCTTGATATTCCCGAAATAACAAGCATTAAAAACGATAAATCCGGCAACACAAAAATTGCGTGGGGTAAAATCAGCGGAGCCGATGGCTATTACGTTTACAGAAAAACGGAGGGCGGAAGCTGGAAAAAACTGACAAAGACAACCTCACTTTCATACACAGACAAGTCACAGCGCAAGAACGGTGAAAAGTATATTTACACCGTTAAGGCATACAACAAAAAGGGCACATCCTTGTATGATAAAGTCGGCGAAGCTATAGTATATAAAAAGTAACATAAAAAACATAAAGACCGTAAGGCGAGAGCCTTACGGTCTGTTTTGTTGTTTGGAAAGATTATTTTACTCTGTCGAGCATGCCCTTTTTATACATAAACAATGCACCGCCAACGGAAGCAACAATACCAACGAAAAGGAGTGTGCTTGCACCCATTGTGGGAGCGAATACAAGGACGATAATCATAACAATAATGGGGAAGAAAGAAATTCTCCAATGCTTTATGAAGTAGCCTGCACCGAGAGCACCGAAAAGTGCGGGAAGAACCTGTGCAAAAGCGGGTTTTAAAAGCTCATTGTCAGAGAATGATTTGAGGAATGGTGCGAAAATAATAACACCGATTGCAAGGATGATTGTTGTAACAATAGATGATGTTGCAATAGCGATTGTTGAAACAACCTCGCCCTCTTCAGAGTTTGCTTTAACGTCAGCACCCTCCATTGCGTTGATGGCACAGGGAAGCTTAAGGTTTGCGATGTTACCTGTAACGAATGAAAGGTATGTACCGCCTGCGCCAAGCATGGGAGTGTAAACGATAACCTCAACCACAGCAACTGTCCAATAAGTTGGGATAAGTTTAAGAAGACCTGAAAGGATACCGTTTATTGACGGAAAAACATCAAGGTAAAGGCAAATTGCCACGGGGAACATAAGAAGAGCACAAAGTGCGGTGATTGTTGAAATTCTGCCCCATGAATGAACACGGTCAATATAGGGCTTGTTGTTTTTGTTTTTAGCCATTTTTAACCCCTCCATTCAAATGTTGCAATGTCTTCGGGAAGAACATTGAAGAATACAATTGCGGCAATCATTGCGATAATCATACCGATAGGCATAACGAAAGGCTCCAACCATGTGAGCTTGAGTTTTTTTGCAAGAACTTCAAGAGCGATTGAAACTACAACAGCCACAACAAGAGTGATTATTGAGAGAACACCTGCACCGTCGCCGAAGGTTTCGAGTTTACCGCCACCGATTACTGCACGTGCGATAAATGCACCGATAAGACCAATGAAAATTGCGGGAGTTGCAAAATCGTTGATGAAGCCGTTGAGACCTCTTTTTTTCTTGCCTTCTACAGGAGCTGCTTCAGTTGCTTCAGTAGTGGGCTCTTCTTTTTTCTTGCCGGCTGCAAGGAATTTTTTGTGAAGAGGCTTTGCAAGGAAAGGAAGCACCACAAGTGAGAAGCAAATGCCAAGTGTCATAACCCACGCAATACCGGCGTAAACCTTTGGGTCTTCAACGGGAACAGCCATACCGCCCTGGTGACCGAATGCTTCCATTGCGGCTTCTGCGGCGGTTGTCTCATACATCAGGTTGCCGATAACCGAAAGGCGAACCCAGGGGATAACGGGGCCCAATGCGGGAACAAGTGCAATAATTGTTGCAAGAATGGAAAGCGCAGAGGGAATTGTAAAGAGTGCGCTTGATGTAATAGCGTTGCGCAGTTTTGATTTGTCCAACCCGAGAGCTCTGCCTTGTTTGAATGCTTTAACAAGGAAAAAGATAGACTGGGCGAGAACAAAAAGGATAACCGCACCGGCTATAAGATATAGCCCAAGAGAATACTTGAAATCCATATTTATCACTACCTTTTCAAAATATGCTAACAGTTTAACAGTATAAAACAGAATTGTCAATAAATTGACAATTTTTTGTGGATAAACATTGTGCCGTTATCGGTGATGTCAATAACACCGTAGCAGCCGTCTTTTATGCTGCCGGGATTAAAAAGCTGAACGCCAAGCTCGGTGTTGTTTTTGTGCAGGGGTGTATGTGTATGCCCGAAAAGGGCAATAGTGTATTTTTCATAGAAAGCATCCTGCTCAAGCTTTGTCAAACCGAATTTTGCGTATTCGTTATGACCGTGGGTTGCAAGTATTTTTTCACTGCCTATTGTGCGTATGTCTTTGTCGGGAAAATCGCAATAAAAATCGCAGTTGCCACGAACACATATAAATGCTTTTTTGTCACCGAAAGCCATTTTTGCTTCTTCTATATCGGTGTAGCCGTCACCGAGAAAATACACAATTTCGGCGGTGGGCTCCGCTTTTATGGCGGCAAAAAGATTATATTTATTTTTGTGTGAATCTGATATTACGAGGATTCGTACCATACATAAACACCACCAAATGAAAATATAATGTTACAGACATTATATTATTTAAGGTGGGGGATTTCAATGGATAATCAGAAAAATGGTAACGTTGACGTTAACGAATTGCTGAAAAAAGCGGCTTCGGGTGAGCTTTCGCAAAATCCCGACAGAAGAGAAATTGATGAATTTATAGACAATAATCTTTCATCTTCGCAGGCTTCAGCCATAAAGGATATTCTCGGCGATGAGGAAAAAACCAAGGCGATTCTCAACAGCGATGCGGCGAAAGCCTTGTTTAAGAAGTTTTTCGGGGGTCAGAGCAATGGCGGATTTTGATATAAACTCTATTTTGTCATCCCTTTCCTCTGAGGATATAGAAAACCTGAAAAAAACCGCCGCCGAGGTTTTGGGAAATATGGGTGGAAAACAAGAACAGCCACAGGAAAAATCCCCGCCCGAAAAGCCTAAAGCCCCCGATATAGGGTTGAATGCGTTCGGTGATTTGGGGATGCCGGATTTGTCACAGCTCAGTCAGCTTCTGCCAATTTTTCAAGCGTTGAACACAAAGGATGAGAGAATGGATTTTATCAATGCCCTAAGACCTCTTCTCTCGGATGATAAAAAGAAAAAAGCCGACGAAGCAATGAAGCTTGTCAGACTTTTGTCGGTTATACCCTTGCTAAGAGAAAGGGGAATAATGTAGTGGGTGACTACACATACACAGAGCTTATGAAAATGCAGAACGACGCAATCCGCCGTGTTGAGGATATGCAACGCCGTGCAAGGCAGAGCGCAGGACTTGAAGCAGAAAAGAAAAAAGAGGAGCCAAAGGTGATTGTGCGTGATGAGCCCCGCAGAGTTCCCATGCCAAATGATTATCTTGAAAAACTCAAGGAGCTTGCAGAAGAGTCGGGAAAGCCTCATAATAATCAGGTTGCTGAAGCCCCGAAGCCACAGAAAAAAGATAGCTTCGGCGATTTTGAGATGGATAGCGACACGGCGCTGTTGCTATCCCTCGTTATGCTCCTTTCAGAAGAAAAGGCAGACGAAACCTTGATAATGGCACTTTTATATATGCTCACATAACCTTTTCGGCAATCATATCTTCTGAGATTTCTGCTGTTAACAAAGCTTTTGTCAATCGGTAATAGGGAATGACGTAAAATAATGGTAAAATGAAAATACAGCTCATAAACCACGGAAAAAAGGATATATTCAAAGCGGCTTCGTTCAAAAGAAAGCTATCTGTGATAAGGGTGCTTTTTTGAATTGCGATTTTGGGGGAAGTGTTTTCTTTAATAAATAAAAAGCTTGCCGCTGAATATCGGAGTAGTGTGAATCTCCACATAATAAACGCAAACCAGAAGAATAATATCAGACCCGATTCAAGAATTTTTAAAGAGAGATCCGGTAAAGCAGAGAAGCTGTTGAGGTATTGCACCATAAGAAAACACAGCCCTACGGGAGCCATATAATATAAAATCCAGCCGATTTTAAGTGCTGTGAGGCGACAGTAAAAGGCAAAGCAGCTAAAGGCTTTCGGGGGGTGAAGAAGCTTAAAAATATCTGTGAATTTTGGCGTGTGTGTTGAAGAGTAGTTTTTAAGAAAAAGGCTTTCGCCCATTTTCAAAGCAGAGAATAAAACTAAACCGAAAAAAACAGATAAAGAAACCGCTGTAACGAATACTGTTAAAATAATAGTATTGTTATAGCGGTTTGTTAGTGCTTCCAAAACGTCTCCGCTCGCAAACAGATATGCTCCCACAAATGGGGTAGCAATGCACAGGATTTGTAACAGAAACGACACAAGAAATGCTACTGTGACGATTACGGTGTATTTAAGTAAAAGAATTTTTGCTTTTATTTTATATTTTCCCAAAAGAGTCACCACCATTTTTAATAGTATTGACCCGTAAAAAGGGATTAATCATTGATTTTTCTTTTTATGTTTTCTGCCACGTAGTACGGAATGGCAAGGTCGCCCGTTCCAACGCCGATTTCTATGTGGGGCTTCATTTCTGCGTGGTAATCAGAGCCGCCCGATAAAATGAAAGAAAAGCTTTCAGCTATGGTGCGGTATTGGGTTATCTGCTCGGGGGAGTATTCTGTGTAATACCCCTCAATGCCGTCAAGACCATAGCCTTTGAATTTTTCAAGTAGGGTGCGGAGCTCGTTATCATCAAAGCCCGTCTGGTTAAGGTGAGCGAGAAAAGCAAGCCCACCTGCGGCTTTTATTGTTTTTATGGCTTCCTCGGCGGTGAGCTCGTTTTTTTCGGTGTATGCAGGCTTGCCCATAGCGATATATTTTTCAAAGCATTCCTTGACAGTTTCACAATAGCCCTTGTTCACCATCAGCTGTGCAATATGAGCCCTGCCGATAAAATCCTTGCCTGAAAGCTCGGCACATTCTTCAATGGTTACATCAAAGCCGAGGCTTTGAAGCTTTCGACAGGTTTCTTCCATTCGTTTGCGGCGACAGCTACGGAGTTTTTCAATGGTATTTAAAAGAATTTCGTTTTTGCAATCCACAAAAAGCCCTATGATATGGGTTTCTGTTTCCTCGGCGGCAGAAAATTCAATGCCGGGGATGAAGTCAATCCCGATTTCAGCGGCGGTTTTTGCGGCCTCGTCTATTCCGTCGACGCTGTCGTGGTCGGTGAGAGCTATAAGCGAAACTCCCGTTTCTTTAGCGTGGCGTACAAGCTCCGTCGGGGTCAACGTGCCGTCTGAACAGGTTGAGTGGGTGTGCAGATCAATTTTTCTTTCGTCAAAAATGTATTTTTCGACTTCTTGGAGATTTTCAAGCGTGAATGCATTGTGCTCTTCAAGAAGCTTTCTTCCCTGGTGACCGTAGGCTACAAGAACGCAGTCAATCCCCAAAGCGTTTGCGGTTTCAAGGTCGTGAAGAGTGTCTCCGATGAAAATTGCTTCATTGGGGTGAATGCTCAAGGATTCGAATAAATCCCTTGCACGTTGAATTTTGCTGCCCGCCAATGTGTCGGAAGCCCCTAAAACACGGTCAAAGCAATCGCTTATTCCGAATTTCTCAATAAGGTCGGTGGCTTCATCAATCTGGTTTGCGGTTACTATGTATTGGTGCGCCCCCATATCCTTCAGCTTGTGAAGAAGCTCGTGGGCACCGTCAGCAAGCCGGGTCTGGTCCATATGGGTTGCGTAATCTTTATGAAAATCGGCAGAAATTTCCTCGAAATTCAATTCCTCGGGGGGCAGAATGTGGCGATAGAAGCCGATAATAGGTGTTTCAACGTATTCATAATATTGCTCAAGGGTGATGGGAGCTTTGTTTTTTCTTAACAGCATATCGTTAACACAGCACAAAGCGTTTCGCACATCGTCAATAATGGTTCCGTTGAAATCCCAGAAAATGTGTTTGTAGCGCATAGAAAAATCTCCTTAACGGACTGCACGGTATTTTAAACACATTTTATCACAAATCACTTTTTAAAGCAATTAAAAAAGGAGAGAACCTGCAATTAATCCGATAACAAATGCCAGACCCAAAAATCCTGCGGATTTTAAAAATGCAGTTTTCCCAAAAGACTTGATTTTGGGGGGAGTACCCGTTTTTTCAAGCTCCTTGCGGGCGTTTTCACGCAATTTCCCTTCAGAAAGTCCGCTGTATTCGGGTTTTACAAAAAATATTGCTTTTTCAAAATATCCGTTTTCTGTTTCTGTTAATTCCAGCACCTGTTTATTGACACCTTTTATCATAAATATGTTCTCCTTTTTTTGTTTTTTCTTTATTTATGATGTGAAAAAATGCAGATAATTATTCGTGTCGTCACAAAAAAGAAAAATGACAGAATTTCGACGGTGATACGAAAAGCAACAGGTGTCATTTTTGTTGCTTGGACAGGTGTTTGGCAAAAATGACTATACAAAAAATATACAATTTGTATAATCGGCTTTGCGTCGAAAATGTTCAAAAGTGTGTTCAAAATGTTTACAACATATACTCAAAACCCATTATAAATAGAGGTTTTCGACATTTTCGAAAGTCTTTTCGACAATTCTTTTAAGATAGTAAAATATACTAAATGTTTTAGTATCTTTACAAATTATACAGAATGGAAACAGATTTTTCGACGAAAAAATAAATGTTCGTTGGTAGTTTTTACCATTGGAAATGAGCACAAAAAAACCGAAAAATTATGTTCAAATCATAGAAAATAACGCAAAATAAATATTTGACTTGACAAGCTATTTACTAATTTCAAACTTTGATATATTGTAGTAACATAAGATGAGTTCATATAGTGGGGTGAGATAATGAAATTTTATGCAGAGGGCGAGAATTTTGTGTTGCAGAACGTGGAATGCTTTGATATTTCTCTGTCTTTGGATTGCGGTCAGGCATTTCGTTGGGTAGTTGATGGCGAAGGTGTGTGGCATGGTGTAGTAAAGGGTAAAGAGTTGAAAATCGCTCAGCAGAAAGATAAGATTGTTTTGTATAACACCACACAGGAGGATTTTGAAAATCTGTGGGAGAGTTATTTTGATTTAAAAAGAGATTATAAAAGTATAATTGACTCCTATGATGACGAGAGTCTTGCGGTTGCTTGCAAGGAATATAACGGTATAAGAATTCTCAAGCAGGATGAGTGGGAGGCGATTTGCTCTTTTATAATTTCCGCAAACAATAATATTCCACGAATAAAAGGGATTATTGAGCGTTTTTGCGAGAATTTCGGTGAAAAAACGGGGGAACGATATTCTTTTCCGTGTGTTGACGTGGTTGCTCGTCTCAGCGTTGACGATCTGGCAGTTATCCGTTCCGGCTTCAGAGCGAAATATATTATCGACGCCGCTCAAAAGATTGCTTCCGGCGAGGTTGATATTGAAAAAATCAAAAAAATGGATTTTGAATCAGCAAAGAACGAGCTACTGAAAATAAAGGGTGTTGGCGAAAAGGTGGCTCAATGCGCTCTTTTATACGGCTTCGGGCGAATGGAGGCTTTCCCCGTTGACGTTTGGGTCAAGCGTATAGTATCCGAGCTTTACCCCAACGGGCTCCCTGAATGCATTAAGGGTAGTGAGGGAATAGCCCAACAGTACCTCTTCCACTGGCGTAGAAATGTCTGATTTGGCGCATATAGCTTTTTTCTGCCCACTCGGCATATACCAATACGCCGTCGGAGCAGAGAAAAACCCATCTGCATCCAAATCAAACTATTTCTAAGAAAAAAGAAAGTTTTCAGTGGCGCAAAATGGTTTTTTCTGCCCACTCGGCGTATAGCAATACGCCGTTGGATGCAAAAGCAAAGAAAAACAAGGTGTTTTCCAAAACGGAAAACACCTTGTTAATTTTATTTATTCAGCAGGAACCTCGGGATCTGCGGGAGTTTCAGGCTCAGCGGGAACTTCAGGCTCAACGGGAGCTTCGGGTTCTACCGGGTCTGCGGGCCAGCAAAATTCTGCACCGATTTCGTTTATTGTGCTTGTAAGTCCGCTGGCGGTGGCAACAACTGTATAAATGTATTCAACGCCCTGTTCAATGGTGTGGTCATCATAGGTTGTTACGGATGTGTCGGGGAAGATGAAATCGATTGTTTCCCATTCGCCACCAATAGTTTTTCTGAGAATATCGTATTTCTGAATGTTTTTATTATCAACTGCATCCCAGGATATTCTGGCAACTGTTTTTTCAATACCGTCTTCAATTACGGTTGCTTGCTGAGCGATTATGCCTGCAACTGCGGGGATTGGCTCATAAACAGCTGTTGTTTTGCCGTCTTCGTTATAGAGGCTGTCTCTGTCAGAGGCAACAGCCTTCACCGTATAAGAATATTTAACCTCGGCATCAACGTCAACATCTGTAAAGGTGTATGCTTCAGCGGTGACCTTGTCTGCTGAAACAGTGCCGATTTTAACCCACTTTGTCTGTGCGCCGAAGCGTTTGTAAACCACATATTCTTCAGCGAATTCAACAGGTGTGAACGTGATGTTTACACGAGCGCCGTCATCGTCGAAAACGGGCTCCAATTCAAATTCAACAGCCCTGAGCGGGTCGTGGGGATAGGTGGCGGTTGTGCTGTTTTCGAAAGCAACCTTGCCCTCTTTATATGTTTTTATTGTGTAGGTATAAGTGTTTCCGGGGAGAATAGCCTGGTCTGTGAGCTGTGTAACTTGCTCGTCGACATTCTGCAACATAGCAATCATAACGCTTTCATCATCGGCAGCTGATTTGTAGATTTCAATGAAATCGTAGTCGTCGCCGTATGCCCAGTCAAGGGTGATAAATGCTGAATTGTTTTCGCTTTCGGGGTTAAAGGTTGCTTTGAGCTCTGAAACCTCTGCATAGTTTTTAGCACCGAAGGCATCGTAGTCGCTGAGGAAGCCGTCGGATTCTGCAACAACAGTGTAAAGGAAGGCTGTTGTCTTAGCATCTTTTGCTGTGTCGGTATATGAATTTAAAGAGTATGAACCGATAGCAGCCCACTCAGTGTCGGGAGTTCTTCTGTAGATATAGTAGGTGTCTGCACCGGGAACCTTGTTCCACTTGAGTTCAACACCGTTCTCTGTGACAAGAGCATTTTCAATAACGGGTCTTTCCAGAGCAACCATTTTAACTATATTGTATTTGCTCAAAGAATCACCGTTGATTGCCTTGACACAATACTCATAAGCGGTGTTGCCCGAAACCTTTGTGTCGTGGAAGTTGAGAGCGGTTATATTTGTAGCAATTCTCTTCCATGAGGTGTTAACAGCATCTCTTCTGTAAACGTGGTAGGCTTTTGCACCTGTGACCTTTTTCCATGAAACGTTGATTCCGACTTTTGCGGCATCGGTAGTTTTGTTGCCCGCAGAAAGAACGGGTTTTGAAAGGAACATCTGGGCAATACCCTTTGAGTTATAGCTGCTGACTACCTTTCCGTTAACAGCTTTAACGGTGTAGGTGTAGGTTTTGCCGGATTCCTTCTTTACCTTGTCGGTGTATGAAACCTTTGAACCGTCGGTAATATCCGCAATTTTAGTCCAGCTTTTTTCACCTGTGATTTTTCTGTAAACCCTGTAGCCTTTGGCACCGCTGACTTTCTTCCAGGTTACCTTTGCTTTCTCTGATGAGTCAAACGTAACCTCGCCCAGAACGGGTGCTGAAAGGAATTTTGCAGAGATTCCGTTGTCGTTATATGCACCGGGGTTTGTGTCGGCGCATGCCCTTACCATATAGGTATAGGTTTTGCCGCTTTTTACAGTTTTGTCAATGTATGATTTTGAGGTTGTTGTTCCGATTTTTGTCCAACCATCGCTTGATTCACGATAAATTGCATAGTAATCGGTTGTGGAGTTGGGGTCGCTCCAGGTGATTTTTATACCATCGATGTGAGATGACGCACTCTTTAAAACAGGAGCCTTGAAGAATGTGAAATCCACACCGTCCTTGTTCATATCACTGGTGCTTGAGCCGTTGTATGCTTTGACGGAATATGTGTAATACCAGTCTGTGCTTTTTGCTTTTTTATCAACGTATGAAACTGTTGAGCCGCTTTTTATTGTGGCAATCTTTTCCCACGTTGAGGCACTTAATGAGCCACCTTTTCTGTAAACGTAGTAGCCCTTTGCACCGCTGACCTTGCCCCACTGCACTTTTGCGTAGCCCACGGGACCCGAGCCACCCACCTTTGAAAGCTTTGGCGTTGAAAGGTATGTGCAGGATACGCCTGTTTTATTGTAAAGGCTTGCGTAGTCGCCGTCATAACATTTTACGGTGTATGTGTATTTTTTACCGCTTTTTACGGATTTATCTGTGTAGGAAGACTTGTTTTCGCCCAGTGTTTTGATTTTAGTCCACTTGGTTTCACCGGGGGCTTTTCTGTAAACAACGTATTTTGTACCCGTTGCCAGAGTAACCCAGGAAACCTTGACGCCGTCTTTTGTGTTTTTAACAGAATCTATTTTAACTGTTTTTTTACCGACACGATCGATTGTTATCTTAAATTCTCTTACAGAGTCGGAGTCTATAACGGGACCGTCATCTCTCTCGACGTATGCGTAGCATTTGCCGTAGTAAACACCGCTGGGAGTGTCTTTGAAGCGCCATGTGATTTTGTAGGGCTTGTTGCCTGCTTCGCCGAATTCCTCGCTGAGGCTTCTGATGGGTTCGGTATATTTTTTGTCTGCATATATTTCAATGGTAAAGCAAGCGTTCTTTTTACCTTCGCTTATACGCATAAAGTAAAGCTCGGCGCTGTCACCGCTGAAGGAATATGATTTTTTTGGTGCCGCAAGCTTTGAGTCCGTGGGGATTATCTGCCCGTATTTGTTGTTGTAGGCATATTCACGGTCTTCCGCAAAGCCTGTAACAGCCAAAGTACAAACAAAAAGCAGGGTTGCAAGAGCAAGCAACAGTGCTTTTTTTGCAAAGCGTGAGTGTTTCATAGGATACCTCCATAGTTATGGTTATACACATACAGTATAATCTAAATTTTTTTCTATTTCAATAACAAATTGTGAATTATATTTGTATAAAAATAATATTTTGTGAACAAATTTGTAAAAAGAGGTTGACGGTTGAGTGGTTGTTCAACTATAATATGGTTGAATAGTTATTCAATTGAGGTGGGTATATGAAAAAAATCCGTTTGGAATGCGACTGTAAGGTTTTGCATAAAGATAGCGTAGAAAAGGTCAGCTCGCAAATGGCAGACGATGTCAAAATGCAGGATATTGCAGATTTTTTCAGCGTTTTCGGTGACACTACACGTGTAAAAATATTGTGGGCTTTGGATAAGGGCGAGCTGTGCGTTTGCGATATTGCGGCAATATTGGGGATGACCAAATCTGCGATTTCACACCAGTTAAAGGTGTTGAAGGATAACCGCTTGGTTACCTCAAGAAAAAGCGGTAAAGAAGTTTTCTATTCCTTACACGACAGCCACGTAAAAGAAATTTTTGAAAAGGCGGCGGAGCATATAGATGAGTAACCATCACCATCACCATAGTCACTCACACAGCTCACAAAAGAATATCGGAACGGCTTTTTTCCTGAATTTGGCGTTTGTTTTTGTGGAGCTTGCGGGCGGTTATCTGACAGGGAGCTTTGCAATTTTATCTGATGCGGTACACGATTTTGGGGATTGTGCAACAATAGGTATAGCGTGGATTCTCGAGAAAATTTCCAATAAAAAAGCCGATGAAAAATACACCTATGGATACAGAAGATATTCTTTGGTTTCGGGGTTAATAACTTCTGTAGTACTTGTTGCGGGCAGTGTGGGAATTATTATCGGTTCGGTGATAAAATTCTTCAAGCCTCACGAAATAAACGGCATAGGAATGCTTCTGATTTCGGTTTTCGGCGTTGCAATAAACAGTTTTGCCGCATACAAAACATCCCACGGAAGCGGTGCCGGCGAAAAGGCCATAAATCTTCATCTGCTTGAGGATGTGTTGGGGTGGCTGGCTGTTTTTGTAGGAAGTGTATTTGTGCATTTTCTTAATTGGTATTTTGTTGACAGCTTGTTATCTGTGGCTATTGCTGTTTTTATCTTGTGGAATGCCGCAAGAAACGTTATTGATGTTTTATGGGTGATGCTGGAAAAGACACCCGTCGGATTTTCTGTTGAAGAATATAAAAAAGCGTTATCGAAGATTAACGGTGTTGTTGACGTTCATCATATTCATATATGGTCTCTTGACGGTGAAAAAAACCTTGCCACAGTCCACATAACACCCCACAACTCCCTCGAAATTCCTCGTTTGAATGATATAAAAAAGGAGATTCTCTGCGTCAGCGAAGAAATGGGTGTGGACCATATAACCGTTGAGTTCGATTTTTCAGAGGGTGACGATAGAGGGGCTTGCGGTGTTTAGTAACAAACCCGTAACATTCTGTTAATATGTTTTATAAACTCTTACCAAAAAACTGCATTCAATTTTGGATGCGGTTTTGTTTGTTTTTCGTTGCTTTTTTATATATAAGATGTTATTATATATATAATTAGGCGTATGTTTGGTGAATTTTATGATTAATAATAATATTCAGTTGCATAAAGCCGCTTTTGACAAAATCCCTCAGGAGAAAAGAGACCGCATTGTTCGTGTGGCGATTGAGGAATTTGCAAACAACGGCTTTGAAAACACATCGATACAGCAGATTGCAAAAAAATCTGAAATAAGCGTTGGCTCGGTGTACAAATATTTTGAAAATAAAGAAACCCTGTTTACTATGGTTGTTCAGAACGGGCTCTCTTCTTTAGAGGAGCTGCTTCTCAGCCTTGCAGATTCCTCGGAGGATATTCTTGTAAAGGCTGAAACAATCATCAGAGCTCTTCTTGATTTTTCAAAAAAACAACCCGAGTTTATAAAGCTTTATTGCAGGCTGACAACTACCGAAAATTCTGATATTGTTGCAGGCTTTTCACAGCGTGTTGAGGCAATGTCGGCTTCGGTTTACACGGTTGCCATCAGCAATGCTCAGCAAACAGGCGACGTCAGAGATGACATCAACCCGGCGTTTTTTGCATTTTTGCTTGATAACATTTTTATGATGCTGCAGTTTTCCACCGCCTGTGACTACTACAAGGAGCGGTTCTTTATTTACACAGGCAAGCAGGCACACGAAAGTGACGAATTAATAGTTGAGCAGACTCTTCGCTTTTTGAAAGCGGCGTTCAACTTCAAATAATAACGGTTTATTAAAGAAAGGTGATTATAATGAAAAAAATCCTCTCGATAATTTTAACAATATGCGTGCTTATGTCAGCGCTCTGTATCTCTTCCTATGCTCTTACCCAGCAGGAAATTTACTCTGCATTTGACTTCGATAACGACGGCGACGTTGATGTTAAGGATGCAAGAACCGTTCTTCGTGTTGCGGCAGGTATTGATGCCCCCATTGAAGGCAAGGTTTATGATATTAACGGTGACGGCTACGTAACCTATGAGGACGTTAAAACAGCACTTTACATTGCCGCAGGTATCGGCACAGAGGGTGTTGCTGTTAACAGCGATGAGTACAACCTCAACCTTTTCAAAAGGGAAATTAACAGCATCAAAGAAGTAAGACCCGGTTTCACAAAAAATGCTACTGCACAGTGCGCCTCTATGCTTGTTACAACAAGAAATGCACCCGATTCAAGTCTTAACGTCACAAATATGGAGTTTGATGACTACACAAACAAAACCTGTGATTATATGGAGGATCTTCTCAACGGTGCGGCAGGCTTGCTTATCCCCTCAGCACAGAAGGCGGAGTTAAGGCAAAACATAGCCGACCTCAGACAAAAGGCTACGGATATGTACAAACCCCAGACAACAAAGAAAACCGTTGCTAAGAGAACAACAACTCACTACACAGATTTCCCCATAAACAATCTTGGTTATTCATGCTACCTTACCCTTGACGATATTGAAAGCATCAGGTGTTATGAAGAGGGCGACTATTTCTATAGAGAAGTTACCATGAAAACAGATACCTACGTTGGTAATGAGTACCCCACAGGCTCTGCGGGCTTTAAGGACAGATACCAGAAAATTTCTTACGGTAAGATTTTCAATATACCCGCTCTGAGCGAAACAGACGGCTCTGTTGTTAACAAGGTTACATTTAAAGACGGTAAGATTACTCTGAAGATTGATAAACTTACAGGTATGCCCGTTAATGTTGAATACTATTATGTTTATGTTACAGATGTAGACTCACCTGTTCAAGAGGATGCAGACGGCAATCCCGGTATCGAAATGAACAGCGTAACAACAATGGTAACAAGTGAAAATTATGCAATTAATCCCGTGGAGGTGAATTAAATGGAAAAAATCAAGGTTACAATGGAAAACGGCGGCGAGTTTATTATTGAGCTTTGCCCCGAGCAGGCACCCATAACCTGTGAAAACTTTTTGAAGCTTGTTAAAAAAGGCTTTTACAACGGACTCACTTTCCACAGAGTTATTGATGGCTTTATGGCTCAGGGTGGTGACCCTGAGGGAACCGGTTGCGGTGGCAGCGACGAAAACATCAAAGGCGAGTTTGCAATGAACGGTGTTATGAATATGCTCTCACACACAAGGGGTGTTGTTTCTATGGCTCGTTCACAGAATCCCAACTCCGCAAGCAGTCAGTTCTTTATCTGCTATGGCGACTGCACCTTCCTTGATGGTCAGTATGCCGCATTCGGTAAGGTTACAGAGGGTATGGAGGTAGTTGATGACTTCCTCAAAATCGAACGCAGAATGAGCTTCGGTGGCGAGCGCTCCACACCTGTTGAACCCATTGTTATGAAAACCGTTGAGGTTATATAATAAAATCCAAATTTAAAGGAGAAAAAGGAATGAACTCAAAAATCAACGGATTGCTTCATAAGCTTTACGGCACAAAGCCGGATGACGGCAATCTTCAACCCAAAGAAGCTCTCGCTTACGGTATAGCGGGCTTCGGTCAAAACTTTGTATGCACCATTATCGGTTCATATCTGACAATTTTCTTAACTGATGCTCTTCTTTTCGGTGCGGAAGGTGTTACAATCGGCACGTTGACAGGTTCAATGGCTGTTGCATACCTTATGCTCGGTACCCGTATTTTTGACGCCTTCAATGACCCGATTATGGGCTCCATTGTTGACAAAACCCGTACAAAATGGGGTAAGTGCAGACCCTATCTTAAATGGATGGCTTTTCCCATTGCAATTATGACGATTGCTTGCTTCCTTCCTGTTTTCGAGGCAAAAGCACCCGCAACCTTCATTATTATTGCTATTGTTTACGTTATCTGGTCGGTTGTTTACACAGTCGCAGACGTTCCCTATTGGGGTCTTTCAACCTGTATGACAAACGACACGGTTGTTCGTGGAAATATGCTTACAATCACACGTCTTCTTTGCACATTGGGCGCAGGTATTGTTACTGTTTTTGTTCCCATTATCACAGGCGCTGTTACAGCTAAATATAAATACCCCGATACAGCAGAGGGTATCGCTCAGATTATGGCTGATAAGGGTGTTGATGCTGAGGGTGCAAAAGTATTTGTGGGCACCGTTATCAAGGGTATGGAAGTTTCTAACGCTGACACACTTAAATGGACATATTTCATTGCTGCTGTTGTTCTTGTTGTTGCGGCTATTCCCATGTTCTTCTATGGCTTCAAAAACACTAAAGAACGCTTCACTGCAAACGACAATCCCCCCAGCCTTGGTCACAACCTCAAGCTTCTCTTTAAAAACAAAGAGCTTCTTCTTATTGTTCTTTCCGGTATTCTCGGCGGTGCAAGAATGGTTTACACATATACCGGCGGTCTTTACTTCGCAAAATACGTTCTTCAGAACGAGGGTATGTACAGCCTTATAACCCTTCTTGTTGTTCCCGGTGGACTTGTTGCTTCTGTTCTTGTTCCCTGGATGTCAAAGAAATTTACAAAAAAATGGGCATACATTGCAGTTCACCTTTTCGGTGGCATTGTAATGGCAGTTATGTATTTTGTTGGCTACGATGCTCCCTGGAAGCTTATTGTTGCCGCAATCGCACTTGTTCTTCTCGGTATTCCTCAGGGTGTTAACAACATCATCACCTACGCAATGATTGGTGACACAGTTGATTACCTCGAATGGAAAACAGGTGAACGTGGTGAGGGTATCTGCTTCGCTATGCAGACTCTTATCAACAAAATCGGTATGGCTGTTGGCGCATTCATCGGTGTTATCTCATTCTCTGCTGCAGGCATTAACTCTGAAACAGGCTTCATTTCAACCGAGGGTGCAAACACTCTTTGGAATATGCTTGTTCTTTCAGGTGTTATCAGTATGTTTGCTTGTGCGGTTCCCATGTTCTTCTACACGATCACAGAAAAACGTCAGGCAGAAATGGTTGCAGAAATCGAAGAAGCAAGAAAAGCTGCAAAATAACCAATTTGACAATAAACAAAAATCCTTTAATCCGAGAAATCGGATTAAAGGATTTTTTATTTACTGAAATTTATTAAAGATTAAGAAAATCTTTTCTTACCTTGTCGTGGATGCCGAAGCTGCCTGCAACGTCCCAAAGGTTCTGGTCGGTGATTGTGTTGATTCTTGCGCCGCTTGCGGTTGCAATCATATAAAGCTGAGCCGCTTTTTCAACTGTTTCGATAAGACCGAAGGCTTCGTCAATATCCTTACCGCAACCGTAGATACCGTGAAGACCCCACACAACAAGGCGGTAATTCTTCATTTTTTCAGCTGTTGCAATACCGATTTCGTTGTTGCCGCAAACCATCCAGGGAAGAACGCCGATACCGTCGGGGAAAACAATGATGCATTCGGTGCACATCTCCCAAAGGGTGTGGGTGAGCTCTTTTTCATCAAGCTTGTGAATGTGGTTCATAGCAAGAGTGTATGTAGGATGTGTGTGCATTATAACTCTGTTGTCGGGGTTAACCCTGAGTCTTGCAATGTGGCTCATAAGGTGAGCGGGGAGCTCGGAGGTGAATCTGCTACCATCCTTGTAACCCCAGAGAAGCTCGGCGGTTGTGCCGTCTTCTGCAATGCGGATAATGCCAAGATTTGTTTCAGGGTCAAACTCAACGTTTTTAAAATATTTGCCTGTGCCGGTTACAATAAATATTTTGCCGATAAGCTCTGTTGCATCAAAGCCCGTGGGAATTGTGCGGATAACGTAGCTAAGGTCAAGGTATTCTGCAACCTCATCTTCTTCGAGCATATAGCTGATGTTACCACCGTTTCTTTCTGCCCAACCCATACGGTACATATTGGCGGTTACTTTTTTCATTTCTTCAACAAAGGGTGCCTCAAGTATGTTTTTCATTTTCTGTTCACCAAAATTTCACTTTCATATTTTTTTATTTCTGTAAGATAATCGCTGTCTGTTTCTTCTCTTGCTAAAAATTCAGCCCAGATATCGCCAAGAGGTGCTGTTTTTAAATCTTCGGAAAGGACCATAAGCGATGTGAAATCGCCGTTCTGCTGGAGTGTCTTCATTTTTTCTGATGGTAAAAGAAGAGCGTTAAGAAGAGCCTTCTGAAGATTTCTGACACCTGTGACCCAGGCGGAAATTCTGTTTATTGAAGCATCGAAATAGTCGGTTGCGATGAACACTCTGTCAAGAGCGTCGTGGCTGACAATTTCTTTTGCGATTTCTTTTGTTTCGTCATCAAGAAGAATAACGTGGTCTGAATCCCAACGGACAGCTCTTGTAACGTGAAGAGCGATTTTCTCGTTAAAAAGGAGGAGTGAGGATATTTTATCCGACACAAGCTCTGTGGGATGATAGTGACCGTTATCCATAAGAGGGGTTATGCCCTTGCTTGCGGAGTATGAAAGGCAGAATTCTGCGGAGCCAACAGTATAGCTTTCAAGACCTATGCCGAAAACCTTTGATTCAAGGGTTACGTAAACCTTTGATTTGTCATAGGGTGTATCAAGGATTTCATCAAGGGATTTTTTGAAGCGTGCACGGGGAGAAAGCCTGTCTGCAGGAATGTCCTTATAGCCGTCGGGAATCCAGATGTTCATAACGCAGGGGATTCCGGTTTCTTCTGCAAAATACTCGGCGATTTTAAGACACTGTATGCCGTGCTGTACCCAGAATTTTCTTGTTTCTTCGTCGGGCGAGGAAAGAGTAAGACCGTCTTTAACCATTGAGTGAGAGAAGAAGGTGGGGTTAAAATCAAGACCCATATTTCGCTCTTTTGCAAAATCCACCCATTTTTTAAAGTGCTTGGGGAGAAGAGCGTTTCTATCGGCAAATTCACCGTCTTCAAAAATAGCGTAGCTTGCGTGAAGATTCAGCTTCTTTTTGCCGGGGATGAGAGAAAATGCTTTGTCAATATCTGCCATCAGCTCCTGGGGTGTTGTTGCTTTGCCGGGATAGTTACCGGTTGTCTGAATACCGCCGGAGAGAGCAGCCTTGCTGTCGAAGCCTGTGACGTCGTCGCCCTGCCAGCAATGAACGGAAACAGTAACGTTTTTGAGGGCATCAAGAGCCTTTTCTGTATCTACACCGTAGGCTGAATAGATTTTCTTTGCCTCTTCGTATCTTGACATAACGGACCTTCTTTCGTAAAAATACATACAAAATTAGTATATAATTTCTTTAGAAAAAAGTCAATTAATAAGTAACAAAATTTGTAAAAAATCATAATATAACCGATGAAGGGGTGGTATTATGAAGAGTACAATTTTTCCCGTGTCATTTTTCTTTGGGGTGAATAATAAGAGTGGTTATTGCTCATTGTTCAGCGAGATTTATGACCCGTATGAAAAAGGTGAACATATAATTTTAAAAGGCGGCCCGGGAACAGGCAAATCTACTTTGATGAAAAAGGTTGCAAAAACATCAGAGGGCAAAGGCTATTTTGTTGAACGGGGATTTTGCAGTGCTGACCCGTCTTCACTTGATGTTGTTATTGCGCCCGAAATCAATTTTTCAATTATCGACGGCACTGCACCCCACACATTTGACCCGAAAATGACGGGTGTCAGCGAGCATATTGTGGATTTGGGTGTTGCGTGGGACAGAAAAAAACTACAATCCCATATATATGAAATCGGTCAGCTTATGCAGTCGAATGCGCTACAGCATAAAAGAGCTTCAGAGTTTTTACACGTGGCATCGCAGATTGAAAAAGAAAGTGCGGGAATTTGCGGCAGCTTTACTGATACAATTAAATTGGAGCGTTTTGTGAAACGAATTGCAAACAGAGAAATACCGGCTAGAAAAACCGCAAAGCAGGGCAGACAAATAAAAAGGTTTTTATCAGCAGTTTCACCCGTGGGGATAAGTGTGCAGCATGAAACTGTTGTAGCCTTATGTGAAAGAATTATAACCCTTGAAGACGAATTTTCAGCAGTATCACCCTTTGCTGCGG
Source organism: Acutalibacteraceae bacterium (assembly GCA_045649005.1). Classification (GTDB taxonomy): domain Bacteria; phylum Bacillota; class Clostridia; order Oscillospirales; family Acutalibacteraceae; genus DTU089. The sequence goes on from JAZRPC010000050.1 coordinate 22,135, forward strand.
CATATCTCAGCAATTACGCAAGGGGTAACGGCTACGACGTTATAGAGTGCTTTTGCCCAATATTTCCCACAGCAAAAATCGAGCACCTTATAATCCCCGAGCTGAAGCTGGCGTTTTTTACGCAAAACAGCTACCATTCTTCTATAGATGGCGGCGAGAAAACAGTTCACGCAACCCGCTTTTATGATAAAGACGGTTTCGCCCGCAACAGAGAAAAGCTGAATATACAGAAAAAAGCCAAAAGGGAGCTTATAGACGAAGCGGTGCGAAAGCTTGCACTTGCAAAGGATATACACGATAAGTTGGAGGCATATTACATTGAAGCAACCAATTTCGACATTATAAATGATATGGGCGAAAAAATTCTTAATTCCATAAAATAAAAAAGTCCCCGATTAGGGAGTGTAAATTAGGGATTTAATAGCCTTAAATCATTAACTTTGGCGCATAGCGTCGTTAAAATGGGAGGGAACCCGTCAGGGTGCCCTCCCATTTGTATCTTGCTTTGCATCCAAATTTAAAAGATTTAAGGTGCAAAGCAGTTTAAATTTAAATAGTTTTCGTTCAGACGAAATGACAAACACACCGTCAGGCTGGCGCCTACGGTGTGTTTTCATAAAGTATTAACGGAAAATATTAAATTTAAACCTAATAAATCCCTTATTTACGCTCCCTTTCAATCGGGGATATAATTTTATATATTAAATAGCATTTTAGTGTTTTCTGTGGCGATATCAATAAGCTTTTGGGGGTCTAGACCTTTTATTTCTGCCATTTTTTCTGCAACGAAGGGAATAAGGCTTGAGTCGTTGCGCTTACCTCTCATAGGCACAGGTGCCATATATGGGCAGTCTGTTTCAAAAAGAAGCTTTTCCGTGGGTAACATTTCTGCCACTTCAACAGCTTTTCTTGCATTTTTGAAGGTTAACGCACCACCAAATCCGATATACATACCAAGCTTCAAAACTTCCTTTGCCATTTCAACACTACCCGAAAAGCAATGCAAAACTCCTTGGGGCTTGTGCTTTTTCAGAATTTCAAGAGTGTCGCCGTGGGCCTCTCTGTCGTGGACTATTATGGGCAGGCTCAGCTCTTTTGCAAGAAGAAGCTGTTTTTCAAAAACTTCTTTTTGCTTTTCTTTTGTATCTTGTCGCCAATAATAATCAAGACCGATTTCGCCGATTGCAACGCATTTTTTATGCTTTGCAAGGTTTCGGAGAATATCAACGTAGTTTTCGGGAAGATTTTCGACCTCTTCAGGGTGGATTCCGCAGGCGAAATAAATATGGTCATATTCTTCAGCGAGTTTTAAGGATTTTTTTGACGATTCTAAATCAGCGCCGCAGTTTATAACACCGCAAATGCCCGACTCTTTAAGGGAGCCGAGCATATTTTTGCGGTCATCATTGAACGCTTTGTCTGTGTAATGTGCGTGTGAATCAAAAATGTTTCTGTACATATTATCAGCTTAATATCGTTCCTGCGGGGAGACCGTCAACAAAAGCAACCTTAACGTCGTTTTCGCCGATTTCACCTGCAAGAATCATACCGTGGCTTTCAACACCGCAAAGTGTTCTTGGTGCAAGGTTTGCAACAACAATAACCTTTTTACCGATAAGGACATCGGGGCTGTACCAGTTTGCTATGCCGGAAGCAACTGTTCTTGGTGTTTTTGTTCCATCGTTAAGTGTGAGCTCAAGAAGCTTCTTTGCTCGTTTTATGGGCTTGCAATCAACTACCTCGCACACACGAAGCTCAACCTTTGCAAAATCGTCATACTGAATTTCTGCAAGACCCTCGATTTCGGGCTTTTCTTCCTCGGGCTGGGGGAGAGATGCCTCAATTTCTGCAAGTGTCTTTTCAACGTCAAGACGTGAGAAGAGGGGTGTTGCAACGCCAACCTTGTCGCCTGCCTTGATTGCACCGAATTCAGCGATGGAATCAAGTGTGTTAACATCCGAGCCGATTTGCTCAAGTATTTTTGCACTTGTTTCGGGCATAAAGGGTTCAAGAAGAACTGCAATAAAGCGGATTCCCTCAAGAAGATTATAGAGAACTGTGCCAAGTCTTGCTTTCTTTTCTTCGTCCTTAGCAAGAGCCCAGGGCATTGTTTCGTCGATATATTTGTTGCAACGCTTTGCAAGGTCGAAAATTTTAGAAAGTGCATCACTTACCTTGTATGTGTCAAGAAGCTTTGCAACCTCACCCAATGTGGAAAGTGCAGTTTCTTTAAGGTCTGTGTCGATATCCTCAGCGGCTGTGGGAGCCTGGATAACACCGTCGAAATATTTGTTGTTCATTGCAACCGTGCGATTAACGAGGTTGCCAAGGGTGTTTGCAAGGTCTGAGTTAAAACGCTCGATGATTGTTTCATAGGTGATTGTTCCGTCTTGTGCGTGGGGCATTTCGGAAAGAAGATAGTAACGAACAGCGTCAACACCGAAGCGGTTGCAAAGCTCGTCTGCATAAATAACGTTGCCACGTGACTTAGACATTTTGTCGTTGCCTGAAAGGAGCCACGGGTGGCCAAATACCTGTTTGGGAAGAGGCTCGCCCAATGCCATAAGCATAATGGGCCAGTAAATTGTGTGGAAACGAAGAATATCCTTGCCGATAATGTGAACGTTAGCGGGCCAGTATTTTTTATACATTTCAGACTCGTTTTCGGGGTCATAACCGAGGCCTGTGATGTAGTTGAGAAGAGCATCAACCCAAACGTAGATAACGTGCTTTTCATCACCGGGGAAGGGAATGCCCCATTTGAAGGTGGAACGTGAAATGCACAAATCCTGAAGACCGGGCTTGATGAAGTTGTTTATCATCTCTTTTTTGCGGCTTTCGGGATAAATGAAATTGGGGTTTTCTTCAATATATTCTTCGAGCTGCTTCTGATATTTACTCATTTTGAAGAAATATGCTTCTTCCTTTTCTTTGCGAACTTCTCTTCCGCAATCGGGGCATTTGCCGTCAACAAGCTGGGAATCTGTGAAGAAGCTTTCACAGGGCACGCAGTACCAACCCTCATACTCGCTCTTGTAAACGTCGCCTTTGTCGATAAGCTTTTTAAAGATTTTTTGAACGGATTCTTCGTGCTCTTTGTCTGTTGTGCGGATAAATTTATCATAGGTTGTATTAAGGCAATCGCAGATATCCTTGATTTCGCCCGCAACCTTGTCAACATATTCTTTGGGTGAAACGCCTGCCGCAGCAGCGTATTCCTCAATTTTCTGACCGTGCTCGTCTGTGCCGGTCTGGAAGAAAACGTCATAGCCCTGCATTCGTTTAAACCTTGCCAAAGCATCGGAAAGCACGATTTCATAAGAGTTTCCGATATGGGGTTTTCTTGAGGTGTATGCAATTGCTGTGGTAATGTAATAGGGCTGTTTGCTCATTTTCGTTTTTTCTCCTTAATATATGATTTAGAGTTTACCACCTCTCGAATGGGAGAGGTGGTTTGAAAATTATTATATTATTATTCGCTCTTTAAGTCAAGTTTAACCTTGCCGATTCCGTTTGCGTCAACTGTAACGCTGATATCGCCTTTTTTGCCGTTTGTGCGAATCCAGAATGCTCTGTCACCGCCTATTAGCGGGAATTCAGAGGGACCAATGAGCTCTGCCGCACCCTTAACGGTTACTTTAACAGAACTGTCTGCAAAGGGGACTCTGTTGCCGTTCTGGTCTTTAGCAACGATTTCAATTCTTGTTGCATCGTAGGTGTCCTCTTCCTTGAGAATGCAGGAATCAGCTTTAACGTCGATGTGAAGCTCTGTAACAGCAGTTCTCACTACCGTTGCAACACATTCGCCGTCCTTATAACCCTCGAAAGCGTAGGTAATTTGCTCGTTACCCCAACCGCCGATGTATTTTGTGACGATATCGAACATTCTGTTAAAGGGGATTTTGCCGACAACCATTGCGGCACCCGCTTTAACGAATTTTGAGGGTGGCATTTTCCATTGCTTTGTCTGTGCGGCAATAAGTGTATCTGTGAGAAGTGCCGCAGACTTGGGGTCAAGGCCGTCATCTGTAACAAGCGCATCACCGATAAAGTCGGATGCAATCATCGGGGGATGAGGAAGGTTTTTGAATTTTGAAGAATCGGGGTAAATTGTGCTTGTATATTTACCATTTTTATAAAGCTTTACGTAATCGCAGTTTGTAAATACCCAAACGTCACCGATTGTTCCGCCGGGATGCTCACCGATATCCATAGCAGAGGTAACCTCAAGGAAGGGCTTGTCATCCTGCTGTGAACGGTAAATTGCCGCACCCATTTTGGGAACACGGAACATATCCGTTACACCGTGGTAGCAGATTCTGTCACCGCTACCGAAGTCCTTGTGTGTGTTGTAGTCTGCCATGCACCAGCCAATAGCACCGCTTGTTCTCGGGTTGCCATAGGCAGTGTTGAGAACTCTTGTGTGGCGAAGGGCGTGCTCTGCCCTTATACCCTCTCTGTCAAAGCTCTTTGTGGGGAACATATGGCCGTTATGCTCTGTTACGAGATAGGGAGCAGTAAGGCTCTTTGTGACAAGGGCAGGGGGGAGAAGGTTGATAAAGCTACCTGAATGAATAAAGTCGTTCATTGTATAAACGTCTTCGAGAAGGTGGCTCATAGGCATATTTCTTACGCCACCTGTCTGACGTGTGTTGTCGAGCTCCCTTGCGAGAGCGTTTGTTTGTGTATAGAATTCGTCGCAATCAAGACCCTCGTTAACACGCACACCCCAAAGAATAACACAGGGATGGTTTCTGTCACGAAGCACCATTCTGCGAACATTGTCGAGGCAGATATCGCGCCATTCACCTTCACCAAGATACTGCCAGGATGGCATTTCGGTAAATA